>JBBRRK010000075.1:0-16372 GCA_038200765.1 Nitrospirales bacterium
CAGGGCAATCGCTGCCGGGGTGAGGCCTCTCTCCAGTTGCGTGTGGATCATCGTCCGTTCTTGAAGACTCAACTGTGTGTAGATATTTCCCATGCAACATATTCTCCCATACATGTTGCACTTGGTTTTTGAGCGCGCCCCAGCTAACACGATGGTTTCTCCATCGTGAATCTTTTGCTCCGCCCCTGCCTCACATAGGCAAGAGGAAGGAGGGCCCTATGAAACTCAACGACATGTTGCGGTTGATTGCCGGAGTCTTTGTGCTCGTCGAGGTCGTCCTGGGCGCAGCAGTCCATCCATATTGGAACTATTTCGCCGTACTTGTGGCGGCGAATCTCATCCAATCGGCTTTTACCTGATGGTGTCCGATGATGGCGCTGTTGCAGAGGCTGGGGGTGCAGGAGTAGCAGGGCGCTGAGGAAGGCTCAGGCCAAGGGTGACTGTATACCAAGGACATTTGGCATTTGCAAGTTTCAATGATTAGCAGGATGCTGAAAAAGTCCGCCAGCGGCGTTCTCGCATCGCTCAGAGGCTCAACGAGAGTTGTTCGGAGATCGGAAGCATTGAAGGGGCTTTTCCGTTCGCCAAGACCTATTGCACGGGCGAACGGCCCCACGAAGTGCGGTCCGTACCTCCTCGCCTCTTCGCTCGCTGCGGCCTTGCTGGACGGCCTTTTTGAGCATCCTGCGAGTTGTTCATGTGTCAACGCCACGCGTAAGAACACAGCGGGATTTGAGCGTCAACTGAGTTTTTCCGCAGCCTGTTAGGAGTCAGTCATGACAATCCCGCTTGTTCTTGATGGAGCCTTCGCCAGCGAGCAGGCCTTGCGAGACATGACCGCCACGCGAAAGGTCTGTTTCGATCATGACCCCTACTACGTGCAAGATGGGTCCGGCCACATCGTTCAAATCGGATTTCAACTCAACCTGTACGCAGCTTTCCAGGATGCCAGGCACTTGCCGACTGGTGAAGATCCTGAGCTTCATGAATTGGTGGGGGAACTGCGTCGTCTCTGCCGCGTCTTCTTTCAATCCTTAGATCTGCTCAAACCCTGTCAATATCCGGATCCTCCGATGCATCGCGTCATGTACTCTCCGGAACGTCAGTATCGAGCCGAGGTCTGTCTTCAAATCCCCATCTTTGATCGGGAACACTTCGGAGTGAAGCCGGACCGCCGTCTTGAGGAACTGCTCGCGACGGCCGAATGTCTGTGCGACAGGTGGGGGCCAAGCGCGGCAAGTGGGAAGACCATGAGAGTGCTGCGCCCCGACCTGGCGACAGATGTCAGGATCATGCTGATGCAGCCATGGGGGTTGAACGAGTTGGGCAATGAGTTCTCTCGCCCGCCTCGTCTATCCCCTCTCTTATGACGCCGGCCATCAGCGGCTTGCTGCATCCGGGAGGATAAGAATCCAGACTTTCCGACGATCCCGTAGGGATTGTGGTAACTGCATCGACGATATACAGAGATTGAGAGAACATTACTCAGATGAGGATCGCATCAGTGAGACGGTTGTTCATTGCGGTGGCGCTGCTATTGCCAATCGGTTGCGGGTCCAAGGAGGAACCGACAATCGCTATTGGCTCAGCTGCGCCGCAAGCGACGATTCAAGCAGCGGTCCTCGAAATCCTGACCTCTCAGGTTCCCATTCGCGTTGAAGTCACCGGGCAAGTTATGCCCATCTTCCAAGCCATCCTCTCCAGCCGCATTCAAGGGACGATCGACACACTGCTGGTTCGGGAAGGCGCGCAGGTCTCCAAGGGCCAGCTCCTGATCCAGTTGGATAGCCGGGATGTGCAGGCGGACTTGGCCCGTGCCGAAGCGGAAGCTGAGAACGCAAAGGCGCAACACGACCGCATGAAGACGCTCTATACCCAGGATGCGGTCTCCAAGCAGGAGATGGAAAATGCGACCCGGACGTATAAAGTTGCCGAAGCTGATCGGAAGGCGGTCCTGGCCCAACTCAGCTATACCGTCGTGAAGGCCCCGTTCGACGGCATGATTACCGAAAAGAACGTGGAGGCGGGGGAATTGGCCTCGCCCGGTCAGCCGTTGCTCAAGATGGAGGACTCACGGCAATTGCGTCTTGAAACGACGGTTGCCGAAGGGGATCTGAAGTTCGTTGCTCTCGGGGACACGATTCCTATCCTCATCGACGCGCTCGGAGTCCAACCCCTGCACGGGGTCGTCAGTCAAATTCTTCCGGCGGGCGATCCCCATACCCATACGTTCACAGTAAAGGTGGATTTACCGATCACGCCAGGCCTCAAGAGCGGGATGTTCGGCCGATTACAGTTGGATAAAGGAGTCGCCCAGACGATGCTCGTGCCGGCCTCCGTCATCGTGGAGCGGGGCGGATTGACGAGTGTGTTCGTGGTGGGTTCCGATACGATCGGTCGGCTTCGGTGGGTCAAAGTCGGACGTCGGTTCGACACACAGATTGAAATCCTGTCCGGTGTAAACGTCGGCGAACGAGTGCTGCTTGAGGGTGCCCGTGGCGTGGACGGCGCCGTGGTGGAAATTATCGATGCGGTAGCCTCGCCGAAGTAGCGGCTTCAGTCGTCAATCGTGTGCCTTGAGCGTTCAACCATCGGCTTTCAGCATGAACCAGTGAACACTGAACATCCAACATCGCTGCCTCGTTCCACCCCGTACGGTCTCTCAGGCCGGATCGCAGCCCTGTTCATTGGGAGCAAGCTCACACCGCTCATCATGGTGGGCGCGTTGCTGCTGGGCCTCTTTGCGATTGTGGCGACCCCTCGCGAGGAAGAACCGCAAATCATCGTGCCGATGGCCGATGTGTGGCTGCCCTTTCCCGGCGCGTCCGCCAAGATCGTGGAAGAACAATTGACCAAGCCGTTCGAGCGCAAGCTCTCCGAGATCAAGGGGGTGGAATACGTGTATTCCATTTCACGGCCTGGTGGCGCCCTCATCATCGTACGGTTTTATGTCGGCCAGCCGATGGAACAGAGTCTGGTCGATCTGTACGACAAGTTGATGTCCAATCAGGATCTCCTGCCGCCGGGTGCGGAGCCGTTTCTGGTCAAGCCGAAGGACGTCAACGATGTCCCGATCGTGACGGTGACGCTCTCAAGTCAACGGTACGGCGAATTTGAACTGCATCGGTTGGCCGAACAGGTGCTGGAGGAGGCGAAGAAAGTTGCGGGGACTTCAGCTGGTTTTATCGTCGGCGGTCAGGCGCGAGAACTACGGATTCAGATCGACCCCACCAGGTTGAAGGCCTACGGGCTTACGCCATTGCAGATTGAATGGGTGATTCGAGGCGAGAATCGGGCCTTGCCGACGGGGCGGTTCGATAGCCGTAATCAGAGTTTTCTCGTGGAGACCGGCCAATTTATCCGGTCGCGCGAGGATCTGGAAGGTCTGGTCGTCGGCGTGAACGAGCAGCGCCCTGTCTATCTGCGCCAAGTCGCCGAGGTCATAGATGGGCCGCGCGAATCGACGCAGTATGTGTGGTTCGGGCTGGGTCCCGGTGACGCTGGTGAAAGGCCGAACGCGACACGTGCCGCGAGCGAGCCCACTGTTCACCGTTCACCGTTCACGTCTCATGAGGAGCCCGCCGTGACGGTGGCCATTGCGAAGCAGGCCGGTATGAATGCGGTGACGGTCGCACAGGAAGTGATTCTAAAAGTCGAGGGGATGAAGGGCGCGACGATTCCTTCGGATGTGCGCGTGACCGTCACGCGCGATTATGGAGAGACGGCGCAGGACAAGGCGAACGAACTGCTGTGGCATCTGCTCATCGCCGTGGTGGCGGTCGTGGTGTTTCTCGGAATGGCATTGGGACCTCGTCCGGCCCTTGTGGTGTCTCTCGCGATCCCACTGACTTTGGCGTTGACGCTCTTTACGTCCATGCTCATTGGCTATACCATCAATCGTGTCACGCTCTTTGCCCTCATCTTCTCGATTGGAATTCTGGTGGACGACGCCATTGTCGTCGTCGAGAACACCTACCGGCATCTGACATTGGGCCTTACGCCTCATAAAGAAGCCTTGATTCATGCCGTGGACGAGGTCGGGAACCCAACGATCTTAGCTACGTTTACCGTTATTGCCGCCCTCCTGCCGATGGCCTTCATCTCCGGGCTTATGGGTCCCTACATGAGGCCCATTCCTGTCAACGCCTCCATCGCCATGTTCTTTTCGCTGCTGGTTGCGTTTGTCGTGGTTCCCTGGTTCTGCCAAACCTGTTACCGACCTGGGGTACAGGTAGCGGGTGTCGATCATGAAGGCGACGAGCGCGGGTTGACGGCGCGGATCTATCGGCAAGTTCTCTCATCGTTGCTCGCTCATCCCGTCCTGGCCTACGTTTTCTTTGGGATCGTCGCGTTGTTGCTCGCAGGATCGGTGGTGTTGTTCTATACACGCCATGTCGTGGTGAAGATGATGCCGTTCGACAACAAGAGCGAATTGCAATTGGTTGTCGATATGCCGGAAGGCACGACGCTTGAAGAAACGGCGCGAGTCACGCAGGCGTTGGGCCGATACGTCAGGACCGTGCCGGAGGTGCGGAACTATCAATCCTATGTCGGCGCGGCTTCGCCGTTTAACTTTAACGGATTGGTGCGCCACTATTATCTGCGAGAACAGCCCCACGAGGCCGATATTCAGATCAATCTTGTTGGAAAACACGACCGAGCCGCCCAGAGTCATGAGATCGCTCAGCGGATGCGTCCGCAGGTCCAGGAGATTGCCAAGGAGTATCGGGCCAACGTAAAAGTGGTCGAAGTGCCGCCGGGGCCTCCGGTGCAATCGGTGTTGGTGGGAGAAATCTATGGCCCGGACTATGCCCGGCAGATCGTCGTCGCACGGGAAGTCCGATCGTTATTCGAGTCCACGCCCGGTGTCGTCGATGTGGACGATTACGTTGAGGCGGACCAAGTGAAATATGTGTTCGCAGTCGATCGAGCGAAGGCGGCCCTCGCCGGAATTCCTTCCGAGGAGATTGTGAACACGCTACGTATGGCGCTGCAGGGTACGAAGGTCGGACTCGTCCATATTCCTCAGGAGAAAAGCCCGGTTCACATCGTGCTTCGTCTGCCGCTGGCGGAGCGAACCGGCCTCGAGCATATCGGCGAAATCGGCCTGCGCACGAATACCGGCGGCATCGTGCCATTGTCCGAACTGCTCACGATCGAGCAGACGGTCCAAGACAAGGCGATCTATCATAAGAATCAGAAGCCGGTAGTCTATATCGTCGCCGATGTCGGAGGCCCAGGCGCCGAGCAGGCCGAGAGCCCCGTGTATGGGGTGTTGGGAGTCGGGAAGAAGTTGGAGAGCTATCGAACGCCTGAGGGATACAAGATCGAGCAATACTACGCCTCACAGCCCTGGTCGGAAGATACGATGGCCATGAAGTGGGACGGGGAGTGGCAGATTACCTATGAGACGTTCCGCGACATGGGGATGGCCTTTGCCTTGGCGATGCTCCTGATCTATCTGCTCATTGTCGGGCAGTTTCAGTCGTTCCTGACGCCGGTGATTATCATGGCGCCGATTCCATTGACGCTGATCGGCATTCTGCCCGGCCACTGGTTGACCGGTTCCTACTTCACCGCCACGTCGATGATCGGGTTCATCGCATTGGCCGGCATCATCGTTCGGAACTCGATCCTCCTTGTGGATTTCATCCAGCTTCAAGAGCGAGCGGGCGTCCGGCTGTTCGACGCGGTCATCACAGCCGGCGCGATCCGCACCAGACCTATTTTGCTCACTGCCGCTGCCTTGATGGTCGGCGCCTTTGTCATCATCCTCGATCCGATCTTCCAAGGTCTGGCCGTGTCGTTGCTATTTGGCGTGGGAGCGTCGACCCTGTTGACCCTGATCGTGATTCCCGTTCTGTACTTCCATATGGGTGGCCATCGGCGCGCCCTTTGTCCGCCGCCTGACTCTGTGGCATCCCGCAACAATGATGAGGTCGGTGCTGTCGCGTTTGTCCCCAGCGCGATCGAAATTGTCGGCAAACCCCCTGATTTGACAGGGCAAAACGACAGGTAGGTGTTGCCTTTTCGTGGCACGGTCTTGGCACAATGGAGGGACATGGTATGGCGACTGCCGGTTATTCTTGCGATGGTGATGCTCCTGAGCTGTTCAGGTGAGCGGGATCGGGTCATGACCGAGAAGCCTCTCGGGACTGAACAGACAAGCAGCGCGCCGATAGAATTCGCTCCGCCCTCCCCAGAAACCATTCCAGGCAGCCAACTGGGCGAACAGATCCGGCTTGGCTATGAGGTTGTCGTCAATACGCAGGAATATGCCGCGCCCTATGTCGGCAATCGCCTGAACTGTACCAACTGTCATCTCGACGGCGGGCTCAATCCGAACGCGGCTTCGTTCGTGGGTCTTGCTGCGGTCTATCCCGAGTACCGTCCCCGCAGTGCGAGGGTGAATACGCTTGCCGATCGTGTCAACGAGTGCATGGAGCGAAGTCTGAATGGGCGCGCATTTCCGCCGGACAGCTTCAACCTACAGGCCGTCGTGGCGTATATTACCTGGCTCTCGCGCGGAGTACCGAGCGGCGCGACATTGCCCTGGCGGGGCCTCCAGTTCATTGACTCACGGCGTCCACTCGATCCAAGCAACGGGAAGAACCTGTTTGCGAACAAATGTGCCTTCTGTCACGGCTCCGACGGTTTGGGGACGATGGCGGCGCCGCCTGTCTGGGGACCGCAGTCCTATACCATTGGCGCAGGCATGGCACGAGTGAGCGTGGCTGCCGCCTTCATCAAAGCGAATATGCCGCGCAGCTGGGGTTGGAGCCTGTCGGATGATGATGCCTACGATGTCGCCGCGTATATCAATGCCCAACCGCGGCCCGATTTCCCCGGCAAAGTGAACGATTGGCAGAAGGGCGGCAAGCCTTCTGAGGCACCGTATTAGTGTGCGAGACTTGCGAGAAAAGCGAGACGGGTTTGAAGTTTTTCCTAGCGAGTCACGTCTGTCTCGCACGTCTTGCTCGTCGCGCTCACAGTTCCCGAACGATGTTGAGGAGGGCGATATGAAACTCACCGCGACATATCATGGTGGAACTCGATATGACATCACGAGCGGCAAGCATCGAGTAGTGACCGATCAGCCGGTTGAGGATGGAGGGCAGGATGCCGGGATGAGTCCTGTCGAACTCTTCGTCGGTTCGCTGGCCAGTTGCATCGGATATTTCGTGGGTCGGTACTGCGACCGCCATCAGATCTCGACCAAAGGATTGAGCATTGAGGCGGAATGGACCATGGCGGAACAGCCGCATCGGGTGGGTCAGATCACACTGGCGATTCACTTGCCGCATCGTCTCACAGCCGCACACAGTGAGCGGCTCCTCAAGGTGGCGCATGGCTGTACTGTGCATCAATCCCTCGCGGTGCCTGCAGGAGTGGCGATTGAGCTCAATCCCCATCCCCGTGGGGAGAAACCATCGTGAAAGAAATAGCGATGTTGAAGATGAGAAGCCGGGTGGCTCTTGGAAGCGCGGCGCTCGCAATACTGGGGCTGATGTCATCCATTCATCTGTCGTTCGCGAGCGATCAAGCGCGGGCGAAAGAAATTATCCAGCAGACCTGCGTGCAATGCCACCGGCTGGAGGGTCAGCCGGATTCGCGCTTCAATCTGAAGGCGCCAGACCTCATTTGGGCCGGCAGCAAATATCAGCGGCCCTGGTTGATTCGGTGGCTGACGGGCAAGGAAGGGCCATTGTATGCCAAGGGCTATCGATGGGATCTGACCGAGGTGCCATCCAAGCATCCGATGGTCACCGAGTCGGAGGCCAATGCCATCGCCGATTATTTTGCCGAGCACAACAAGGATTCGCGAGTCAAAG
Organism: Nitrospirales bacterium; assembly: GCA_038200765.1. Lineage (GTDB taxonomy): Bacteria > Nitrospirota > Nitrospiria > Nitrospirales > Nitrospiraceae > Palsa-1315. Next base: position 7,833 of record JBBRRK010000075.1, read on the forward strand.
TCGGCGCGTTTGATCTCTCGAAGGTGACGAAATTCGAGGCGACGTTCGGGGGGAAGGCCTTCAAGGCACATGCCTGCCTCGGTTGTCACGTGATCGAAGAGAACGGCAAGCTCATTGGGGGTCCGCAGAGCACATCACTTGTCGCGGCTGGACAGCGGTACGATCAGGATTGGATCTTCCGTTTCGGGCAGAATCCACAAGACTTCACGCCTCACAGCGGCGAGTTTCTGGCCGATGCGACGGAGCCACAGCTCCGTGCGGTGATCGGGTTCTTAATGGTACAGGGGGTGAAGGACTTCACGTACTATGAGCCCTGGACGAGTCCGGAGTTCGGGATGGCCAGCGTGGATCGGGGTAAGGTCGTCTACAAGGAATATTGCTCGCAATGCCACGGCGCGACGGGCAAGGGTGATGGACCGGCAGCCTCCGGGCTGGAACCCAAGCCGGCGATTCATGCCAACATTCCATTTGAAAAACTCCCGATCGAATATCTCTACAACGTCATCAATCATGGCGGGCCGGCAGTAGGCAAATCGCCGAACATGCCCTATTGGAATTTGACGATTGGTCAACAGGGTGTGGCTGATGTGATCGCATACGTGAAGGCGACGTTTAAAGGGGTGCCGGACATGGCAGCCGTTCCGAGCGGGGGCCAAGGGGGAACCTGTGCGCAGCCGCGCAAGACAGCCAAGGCGCCGGAGGAATTCATGACCAAGACCAATCCGTTCCCCGCATCTGCCGGTATGATTCAGGCGGGGAAGGCACTGTTCCTCAAGACGGCGCAGCCCGTTGCTTGTGCGATGTGCCATGGAGAACAGGGTGACGGGAAGGGACCCATGGGGGCAGCCTTGGTGCCGTCTCCGCGCAACTTCACTTGCGGGTCGATGATGAAGAACATTCCCGATGGCCAACTGTTTTGGATTATCAAAAATGGTTCGCTAGGAACGGGGATGATGCCATTTACCGGGTTGTCGGATGAACAGGTGTGGCAGTTGATTCACTACACTCGTTCATTGGCGAAGTAGGGGGTGAGGGGTAGGGAGAGAAATCACAAGCACGTGAACATCAAGGAGGAGGAAAACATGGCAACATTTATTGTGTCTGGAAGTCGAGGTACGGACGATCCCACGATGGCCACGTTGCCGTTCATGGCAGCGAAGGTCGCGAAGGAGCAAGGCCACGAGGTCGTGCTCTGGCTGTGGAATGAAGCGGTCACCCTCGGGCGCAAAGGAACCGCCGATCATGTGACGGGGGTGAACCTGACGCCGCTCAAAGACCTTCTGGCGGCCTTGCAAGCTTCGAACATTCCCATCTGGGTCTGCGGGGCCTGCGCCGTGGCTCGTCAGATCGGCGCCGGGGACCTTGTTTCTGGCGCGACGATCAAGAGTATGCCGGACTACATCAAGGCCGTCGCCGAACGTGATCGCAACGTGGCATTTTGATTCTTTTCCTTCACTGAAAGGGATTGCTGTATGTCGACTGATGGCGAATCGACCGGGAAATCAAAAGTCCGGACTGGTCGACGGGATGAGGTGGGCACAAGTGAGTTCGCCGAAAAGGACGGGCGTACCGATGCCAATGAGCTGGAGACCATTCCCACGACGGTACCGCGGGAAGGGGACGGCTATCGACTGCCGCGCAGTGGATCTGTCGGGCAGGAGCTCGGACGTATCGGCGAACTGAGTCCCGCCTTGACCGAGGATGACCTCCGGAGAATCAATACGAGAAAGGGCCTCATCCAACTGCTGGAGAATAAAGCCGTCGATATCGAGCAGGTGCGCAAGACGCTGCTGTACGAACAAGAGTTGCGGCAATTGCAAGTCGAATTGGTCAGGCTCCAGCTGTGGGTGCAGCGCCACGCCGAACGGATTGCGATCCTGGTCGAAGGGCGCGATGCGGCCGGGAAGGGCGGCACGATTCGCCGCTTTACCGAGCATCTGAACCCTCGCGCCATGCGGGTGGTCGCGCTGCCCAAACCGTCGGATGAGGAACGGGGGCAGTGGTACTTTCAACGCTATATCCGTCAGCTGCCCAACAAGGGCGAGATCGTATTCTTCGACCGCAGCTGGTACAACCGCGCGGTGGTCGAACCGGTGATGGCATTCTGTAGCAAGAAGGAACACCAGCGGTTTCTGCAGCAGGTTCCGGAATTCGAACATATGCTCTACGAAGACGGGGTGACCATCATCAAGTTTTGGTTCTCGATTTCGAAGGAGGAGCAGGAGAAGCGGTTCGAGGCGCGCAGGCAGAATCCGCTCAAGCAGTGGAAGTTGAGCCCGGTCGATGAGAAGGCGCAAGAGCTGTGGGACTCCTACACCCGCTACAAAGAGGAGATGTTCAGCAAGACCCACACGACATTCAGCCCTTGGATTATCGTCAAGGCCAACGACAAACAGGCGGCGCGTCTGGAAAGTCTTCGGTACGTGCTGAACTTGTTGCAGTACAACGGCAAGGACGAAGCCACGATGCGTCTGGCGCCGGATCCCAACGTGATCACTCGATTCCACCGCAAGATGGTGGCGTTGGATTTGTAACGAATGGACGAGCGCGGCAGGAACAAGATCAAGTCCGCTTCCTCTTTAGACAGTTTGCCGCAGTAGCGTTTTGCCTCATCGTTCCTGTGTTTTTGTCACAAGATTCACCGCATCCGACCAAATCACTTTAGGCTGAATGGTGTGGCGACGGATCCAGCTTCAACAGATATGTCCGGTGCACCAGACAACATGGTATCTCTGTCGTAGCCAAGTGGATCTTTCCTTGATGGTATCTTTGCATTGGATGAACCGTGGGCATCACTTCCAGCTGTATGGTGTTGAGATGTTAGGCCCGAAGATTGCTTGAGTATGATCGGAGCAAACCGTATGTGAGGTTGTGGGATGCCAGCTGATATGAAGCCTTCAGTAGAAAGGAGGAGCGACGAGTCCGAATGAGACAAGGGGCGTGGTCAATCTAAGACACAACGAATGCAGGAGGAACCAGCCATGATGAAGGCCTCTCGATATGCAGTGATCCTTTTATGGGGATCAGTGGAACTGCTCGGCGCGAACGTCCATATTGCCGGAGCGGATGGGGACCATGGAGGAATGATGGGCATGATGGGTGGCCACATGATGAGTAAAATGCATGAAGGCCACGACCAGAGCAAGCAGGACGAGCAAGGCTGCCATGCCCTGAAGCATCTTCTCAAGCATGAAAAGGAGCTAGGTCTCATACCAGAGCAGATCAGGAAGCTGAAAACTATGCAGCTTGATCTGAGCCGGGCACAAATCAGAGCGGAGGCCGATATCAAGGTAGCAAAACTCGAATTGCATGCGTTAGTCGAGGATGAGCAGGCTGACTCGGCAGTGATCCAGGCCAAAGTGGACCAACTCAAGAAGGCGGAAGGCGGCCTTCTGTTTGTGACGATCAAGTCGAAGCGCGACGCGATGGCGCTATTGACTCCCGAACAACGTGAGAAAGAGCAGGCACTGCGGGACAAGATGATGGAAAAGATGATGGGGGGAGAGGGCCGTCATGCTGGCGGGATGAGTGGAATGAAAGGCGGGGAGCATGGGAAAGATGGAGGAGCGGGAAAAGAGGGGGCCGCTGAGCACCAACACTAGCTCACATTCTTCAGACCGCTCGGCGACTGCAGCAGGAGCCTTCATGAATCAAGGGGGCTGGAGCAGGAGAGGGTATGCATCCGATTCATCCGATCGTGGTCCATTTTCCTATCGGGCTGCTATGCGCCAGCGTGGCGTTCGACGCCCTTGCGTCTCGCTGGCCGACCGGAGGGTTTCGAGACACAAGCCTCTATCAGGCTGCGGAAAAACTCAGTTTACGCTCAAATCCCGCTGTGTTCTTACGCGTGGCGTGACACATGAACAACTCGCAGGATGCTCAAAAAGACCGTCCAGCAAGGCCGCAGCGAGCGAAGAGGCGAGGCGGTACGGACCGCACTTCGTGGGGCCGTTCGCCCGTGCAATAGATCTTGGCGAACGGAAAAGCCCCTTCAATGCTTCCGATCTCCGAACAACTCTCGTTGTGCCTCTGAGCGATGTGAGAACGCCGCTGGCGGACTTTTTCAGCATCCGGCTATACCTTGCTGGCCGGCGTGATGAGCGCAGCGCTTGCGGTGGCCACGGGCAATCTAGAAGAAGACGTGGCGGAGCAGGCCGGTGTGCCGGAGTGGGTGCTTGAACTCCACGAGAGCCTAGGGGCGGCCACGCTGGTCGTTTTTGTTGCGCTGTTAGGGTTGCGTCTCGTCATGCGGTGGGGATGGCTCAAAGAAATCCGCTTTCTGACTCTCGGTCTTGGTGTGATCGGGATCGTTGTCCTGACTCTCACCGGCTATTGGGGTGGCGAGTTGGTCTATACCTACGGAATCGGTGTGAAAACCGTAACGTCACCGAGGACTCTCTAAATTTTGTACCTTCCAGGATTCTTTCGTAGTGGCATTTCGCCACAGTTTCCTGGCGCTATCGTAGCAAGACTCCCCACTCTCGTCGCCAGGATAGAGCGAGACCGGAATTTCCATTGCCGAATACCGTGCTAATCCATCCCTATCAGGACCTCCGCCTTCTATACGACTGGCATAGAGGTTGCTGTTTCGCATGCATGAGTTGTGTGAAGGGATACCCAAATTGATGGACACATCAGATATGCATCAAGCAAGAAATGCCGGAGCATATGCGATTGACGAATCCTTTGCGAATCGACTGTCTCATATTCGATAGCAGAGTAGAGAGGCGACAAAGGATGCGAAAGTTCGCGATCAGCAGGCGAAAGATGTGAGGGCATTATCAGTGCAGCGGCTCGATCAGGCGGACGAATTGTAAGCGCGTAACCATTCAATGCCACAGAGGAGGTGCCATGACCACGTTATCGAGACCCGGTGTTCCTGTCGGGGGATTCAAGACTGTCGGACAAATTCATGCCACGAACGATCTGGTATTCCAATGGAACCGGAATGCGATGGAAGTTGCCGTCGAGTTATTGTCTTCGCACACGCCGGGCGCTCCCGTGGTGGACGGAAGCGGTGAATTCATAGGGTTCGTCAGCGAGTTCGACCTCCTTCGCGCGCTTGAGGCGAAGAAAGACTTGAACCAGCTGACGGCAGGGGATGTCATGACCAAGGATCGTATAGCGGTCACGTCCGAGACCAGCATCGACGAGGCGGTGAAGGTCATGGAAGAGAAACGGCTTCTCAATCTTCCGGTCAAAGTGAATGGGAAGGTGGCCTATTCGATTACGCGACACGATCTGTTGCGGGCCTGGATCGGCCTTGGAATCGATATCGAAACCAGTAGTGCTCCGTAAGGTGTGTCTCTGGGCTGAGGACTGATGGCATCGTACTCGCGTCCGGGGCTCGACACGATATGCGCTGTTGGTTCGACTCTTTTCAACAGCCGATAAAGGAGGACGCTGATGAAGCTGAGTATGTTCCCGTTGCTGGTCGCAGCGATTTTTCTTGCCATTCCTGCCTGGGCCGCCGAACGGCACATGATGCAGCAATTGGTGCCGGCCGACAAGCTGGCCGAAGCGCGGGCCCTTACGAGCCCCTTGCCGAAATCTCCGGAAGTCTTCGAGCAAGGTAAGGCGCTCTATAACGGCAAGGGCGCCTGTTTCAATTGTCACGGGAAAGATGGGGACGGCAATGGGCCGCTGGCCGCTCAACTGAAACCGTCGCCCCGCAATTTTCAGCACCATGGATTTTGGCGCCATCGGACGGAAGGGGAAATCTTCTGGGTAATCAAAAACGGATCGGCCGGTACCAGTATGGTTGGATTTAGCGGGCAACTGACGGACGGAGAGATCTGGGCCTTGATCCAGTACGCGCGCAGTTTCGCCGGTGAGCATGGACCGGGCATGATGGGACGTGGAGAAGGTATGGGACCCATGATGGGACCAGGCGGCGGCATGGGCGGCATGGGACACGGCGGACCGAGAGGCGAGATGGGTGGATGTGAGGGCGAAGCCTGTGGCCAGTAATCGTGGATGGGAATAAATAGAACCAGACGAGATGGAAGCGTCCCTATGGGTCGGCCCACGTGGGGAACCATGAGGTTATGTGACGGTCTCGATGCTCAGAATTTGAGGAAGTATCAGGGGTTGAAAAAGGTGCATTCAAGATCCTAGTGCAACAGGTGGCGAAACGCATGCGCGGGGCTGTGCCAGTTCAAAATTTTCCGTGGCCGATCATCAAACAGCGCCTGCACCCGCTTGATCTCGCGCCGCGAGATCTGGTGGAACCGTCTGCCCTTGGGAAAGAACTGACGCAGCAAGCCAATCCCAACGCCCAGCTCACGGATGTCGAGTATGTTGTCTCCAAATCAGTCGCGCGCGCATGTGCCGCTGAAAAAGTGGAGCAAGTACTACCATGACCACGAGGTTGAGATCGCCACCGGTCGCGTTCAGGTTCTCGATAGGCCTGAGGCTCAAGGCAAGAAAGTTGTCGCGGTTGTGGCCTAACAGGCTGCGGAAAAACTCAGTTTATGCTCAAATCCCGCTGTGTTCTAACGCGTGGCATTGACACATGAACAACTCGCAGGATGCTCAAAAAGGCCGTCCAGCAAGGCCGCAGCGAGCGAAGAGGCGAGGAGGTACGGACCGCACTTCGTGGGGCCGTTCGCCCGTGCAATAGATCTTGGCGAACGGGAAAGCCGCTTCAATGCTTCCGATCTCCGAACAACTCTCGTTGAGCCTCTGAGCGATGCGAGAACGCCGCTGGCGGACTTTTTAGCATCCTGCTACATAGATGGGGTCATCTTCCATCTCTGGCATGAAAGAGCCAAAGCACCGAAACGGAGTGGTCAGCCACCCGCAACCGTTCGTGCGCTCGCATCGGACGAAGTGAGTTCAGAATTGTTGAATACTATCGACCAACTACTCAAGCAGAGGTCCGAACTGTCAACCAATTCATACGGAGGCGGGAAATGGAAACGCTTAAGAATCAGCTGAGTGCACGTGTCACTGCTTACGACCATTGGGCGACGCGTCGCCGGTATGGGGCGGACGGCCACAACAATCGCAGTCTATGGGTGCTGGCTTGCATGGACGAACGTTTGCCGGTGGACGAGGCCCTCGGCATTCACGTGGACACGCCCGCTGGCGGCGGGGATGCCCACTGCTTCCGCAACGCCGGGGGCATCGTCACAGATGACGCGATTCGCTCGGCCATGTTGACCTGCAATTTTTTCGGGACCAAGGAAATCGTCATCGTGCAACATACCCAATGCGGTATGCTGTCTGCCAATGCGGCGGACTTGGAGCGGATGTTGCAGGAAAAAGGCATCGACACAAATGCGCTGACCCTGGATCCGACGTTGCCTGAACTGAAGCTGGACAAAGGCAGTTTTGCCAAGTGGATCGGCATGATGGATGACGTGGATGAGTCATGCATGAAGACCGTGGAGATCTTCCGCAACCACCCCCTCATCCCCAAGGACGTCGTGATCAGCGGCTGGGTCTGGGAAGTGGAGACGCGTCGCTTGCGAGCCCCTACCCGGGACATGGAGAAGCGCGCACGCACCGACGTGACCTCCGCCCAGTTCGGCGTCAAGGCCAAGCAACCGCCTCGCTGGAGATAGATTATTCTTCCCGGCTTGGTGTGCCCCTCGCCCAAGACGGGGGCACACCAAGCAACAGGAGCGTACAAGGAGCCTGTCCGATACCGACGTACGATTATCGGTACGAAAACTGCTTCGGCAGATCAAAGGCGCAACATGCCGTCAACGAAAATAGCCCTTGAATCCTTTTGAGACCACGTGACTCGTACAGTCAGTCGACTGGTCGCAGACCATGTCAGCCTAGAGAGCAGGTGAAGATTCATGTCCCCCAACCCCAAACCGCAGGAGGTGTATTGTGATGAGAAAAGGATTACTCGCAGTTGTCGCGATGGCTGCCATTGGATGTAGTGGGGTTGCCCCCCAAAAGGCAATGAGCGGTGAACCAACAAGCCCTGCTCTCGGATACGACATTCATGTGCAGGCTCCGCACATGATGGCGGACGGCACGCCGGGGGGTCCATTTCATCATTACTGTAAGGGAATTTCTGACAAGATTCTTCAATGCCTGCTGTTTGAATCGACTGATCCGAAGGCCCCGTTGGTGGCGATCGAGTATTTTGTCGCCAAAGATCTGACGCGAACGCTTCCTGCCATTCAGTGGCACCGGTTTTTCCACGATCACAAAATCGAGATCGCGACAGGCCGCGTCCAAATTCTCGATATGCCGAGTGAACAGGCCGCCAAGGTTGCGGAAATCGCCGCAGGGACCGACGGTGTGATTTATCACCTGTGGCAACATGGGCAGGAATTCCCGGACGGCACCGTGAGCTTCCCGCAGTCTCTCGGACACAAGTTCCCCGGGTATTCCGACAACAAGTAGGGTCGATAGAGGGGGCCGGCCTTGTCCTCTGTGGATCCGGCTGGTCCCTGTCGGTCCCCCGTCGATCTCGATTGATTGCGAAATGAGAGGAAGCGTCATGCATCCGTATCGCTTGTTTGCGGTGGTTGTGGCTGCAGCGTTGGGCACGTGGAGCATTCCGGCCTTCGGGGCCG
>JBBRRK010000076.1:0-16313 GCA_038200765.1 Nitrospirales bacterium
CAGGGGTGCAAATGGCGCGGGCTCCCCAAGCGATTCGGCAACTGGCACACCATCTATACGCGCATGAATCGTTGGGCAAAGAGCGGGGTGCTGGATCGCGTCTTTGCCCAGTTGCAACACACGCAGATCATCCGCGTGAGGCTCGAAGCCGTCGCCTTGGACAGTACCATCGTCAAGATCCATCCAGATGGCACGGGGTCGTTAAAAAAAAACGGCCCGCAAGCCATTGGTCGGTCCCGCGGTGGATGGACGACCAAGATTCATCTGGTTGCCGCGGATGCTTGAACGGCTCTAACGTTTGCCCTGTCTCCGGGCCAGGCCCACGATGCACCCGAGGGGCGAAAGCTCCTGCAACGCTTCGGGCGCATGCCGCGCCCGGTCTCCCTGTTGATGGATCGGGCGTATGAAGGCGATGCGACGCGGGAACTGGCCGTGGAGTTAGGGTATGTGCCTGTGGTGCCGCCCAAGCACAATCGACTCACGCCCTGGGAATACGGTCGAGCCCTGTATAAGCGACGCCATGAGATCGAACGGCTGTTCCGTCGACTCAAGGGATTTCGGCGCCTCTTCTCGCGGTTTGAAAAACTCGATGTCATGTTCGTTGCGTTCATCAATTTCGCGTTGATCGTCGAGGGCCTGCATTAGTGTTAACAGGCCCTAATACAATGTCTGTGCGAGACGTGTGTGAAAAGCGGGGTGAGCGAATGAGATGAACCCCACGTTGCTTACGGCGCGCGCTTCTCGCTAATCTCGCGGTTTCTGCGTTGCTGTCGCGGGTGGCTAGGGTACACAGCCGACCGTTCTCTTTCCGCTGATGGATCCCCAACCTCCTTGGGAATTCACGAAAGTCCCTTCGAGGCGTTGGCCTTCTTTGCTGAATTGCAAACTATCTTCTTGGACTCGACCTTCGAGTTCCCATCGTAAATAGACATTCTCGCCCAAGACGATCGTTTCCACGAGCCCCGGCAGAGTTGCCTGGATCTGTCCGACCGGGGGAAAGAGTAGCGACAGCTTCTGTTCTCGATGGTTCTGTTGATGGTTATGAATGATCCACTGCCAGGTCCCGCACAGCCGGGTTTGTCCGCGGAGGCCACGCACCTGATTCTTCCAACTCCGCACCCGATCCCATTCAAGGTAGCCCGCCTGCATGGCGTCCACTTCCAGGCGAGCGGCCCGCTCAAGGACCGTGACTAATAGGGGCGCTACAGATTCTCCCTGATTTCCCTTGGCCCATTCTGGGGAGGACACCACCTCAGAGAGTTGACTCAATGAATCATGCCAGGGGGCTTTTTTTTGTTGATCGAGCCATGCACTGGCTTGCGGGTATCCGAATAGTCGCTCAGTCACAGCCTCGAGTTGTTGGTCTCTCACAGCTTGCCTGACGGTCGAGGCAAGTTGCCAGGCGGCCAGACTCCCCATCAACCGATGCACAGCCTCCGTCAGGTCCGGTATCAGGAGTTCGTTTGCCAGCTTAGCCGGCAAGGGATTGGCCCCCAATGTCCGAGTCACATCGTCCATCTGGAGTGCGGGACCGATTGCCGATACAAACAGGTTACCGGCTATTTTGTCGGAGGCTATTCTGGCCAGTTGATCAGAATAGGCACGAACGATCGAGGGGAAATCTGGAGTAGAACTCGGAAGGGATTCGTTGGCCTTGGCATTGAGCCAGGCCCCGAATACAGAGATAGCCACCATTGCGAGGGCGAGACCGATTTGTAATGGAGCTGGTCGAACCAAGAGGAGGAGATAATGGCGCATCGCACTACTCTACCGTGCTTGCACCTGGACCCTCAAGTGGGGGCTCCTCATACAACCATTTGGAGAAACTGGTTAGGTCCCTTGGAAGCAGGTCTTGAGAAAGGCAGCGGTTGACTCCCACGCCTCTGTTGTTGCCTCGGCACGATAGTGCTCTATGTGTTGTTCATTACAAAACGCATGGGGAGCATTGGGGTACGTTCTGATCTCGACGCGTTTGTGATGTTCAGCCGCAGCAGTACGTAACCGGTCCACATCCTGACTGGGCACCCATTGGTCCTGACCGGCCTGGTGGTAGAGTACCGGGCAGAACAGATCGGTGATCACAGTATCAGGTTGCATCATTCGGCCGTAATAGACGACCGCTGCTCGGAGCCGTTTCCGTTGACAGGCGAACCGGAGTGCGTACGATCCACCCATACCGTAGCCGACCACGCCGTGGATGTTTTGCTTAATGTGGTCGCGGGTATTCAAAAACTCACAGCAGGAGTTGATGTCTTGCAGGACGAGCGATTCGTTCAGCTTACTCATGAGTGCATTTGCAACCTCGGCGTTTGCCGTCACCATGCCACCCAGTCGTCCGTACAGGTTTGGAATGATGACGCCATAGCCTTCGCACGCCAACCTGGCGCCGAGATCCTTGATTTGCGCAGTCAGCCCCCATTCTTCATGCAAGAGGACGAGACCGGGGTAGCGCCCTTTTGGCTGGGGCCAAAACTGAACACATTCCACATGCACGTGTTTCGAGATGCGTGTCTGGATGTAGGGATCGACGGCGGCATCCGTGAGCGTCGGAATAGCAATACCACTCGGAAAGCGAGCCGTGCCGGTCCCAATTTGATCCAAGGTAAAAGGAGCGATGGTGGATATCATTGCGGCAATCTCTTCTCCATCGCGGCTTTGCTGAGGGCCGTCATCGTGAGACGGGATTTATGCGATGCGGGTGTACTATAGGGACCCTGTTGTCGGGTTGTCAATTCGGCTGCAGGGGTCGAGTGATAGTTGACCCAGTGTTCGGTGACGATTAGAGTTTCATCACCTGTAGGGATGTAACACGACTATGTCGCTCAGAATCGGACTCATCGGTGCAGGCCGGCATGGCAGCCGGTATGCCCACCATCTGCTGCATGATTTACCAGGGGTGAGCCTCGTCGCGCTCTGTCGGAAACGAATCGAGCAGGGACTGCCTTCGCTCCCGACGACAGAGATCCCTGTCCATGGGGACTATCGTTCCTTGATCGCCGATCAGACAGTAGAGGCCGTCGTCGTAGTGACCCCTCCAGCGCTCTGTCCTGAGATCTGTTTTGAAGCCGTGAAGGCGAGAAAGCCGATCCTCATTGAAAAACCCTTAGCACTGACAGGCCGTGAAGCACGAGCGATGGTCATGGCGGCAGAAGAGGCAGGCGTATTGCTCATGACTGCACAGACCCTGCGCTTCGACTCGACGATTCTACTTTTAAAAAAGCACTTGCCGGAAATCGGAACGCTCCGGTACGCCACATTCACCAGCAGGATTGAAACGAAAGTCGGTGCCCTGGCTCAGACACCGATAGTGGGCCAGCGCGGGGCGCTCTTGGAATTCGGGGTTCACCTCTTGGATCTGGTGCCCTTTCTTACCGGCGAGGAAGTGGTCGACGTCCGCTGCGAGTTGGACCAGCTTCCGACGGTGGCGGCGGAGACGATGGCGATCGTGCAGGCCCAAACCGTGAGCGGTCTGCGATGCGTCATGGACATTGCACGTGTTGGAGCGGGGAGAGTTGCGCGAACAGAATGGGTGGGGACCAAGGGGCAAATTGCCGCTGACTGGTTTCACCAGCGAGTGAGCGGCGTCATCGGTGACAGCGCTCCGTTCGAGAGGACCGTCGAACCACAGCAGACGGTTCTCGCCACACTCCGCGCCTTCGTTCATGCCATTGAAACGAACAGCCCGGTCCCTATTACTGGACGCGATGGCTGTCGGGCTGTCGAGGTGGCCGACGCCTGCTACCGTTCGGCAGAACTTGGCGGGGCCTGCGTCACTGTCGCGTCGTTGCGAGTAGACCTCAATATCTGAGAGACGGTTGAGGTCGAGGCTGAAAGAGGACGAGACCTGTTCTCATCCGTAACCTGAGCCTTCCGGAAGAGCTACGCATCGGCGACGATGTGCGTATCTGTTTCCTCCACCCCTTCAACTTGATGAATCTTTGTGATGACCACATCCGAGAGGGCTCGTTCGTCCGCGACCGTGATAAACAGAATAATGTCCGGCCGGCCAAAACAAGAGTGGGCTTGTTCGACGCCGGTGAGGCGCTTGAGGGACTGCAGTACATCTTTCGTCCGTCCGGCTTTGACCTTGATGAGAATATAGGCTTTCGTTGCCATGGTGTCCTCCCTGTTGTCGTTATTGTGTCCCACCCGGCATCTCCCGCCGTCGTTGGACGAATATCTGATGCATGGTTTGTCCCCGTTGCATGAACGTAATGCGTGCCTTCGCAATGAGTTCCATCAACCCATCGAAGTCCGTCGGACTTACGTTGAATTGGCGAAAACCCGGTGCCAAACGATCTCGCTGATCGACCGTCGTGGCGATCCATTGTTCACTGAGCGCCTCAAGCACATCCGATGTCCAGCCCGTTGAACGGAATCGAGCCAGGGTTTCATCTGCGCTGCGCCCTCCCTGTGTAGCCAACGATTGAGTCAAAAAGAACTGTACAGCTGGGTCACCGCTCTTAAGAAACACCGATTGAAATTGGATGACGGCCTTGATGACGCGATTGGCTTCAAGAGAGTTTTCCGGCGGCAACACATCGGCATCTTGCAGTGTGGCAAGGACGGCCATCGACGCTCCAACTGGCCCAGATGGGGTGGCTCCACGGCCAGGCACTTGGGCCAAGACTGGATTGCCGGTTCCTATGAGTAAGCCACCAAGGAGAATACATACCGGCAGAGGACTTGGCAGCGTGATGAGCGATGTACGTTTGAGGAGTCTAGAGTGGAAGCAGATGGAGGGGACAGACATAGGGAGGGATTATACAGAAGGGGAGAAGGGCGTGCTAGCGTTTAGACCGGCGCAATGACAACAGGGGAACTGGAACGAACTTCTGCCGGTTTCGACTGTTTTGTTGAAACAATTCGACATCGTTCCTATAATCCGGCAGCCGCCGTACGCCTTGACCGGAGTCACCCATGCTTGCAAAAGTTCTGAGTGCTGCACTTGTCGGTATCGATGCCCATCTCATCGATGTGGAAGTCGATATAGGCGGAGGGCTTCCACAATTCTCAGTTGTCGGCCTCCCCGATGCCACAGTGCGTGAGAGCCGCGACCGAGTTCGCTCCGCGCTCAAGAATACGGGTTTCCATTTCCCGGCCAAGAAAATCACGGTGAATCTTGCTCCTGCAGGAATCAAGAAGGAAGGATCGGGCCTCGATTTAGCCATTGCTATTGGAATTCTTGTCGCGGAAGAAGTGATTGCACCCCAGAGTATTCTTGGCCGTGTCTGTGTCGGCGAACTCTCGTTAGACGGAGGCATCAAGGCGATTACCGGTGCCTTATCCATTGCGATCGCCTGTCGGCCTGACTATAGCCTGCTCTTGCCGGCTGAGAATAGCCAAGAAGCGGCCGTGGTGGAGGGGGTGATGGCCTATCCGCTCCACACGCTTCCCGAGGCCGTGGCATTTCTCAATGGCACCGTCTCACTGAACCCGGTGTACGCTGGCCGGGACGGATTTTCTACCACTCGCCCGGTGGAGGATGACGACTACGGCGATGTGAAGGGACAGGACCATGCCAAGCGCGCCTTGGAGATCGCAGCAGCTGGAGGCCACAATCTCTTGATGGTAGGACCGCCCGGATCGGGCAAGACCATGTTGGCGAAACGTCTCCCGACGATTCTCCCCCTCATGGAACCGGAGGAAGCGATCGAAACCACCCGCATCCATAGTGTATCCGGACAATTATCAGCCAATCATCCACTACTGACGGTCCGTCCCTTTCGCGCTCCACACCACAGTATTTCCGATGCTGGACTTATTGGAGGTGGAGCTGTTCCACGGCCTGGAGAAGTATCCTTAGCGCATAATGGCGTGTTGTTCCTGGATGAATCCCCGGAGTTTCGCCGTCCCGTCCTGGATGGATTACGGCAACCGTTGGAAGACGGGCATGTGACCTTGACGAGGGCCAGCGGCTCACTTCGCTACCCGGCTCGATTCATGCTGATCGCCGCGATGAATCCCTGCCCCTGCGGTTACTATGGAGATCGTACGCGTGAATGTGTTTGCACTCCTCAACAAATCCGTCGCTATCGAGCCAAATTGTCGGGGCCGCTTCAAGACAGACTCGACATTCACATCGAAGTTCCACCGGTCTCCGTGCGAGATCTTCACGATCACGGTCCTATGCCGGAAAGTTCCGCCACGATTCGATCGCGCGTCCTGGCGGCACGAGATCGACAGCGCCACCGCTATCGCCAAGACGGGATCCTTTCGAATGCGCAGTTGAAGCCCCGGCTTCTAAAACGGTACTGTAAGCTAGAGACTCCGGCTCAAGAGCTTTTAGAACGGGCGCTGACCAAACTCGGATTGTCCGCTAGGGCTCATGGGCGCATTGTGCGTGTGGCGAGAACCATCGCCGATCTCGCAGGCTCTGATACGATTGAGCCGCTGCATGTGGCAGAAGCGATTCAATACCGCAGTCTCGACCGTCGAATGGAGTTTTGAGGATTCCCTGTGTGGTCAACCGCGAAAGTCTTTCTCTGGTGGTTCATTGTCGGCGCCACCATGGCGCTGGCCGTGATTATGCTGCAGGGCGGCATACGGGAAGCCATGCAAGCGCAAGGATCGGTGTGGGAACTCAAATTGGTCGAGCTGTTCACGACTATTTTTGGAGGAGGACTGCTCGGCGGCTGTATTGCATTGATTTTGGATCGTATCAAGAAATCATAATGACTGTGTCTCGCATCGTCGAGAAATGAGGCCATACATGGACGTAGAAGTGGGTTCGAATCTGTACCGCAATACCGACGGCATGATTGAAATCGAGGGCGTTCCGCAGATTCAGGTCGCACTGAAACCAATCACGGGCGCCTTGCTTGTGAACTTTGCACTGTTTGATGCGAACGGGAAAGTGACGGCGAAGCTCAACGATAGCACCCTGATGATCAACGAGAAGCGCGCCTACGACGTGACGAAGACTCCGAAGAGTCTGCTGCTCACACATCCGGCCTCAGGAACCGTCATCTTGCAGATAGAGGTGAAGGCGCCCGACCTCGTGGCCTTCACGAAAGGGGAGTTTCATACGATCAAAGGCCATGTGATCCGGGTCTCTCCCACCGAATGGAACATCGACAAGCTCCGCGCCAGCGGCACAACCCACGATGTGAAAGGCGGATCCGTCACCCTGGGCTGAAGCATGTCAACGTCTTCTATCCCGCAACCGTCGGCACGATGACGATCTGCCGGTCTTTCAGTTCTACAGTTGCCGTATCACCATCGCGCAATTCTCCCTTGACCAACTGACGCGCCATCGGCGTTTCAATTTCCTGCTGAATCAATCGCTTCACGGGCCTCGCTCCATAGACGGGATCGTAGCCTCGCTCACCCAGATCTCGCAACGCCGCCGGTGTCACGAACAGCACGATTCGTCGCTCTGCCAAACGCGCCCGTAACCGATCGAGCTGAATGTCCACGATCTTCCCGAGCTGTTCTGTCTCCAAAGGATGGAATACTACGGTCTCGTCGACGCGGTTCAAGAATTCCGGACGGAAGTGCTCTCGCAGTTCTGCCATCACAACAGAACGGACCTCATCATAGGAGGCGCGCCGTTGCTGCGCCTCAAGAATCTGCGGGCTGCCGATATTCGATGTCATGATCAACACCGTATTCTTGAAGTCGACAGTGCGGCCCTGAGAATCTGTCAATCGCCCGTCGTCCAACACTTGCAGAAAAATATTGAAGACGTCGTGATGGGCCTTTTCGATCTCGTCGAATAGGATGACGGAGAACGGACGCCGCCGTACAGCTTCAGTCAGTTGTCCACCCTCTTCGTAGCCGATGTAACCAGGCGGGGCTCCGATCAGACGAGCCACCGTGTGTTTTTCCATATACTCGGACATATCGATCCGAATCAGACTGGCTTCGTCATCGAAGAGTGTTGCCGCAAGCGCCCGTGCCAATTCGGTCTTTCCTACCCCGGTCGGACCGAGAAAGAGAAACGAGCCGATGGGCCGGTTCGGGTCTTTAATGCCGGAGCGCGCACGGAGGACCGCATCGGCGACGGCTTGCACCGCTTCGTTCTGGCCGACCACACGCTGATGGAGTAATTCCTCCAGCTTCAGCAACTTCTCGGTTTCTCCTTCGATCAGTCTGGACACCGGAATCCCAGTCCAGCGGCTCACGATGGCCGCGATATCGTCTTCATCAACCTCTTCTTTGAGCAGCCGGCTCTCGCCCTGTTTCTTGCCGAGCTGCTCCTGCTCCAAGGCCAGTTCCCGCTCAAGGCGAGGCAATTCTCCGTATCGCAACTCCGCCACACGATTGAGATCGTAGGCCCGTTCCGCCCGTTCAATCCCCTGCTTCACCTCTTCCATCGCTTCTCGCGTCTTGCGTAGACGCGACACGGAGGCTTTCTCAGAGGTCCATCGTGTCTTGAGGGCCTCCATATCTCGCTGCTTCTCGCTTAATTCCTGTTCAAGGATTGCCAGCCGTGCCCGACTGGCCTGATCCAGTTCTTTCTTCAACGCTTCCCGCTCTATCTCCAGTTGCATGACCTTGCGCGAGACTTCGTCGAGCTCCGCCGGCAAACTATCGATCTCGGTGCGCAGGCGGGCCGCAGATTCATCGACCAGATCGATGGCCTTGTCTGGGAGGAAGCGGTCGGCGATATACCGGTTCGAGAGCTTCGCTGCGGCGACCAGCGCGGCGTCTTTGATCCGCACCCCATGGTGCACTTCGTAGCGTTCCTTGAGTCCGCGCAGAATCGAGATGGTATCCTCTACCGTCGGCTGCTTGACCAGCACCGTTTGGAACCGCCGTTCTAATGCCGCATCCTTCTCGATGTGTTTTCGGTACTCGTCGAGCGTGGTTGCACCGATCAAATGCAGCTCGCCGCGGGCCAGCATGGGTTTGAGCAGGTTGGCGGCATCCATTGCCCCCTCCGCCGCGCCAGCCCCCACCACCGTATGCAGCTCATCGATGAACAGCAAGACTTGTCCCTCTGCCGCCTGCACCTCTTTGAGGACCGCCTTCAATCGTTCCTCAAACTCACCACGGAACTTCGCGCCGGCCACCAAGGATCCCATGTCCAGCGTGATGACGCGCTTCTTCTTCAGCCCTTCCGGTACGTCGCCTTTGATGATGCGGGAGGCAAGCCCTTCAACAATGGCGGTTTTTCCCACGCCCGGTTCGCCGATCAGCACGGGATTATTCTTAGTTCGTCGTGAGAGAATTTGAACGACGCGACGAATTTCCTCATCGCGCCCAATGACGGGATCTAGTTTCCCTTGTCCGGCCAACCGGGTGAGGTCGCGGCCATATTTTTCCAACGCCTGATAGGTGCCTTCGGGGTCTTGGCTTGTGACCCGCTGAGATCCTCGTACTTGTTGCAGCGCGCCTAGGAGTCGTTCCTTTGTCAGGCCGAGTTTCTTGAATACCCCCCCCTCTTGAACCATGGCGAGGACGACGTGCTCGACACTGAGATAGTCGTCCTTCAGTGCGCGTTGTTCGTCTTCGGCTTTGGTCAAGACTTGACTCAGCCGCGAGGCAACATGGAGTTGCCCAGGGCTTGCCCCCGTGCCCTGTACTTGAGGCAACTTCGCCAATGCCTGCTCCACTGCTTGGCGGACGGAAGGGACCGACAACCCTGCCTGTTCAAGGAGAGCGGATGCGAGACCCCCATCCTGTTCCAGGAACGCAAGCAGAAGGTGCTCCACGTCGATTCCCTGATGACTCCGTCTCGTGGCAAGGGACGACGCGGTCTGGAGCGCTTCTTGTAGTTTGATCGTCATACGGTTCATGTCCATTGGCTTCCTCCTCTCCGCGTTTCCCTGTGCGCGCTTGACAGTCACATAAGCATAGGATTCAGGAAGTCAACCTCCCGCGAAGAGGCGCGGGGGAGCTTGACCCGAGAAGTTCCCCAGGATTATTGTCTCTCATGTCGCGCCTGCTTGCCGAAACACTCACTCTGTATCGGAACGCCTTCCGCAAAACCGGAGAATCTCTCGTCCGCGGCTGGATGACCATCGTGGCCGTGGTAGGATTTGGATTCCTGTTGCTGCTTGCCACTCAGATCGCCTCGCCGCTCGGCATGATCGGGGGCTTTCTGCTCGGTGCAGTGAACGCGCTGCTGGTCGGCGCGACGCTGAGCCTGATCGAGCAATCGATCAGCCATACACGAGCACTTACCATCCGCGACATACTCGGTAGCGTAGGCCACTACTTTTGGGATGTCATCGGCATTGGATTCATCCTGTGGCTCCCACTCATGGCGCTCGACCTCACTACCCAGTCGAACCCGTATGGGCAAGTCCTCTCGTACGCAATGCTCCTGCTCATTTTTCTCTTACTGAACCCGGCACCGGAAATTATCTATCAAGTGCGGCATGATTCCCCGCTCGAAGTGTTGAAGACCTCGTACGAGTTCATTCTTGAGAATTGGATTGAATGGTTTCTTCCGTTTGCGTTGATCCTGATCCCCACCATCCTCTCGCCCATGGGGTTGCAATCGTTTTTTTCTCTCTCTAGCCGAGCGGGGAGAGGGGCGGGGTTGGATTTTTCTCAGGTCCTGATACTGCCATTCACGATTCTCGGAAGCTGGCTGGACTATGTGGGGATCCCTCCCTCAATCAGTTGGTATGTAGGGCTGCTGTGCACCCCACCGCTTGCCGTGGCCATGTTGTTGTTTCGTGGCCATCTCTTTGCGTCCTTACATGGAGTGTCACGACGCCAACGTCGATTTGTCGCGCCATTCAGTAAGTAGGGACGAGTGGTGTAACGGAAAGGGAAGTGTTCCGCCTCTTTCGAATAGGAACTGCTCAAACCTTTCTCGCCCCGTGGCTCCCTACATAATATTAGGCGGTGACGCATGAGAGAGTTTGTTTACAGACCCTTGTAGTAGTGCGCTGAAATAGTGTACGGAATTGCATACAGTTAATACAGATCATCGAGTTTCCTCTTACGGGCCCCGAAAGAGTTTCGCCGTGCGCTTATCTATCTTTTGGCGGATCATCCTGACCTCCCTCGTCATCATCGCGGTGATGGCAGGAGTGAACTTGTATGCCTTATTTCAGTTGCGCCAGTTGACTGCATTGAGTGCCAACATGGCCACGCACCATTACCCGGCGATCGAATCGGCCAAACATCTGCTCATCGTACTCTATGCCCAACTTAATAGTGAAAAGAAGTATCTGGTCGTACGCGATCCCACGTTCCTGCGACATTTCGATGAAGAGGTCGAGGAATTCCAGCGTGGACTCAAGACCCTCGAAAGACAGGAACTCACGCCACAAGGCATTAATCTACTCAACAATATCAAACACCTGCAGCAAGAACGCCTCACGATGCTCCATGAAAAATTGGAGCGCAAGGCGTCGTCTCGGGCCCTTGGGTCTGAGAACTATGAAGGTCGGCGAAACGTCTTGATGGACCGCATCAGCGCGACACTCCAAGGGTTTATCAATCTTCACGAGATGGGTATCAGTGCCGGTGTCATTCGGTCACAGGAAAGTTCGGCCAAATCCGAAGCAGTGACGGAACAACTCGTGCTGCTCGCGCTTGTATTCGGCATTACACTTGCTGGATTTGCCAGCTACTCGATTCTGCGCCCGCTGCGCCAATTGCAGAGCCACATCAAACAGATCGGGCAGGGTAATTTTCGCGCGTCGTTGAATATTCAAGCGCCTAGCGAGTTGCGAGGCCTTGTCGACGCGGTCAATTGGATGGGGACAAAACTCCAAGAGTTGGACGATATGAAGGAGCAGTTTCTGGCCCATGTTTCCCATGAGCTACGCACGCCTATGGCCTCGATCCAAGAAGGCACCCATTTGCTGTTGGATGAAATTCCAGGCCCTGTCACGCAAGAACAGCGCACAACCTTGCGTATCATGGCGGACAGCAGCCACCGACTCATTACGCTCATCTCCACGATTCTGGATCTTTCCAAGATGAATGCCGGAATGATGGAGTATCGAATCCTCTCGACAGATATCAAACGAGTCACAGATATGTCGGTGAGGAAAGTCCAGCTTCTCGCCGATGCCAAACATGTGCGGCTGGTGCTTGAATCGCCTGCGCAACCTGTGTGGGTGAAAGCGGATGCGTTTCGCATTGAACAAGTACTCGACAATTTGCTTTCAAATGCCTTGAAATTCAGCCCGGAAGGAGGCATTGTAAAGATACTCATGAAGCCGGATTCGAAAGCGGGAGTCCTTGAGGTGAGTGTCACCGATGGCGGACCCGGTATTCAGGCCGAAGACTTGCCTCATATTTTCGAGCGCTTCTATCAAGGACGCACAAAGGCCAAACATGCTGCACCGGGAAGCGGCCTAGGGTTGGCGCTGGCAAAAAATGTCGTCGAAGCACATGGAGGACGGATTTGGATCGAAAGCGAAGCCAAGAAGGGCACGACCGTACGGTTTGTCTTGCTCCTGACACAAGCAGGGGAAACGGCATGAGGGTTGTCCACAGATGCCTCACCTTGGGAGTCTTGTCCTGTCTATTTCTCTTCGCAGGGTGCGCCGCATGGTCGCCAGCCCCGCAATTTTCGCAGCCCTATTTCATGATAGAAACGGGTGAGGCACAATCGCTCCGTGCGTTGGCGAAAAAACAGGAGGCGCACACCTTGAAATGTGCCGAGCAGAACTCCTGCGATTATGACTACTTTATGCGCGCCCTGCTGGGGCTCTACGAAAGTCGTGATAGCGCCTTGAGGTACTTCGAAAAAGTGATCGCCGCTGCGCCTCAGAGCCAGCTGGCCTCTTCCAGCAAGCTCTGGATAGCTCTGCTCGAGCATCACGCCGCTCCTGTTCAACAACCCTGGTTACAATCAGTCATGGCGGCCCCGGCCATTTCAGAAAGCCAGTCCATTCTGGCCCAGGCTTCAGACCAACTGGTGAGAGACTTGCTTGTAGGACTGATGCGAGACGTGCATAATAAAAAGCTGACCATCCAGCAGTTGAGAGCCACGAAGGATGCCGACTCTCAATCCCTGGAAACCCTCCAGCGGGAGTTGGCCGAGCGTGAGCGGAAGATGGAGGGGGGTAGTAGTAAGAAAGATACGGCAAAAGGCTCAACCGATACGGGCATGGTCCCATCCCTACAAAAACAACTGATGGATCGAGAGAGGAAAATAGAGGAATTGACGGGCCAATTGGAGGCACTGAAGCGCATCGACGAGGAAACGCGGGATAAAGTTCGTCCTATCCGTCCCTCATTGACGGTGACACCGCCTCCGACCGCACAGGAGCCTACAACACCGTAGAAGGAACGTCATGGAAAAAGAACGTATTCTCATTGTCGACGATGAGGAGGGCCTGTTGCATCTTATGAAGATGCGGTTGACTGCTATGGGTTTTGCCGTGACAGGGTGTACCACTGGCCGCGAAGCCCTTACCGTCGCCAAGAATAACCGGTTCGACCTTACCATTACTGATCTCCGTCTTGGGAACGAAGATGGATTGGATGTGACAGAAGAATTACTACGGATGCACCCGGGCCTGCCGGTTATCATCCTGACTGCTCACGGGAGTATTCCCAACGCCGTAGAGGCGATGCAGCGGGGCGCCTTCGGGTATCTCACCAAACCGTTCGACGACAAAGAACTCAAGGCTAAGATCGAAGAAGGGCTCTCTCCGGAACGAATGAGAGGCGAGATCCAGCGACTGAAGTCTCTCGTCAACGAACTCTACGGTATGGACAACATCGTCGCGCGGAGTCCTGCGATGCAGCGCTTACTCCAACAAGTCGTGCAGGTGGCAGACTCCGACGCGACCATTCTCCTCTTTGGAGAAACTGGCACCGGTAAGGAAGTATTTGCACGTGTCATCCATTCGAACAGTCGACGGGGTAAAGGGCCATTTGTCGCTCTCAATTGTGCAGCCATTCCCGAAACACTCTTCGAATCAGAACTGTTCGGACATGTACGCGGGGCCTTTACCAGCGCCCATGGCGCGAAGCGAGGCCTGTTTCAAAGCGCGAACGGCGGCACGCTTTTTCTCGACGAGATCGGAGAAATGCCCCTTTCGATGCAGGTCAAGCTGTTGCGGGCCGTGCAGGAACGGGAAGTCCGTGAAGTGGGTTCCGAAATCACCACGAAGATCGATGTACGGATTATCGCCGCAACCAATAAAGATCTTGGCGAAGCGGTCAAGAGCGGGGCATTCCGGAACGATCTGTACTATCGCATTTCCGTCGTCCCGCTGTTTATCCCACCGCTTCGTGATCGCCGAGATGATATTCCCTTGCTGGCCCAGTACTTCCTGGCCGCGAGTGCGAAACGGGCGAATAAAGAGTTGCGTGGGTTTACACCGGCCGCCCTCAATCGGCTCCTCACACATCCCTGGCCCGGCAATGTCCGCGAATTGGAAAATGTCGTTGAAAAGGCCACCGTCATGACGCGCCAAGACATGATTACACCGGACCTCTTGCCCGCGATGAGCACATCACCTGACTCGTCGATGAAACCGCTGACTGAAGCGAAGGAAGAGTTTGAAAAAACCTATCTCAAGAACGTCCTGCAACTCACCGGCGGAAATATTTCACGCGCCGCCCAATTTGCCGGACGCTATCGGGCAGACTTCTATAAAATGCTCAAAAAATATGGCCTGCACCCCTCAACCCTAAAGGCTAAAGCGGAAGCCGATCGTGAAGAGCTGGAAGAGGAGGACGATTTCACGGAAGCCCAACGCTAGTCGGTGTTTCTCCACCCTTGCCCCAATTCCCGGACACTCAGTTGCGCACAGCCGTCCTCGCCTCGAGCTTGGCTGTGGAATGGTAGCCGAGCAACTCAAGGCACCTTGGTATTGGCGAGGCCTGCACTGAGGCAATGATCAAAAACCGCCCGTACCGGCGGAAAGATGCGCTGGTGTAGAAGAAGATTCTGTCACACACTGCATACAAGCGAATCACCTACAAGATTGTGGCGAAACAGTAGTGAGCCCGGGCAGGATTATTGAGAGTAGGGCAACAGGTGTCTCGGGCGAGTCTGATGCACCGAGGCCAGAGCCAAGAAGAGGGAGCCTCGTACCCTTGGTGTCGGAAAGGCCTTGGGCATCAGTATTCGTCCAACTCTTCCGTTTCATCGATCAACTCGACCGTGATCTCAGTACCCTCGGTTTCCCACTGAGTCAATGGAATGCCCCCGGCCTTCAGAATCGCTTCCTGCTCCGTGCCTGCGGTTATCATCAGATCGTAATGAATACTTTGTCGCACCTGAAACGTTTTCATTCAGTCACCTTTTGACGCCGATCCATACTATTAATATCGCTGCGCCGTTAAAATTATCGACGGCCAACCGAAATTCGTCGGTTGCCCGTTTCCCTGACGTCGATCCGACGCTTCGGGTGGCGGGAGGATATTAGCATTGAACGTGTATCACCGGCTACTGGGAGATGTCGTGTTTCCTGATGGACGCATGTTCCATCGAGGCTGTTTCGGGAGTGAGGTTTCTGATGGTACGGAAGTATGCGCCGAGAGGTATGATGCTGGAAGGGCTTGAGGCCGAAGCGCAAGAGGTGAGGAGGCACAGCCCACATTTCGTGTGAGCCGTGCGGCCTTTGAATGGATCTTGGCGAACAGAACATCCCCTCCAGTGATTCCGGCATCCGAGAGGCTCAGTTCGGTACGTTGAGCTCTGAGCGAAGCGAGAACGACACTGGCGGTCTCGCTCAGCAGCCTGCCAGGCTCGATCAGGAAGCACGCAAGGTTGGAAGGGAAGTTCGGTCAGAGAAGAATGGTTTTCGATCACACCACCCGCACCCAACGCTGGCCGTCGTGATGAATCGACTCAACTGGATACTCTGCGGGTCTCGACTTGTTCCACGTTTCGATGAGTTTGCAGCAGGGCCATGTGATGCCAGAAAACGATCAGGTTACGGGTGTTCGTATCCCCAACCCTTGAGAAGCGAGCAATCGCGTATCCTGAATGTGGCGTCAATTTCAGGCGTTTTACCGTGAAAGTGGGGAGGGGCGTGATCATCAGCGTAGAATTGTATTATGAGGTCGTTGGTCTGCTCAGCAAGTGCGCAGCCGAAGAGAAGGAGTTTTAACCCGTTGGGCTCAGTCCATCACTGAGCAACCAGAATTGAGGAACAGTTCAAAAGATGCGCTGCCAAGGCCACGAACGTGCGGACTTGTTCTCATCGTCGCATGAGAAGGGACTCCATGACGACGCTTGGTGCGGCGTGTTCGGAGGAAGTTTGGGAAGGACCCTCTATACGGTCGGGGAGAGTACCACGAGTGAGGAAACATGAGAGGGAGCCGACCCTAGATTCGTAGACCCTCCGTTACCTGCTAACATTTCGGAACCTTCACAACACTAAAAGTGATGGAGCTGGCGAGAGGAATTGAACCTCCAACCTGCGGTTTACAAA
>JBBRRK010000077.1:0-16290 GCA_038200765.1 Nitrospirales bacterium
GCGCGGTGAGGCCCGAAAGACACCGGCGCCATAGCGGTCCATATCGTACCGTGATGAGACTGCGGCGATCATTTCGATCGCGCAGCAGGCCAGGCCGAACGTCATGGGCCACAGCGATCCCTTTCGGCCCCAGTTGACGGCTTTTTCGATCGTCGTGATGATGACATCGGATGCGCCGTCCTTGTCATGGCGACCAATTTGGATTAATCCCATT
This sequence comes from Nitrospirales bacterium, assembly GCA_038200765.1. Lineage (GTDB taxonomy): Bacteria > Nitrospirota > Nitrospiria > Nitrospirales > Nitrospiraceae > Palsa-1315. The sequence continues at coordinate 215 of JBBRRK010000077.1, forward strand.
CCAAGGCTCCCTTCCGCCACGCATAAACGTAGGCCACCAAAAACAATCCGATAAAGACCAGCATTTCAATCAACCCGATCAGCTCGATCTTGGTGAAAACCACTGCCCAGGGATACAGAAAGATGACCTCGATATCGAAGATCACGAACAGCATCGCAAAAATGTAATATCGAACCGGAAAGGGCATCCGAGCATCCGAGAACGGTTCCGCTCCACACTCATAGGTCGAGAGCTTCTCCGATTCCGGATATTTCGGCTGAACCAGACGACTGATAACCAGCGACCATATGCCGAACGTCAGCGCGAGGATCACAAAAAACAGAATCGGAAAATATCTGGTCAGATACTCAAGAAGTAACTCAGGACCATCCATGGAACTGACCTTTCAACACCTTGATATGTAAGGAAGGCTGGATTTTAGACTTTGGATTACAGGGATAGCAAGCGTCCAAAAGACCTGTGGAGTCGACCCGAAAGTCCTAGGACCTATCGGACATCGTCTTCGGGCGAGGCGAAGGAGGTGCGACCAGATGCGAGGCCTCAGTTCAGGAAAGACCAGAGGCATAGTGATGGTTTCACGTTCCACATCCCAGGACAGGGATGAATGCTGGACGGAGCACCTAGGTTTCCAGGGATGTGGCGAAGTTGCGCCAGGTTCTGGAAGCTGCAGGGCCGGAGCCCAGCCGCGTCGAATCGGCACCATTCGCCAAGCGAGCCACTGTTTGAATCAGCCCTCGCACGTGGTGCCCCTGTAACCCCAGTCAGAGTCAGTTTCACCCATGGCAGATTCTCAGCGTATCTCATCCTGAGAACGAATTGGAGTGAGCATCTCACCGTCCTAGCCTTTCATGGCCTGCAGCACGATCCTTCGAGCGCGTATCGGAGACGGGAGCCGCGAAAGAGCTTGCGAGGGAATGGCCGACTGATCGAAATCATCCCGCGATAACTCGACCCAACAGGCAGGTTCTCGACAGAGCGATGGTCATGGAGCGGCTCGCTTCCGCTCTGGCTTCGAGCTGGCATGTTCGGCATGGGTCTGGAGGTTGGCGTGGAGGCCCTTGTCAGCTGTGGCGGCGACAGCGATGACGCCGCGAAACGTGGGTATCGGTTGATTGAAGACGAAGGGTTTCCCGTCCGCATCACTGATGGCGCCACCGCTTTCTTCGATGAGCAGGACTCCGGCTGCGAGATCCCATTCGTTCTCCGGTTCAATGGTCAAGGTGGATTGGACGCGGCCGGCTGCCACCAGGGCCAGTGCGTTGGCGATGGAGTACATGGGGCGGAATTGAGCGGTCTTGGCAAGCATGGCCCATCGGCCGCTCCGTAACTCCCATGGGCTGACCATGATAACGGGGTTACCGTCTTGCGCGAGGGGAGGACTGACTCTCGTGCCGTTCAAGAACAGTCCGCCTCCGTGCACCGCAGTAAAAAGTTCGTCGGTCGAAGGATTGAGGATCGCGGCAAGGATTGGTGTGCTTCGTTCAATCAATGCTACAGAGATACAGAAGTCGGGCATCCGATTCACCAACGCCTTGGTGCCGTCGATGGGGTCCACAATCCAGACGCGCCGATTGGTGAGTCGAGCCGGGTCGTCGGGAGACTCTTCCGAGAGCCATCCATCCTGTGGAAACTCCCGGCGCTGCATCTCATGCAGGATGCGGTTGACCTCGAGGTCTACAGTGGTGACCGGCGAACGGTCCGGCTTCGTGTGCACCTCGAATCCATCCCTGACCAATTCACGCACCTTCGCGCCGGCCTTCCGGACCGCTTCGACCAACAGGGCCAATTCTTGTTCCATGGTACATGCCTCACAACGTCGAAGGGGAAGAGTAGCAGGTCTTGCTGGATCGGCAAAGAGGAAAAACGGCATCAGACGACCAGCGCCGACGATCCCCTTGACCATCGCCGAGAACCTGCGTACAAGCAGGGGGCCATGCGAGGTCTCTATCGATGAAGCTCATCAAGAAACGATCCAGAAAGACGGGGCTTCCCCCGGGTACCCTGGTCCATGTCGGCGAGAAAAAAACGGATACGGTCACGATCACGGCGTTCAATTACGCCGGGACCCGCTGCGACGAACGCCCGAACCCGTCGGTCCATGGGCTGGCACCACCGACCGATGAGTCCGTCACGTGGGTGGATGTCGGAGGCGTTCATAAGATGGACATTCTGGAATCGTTCGGGAAGCAGTTTCAGCTCCATCCCCTTCTCCTCGAAGACATTGCCAACACCGATCAGCGGCCGAAGCTCGACGACTATGAGACTTGCTTGTTTCTCGTGATGAAGATGCTCTCGGTCACCGACCGACAGGAGATCGTCGTCGAACAGGTAAGCCTGGTCCTCGGACCGAACTTTGTGCTGTCCTTTCAGGAAAATGGGGCCGATGTCTTCACGCCGGTGCGGGATCGACTTCGTGGGGGGAAAGGACGCTTGCGGCAGTCCGGGGCCGACTATCTGCTCTATGCGCTGGTCGACGCCATTGTCGATCACTATTTCGTGGTTTTGGAGGTGTTGGGCGAAAAGATCGAAACGCTGCAAGATCTGGTGGTCAGCGATCCGACGCCGGAGACACTGCATCAGATTCATATTTCCAAGCGGCAGTTGCTGTTTCTGCGGCGGGCGGTGTGGCCGCTCCGTGAAGCAGCGAACAATCTTTCCCGATCAGATTGCCCCTTCTTGCGGGAGTCAACCAAGGTATTCTTCCGCGATGTGTACGACCACGTGGTTCAAATCGTGGATACCATCGAAACGCTTCGCGAAATGGTTTCATCCGGTCTCGATATCTATTTGTCGAGCATCAGCTATCGGTCGAATGCGGTCATCAAAATCCTGACGATCATTACGACGATTTTCATGCCCCTGACTTTCATCGTCGGTATCTACGGGATGAACTTCGAGCACATGCCGGAGCTGAAATGGGAATGGGGCTACCCGCTGATACTCGTACTGATGGTGGCGATCGTGATCGCCATGCTGGGATTTTTCAAAGGAAAGAAGTGGATCTAGCCCCGATGAATCAAGTGGGCTAAGGGAACGTGATGAGACGACGGGTTCTCACCCTCACGAGGGGTGCGCTAGCGCTTGCTGGGCTGATCCTGGCAGTCCATGGCAGTACAGAAGCGTCAGCGGGGCAAGAAATACCGGCCGATCTGCCGGGCGTCACCCTGAATGGAACCAACGCTCTGCCATCGGGGCAGCGGTTCGTCATCCTGCCGACCTTCAAGAACGACGCAGTGTTAGATAAAAAAACCGGCTTGGTCTGGGAGAAGTCCCCGGATACGACAAGTGTCAGATGGACGGTGGCTCGCCGCATGTGCATGGAGAAAAGTGTCGGGGGCCAGAAAGGCTGGCGGCTGCCCTCCCTTGAAGAGCTGGCCAGTCTGGTGGATCCCTCCGTCCCCCCTCCGAGCCTGGCTCTTTCTTCTGGTCATCCATTTCTGGCTATCCGGTCAGCCGTCTATTGGTCGTCGACGAGACCTGGAGAGGATCCCAATGGTTCGTGGGGCGTACATTTCGGGTTGGGTGGCGGCGCGACCTTCATCAATTGGGCCCATAGCGTCCAAGTCTGGTGTATACGTGAGGGCACGAATGCGGATCCGCATTGAGGCTTCTGTGATTAGAAGGGGGTGGGCACGTGGAACTTGAGTAGACCGGAAGGCGGGTGTTTACTTCGCGACCTCAACGCGATCGATGAAGTAGGCGGTGTCCCCAAAGCACGACGTGGGGATGTAGCGATACTCTTCGTAGTGCAAGACTAACCGTTTCCCCACGATCTGCGAGAGTTGTGATGCCACTTTCTGGTCCGAAACCGAAAAGCTCTACACGGTCGGGGCCACACCCGGCACCGTCGTCATGGCCAGTTCTCCTTCGTGCGTTTTGCAGATCCATCCCTTGTTGGAAAATTTCTGAATATAGCCGGCTCGGTTTCCGTCGGAATAGCTGTAGTTGAAGGCAACGAGCAGATAGGCCGCGCCGATGAAGAAGAGCAACAACACAAACAGCTTTATCATCACGCGTTCACTTGATTCTGACGGAGATCCGCGAATAGCCACGGGGCTTCAGTCTGTCGTCGAGCCTCATAGGAGGTAATAGCCGTCTCGTGTTGCAAGGTCAATCCGATGGCGTCGAGACCTCGATACAAGCAGTCCTTCCTGAAGGGGTCGATCTCGAAGTGTGAGCGGACGCCGTCCGGGGTGGTCACCGTCTGGCTTTCGAGGTCCACAGTCAGTTGGTATCCGGGCGTCGCCAGGACGTCTTTCATCATGGCCAGGACCTCGTCGGCCTTCAACACCACGGGCAACATGCCATTTTGGAAGCAGTTATTGTAGAAGATGTCGGCGAAGCTCGACCCGACGATACAACGGAAACCCTGGTCGAGGAGCGCCCATGGGGCATGTTCACGCGACGATCCACAGCCGAAGTTATCGCGCGTCAACAGAATTGTCGCGCCCTGGAAGCGCGGTTGATTCAAAAAGAACGCCGGGTCCTGTGAGCCGTCCTTCTGTTTGCGCCAATCGTAAAACAAGCCTTCGCGAAGCCCTGTCCGCTTGATCGTCTTCAGAAATTGCTTCGGGATGATTTGATCGGTATCGACATTGGCCCGATCTAACGGGGCGACCAAACCAGTCAACGTGGTAAAGGGCTGCATCGTCATCCTCGCGAACGGTGAAACGTGAACTGTCAGGCGTGAGGGACCTGTCGCAATTCGTTCGTCAATCCCTTCACGCCCAGCTTCTGATATCAACAAAATGGCCTTCGATCGCTGCGGCTACTGCCATCGCCGGCGACACCAGATGAGTACGGCCGCCGGCCCCCTGGCGCCCTTCGAAGTTTCGATTGCTGGTCGAGGCACAGCGCTCCCCAGGCTGAAGCACGTCGGCATTCATCGCCAAGCACATGCTGCAGCCGGCCTCCCGCCACTCGAATCCCGCCTCTTTGAATAGTTGGTCGAGCCCTTCCTGTTCAGCCTGCTGTTTGACGAGACCGGAACCGGGCACGACCATCGCATGAACGGTTTTCGCCACATGCCGACCCTTCGCCAAGCTCGCGGCCAGGCGGAGATCTTCGATGCGCGCATTTGTGCAGGATCCGATGAAGACCTTGTCGATGGCGATATCGGTCATGGGCATGTTCGGAGTGAGGCCCATATATTCCAATGCCCGGGCTATAGCCTGGCGCTGGTTCTCGTCGGTAATTGTTCGCGGATCCGGCACCCGTTGATCGATACCTGTCACCATTCCAGGGCTTGTGCCCCAACTGACTTGCGGTGCGATATCCTCAGCCCTCATCGTGACAATCCTATCGTATGTCGCATCCGCATCGGTCTTGAGCTGCTGCCAGGCCTGCGCAGCCTCCTCGAACAGCGCTCCCTTCGGAGCCAACGGACGCCCTTTGATATAGGCAATGGTGTGTTCGTCCGGCGCGACCATCCCGGCGCGTGCGCCGCCCTCGATGGACATATTGCAGAGCGTCATGCGCCCTTCCATGCTGAGGGCGCGGATTGCCGAGCCAGTGTACTCGATGACATAGCCGGTTCCGCCGGCTGTGCCGATTTTCCCGATAATGGCCAGAATCACGTCCTTCGCCGAGCAGTGAGCCGGCAATACCCCATCGACGCGGACCTCCATAGTCTTGGGTCGTTTCTGCACCAAGCACTGAGTGGCCAGCACATGCTCCACTTCGCTGGTGCCGATGCCAAAGGCCAGCGCACCAAACGCGCCATGCGTCGAGGTATGCGAATCACCGCACACGATCGTCGTTCCCGGCAGGGTAAAGCCCTGTTCAGGTCCTATGATATGCACCACGCCCTGTCGGATGTCGTTCATGCCGAAGAGTGTAATGCCGAAGTCACGGCAATTTTCCTCCAACGTCCTGATCTGTATCGCACTAAGGGGATCGGCGATGCCAAGGGTCCGGTCGGTGGTCGGGACGTTGTGATCCGGCACCGCCAATGTGGCGCCAGGACGTCGAGGCCTGCGGCCCGAGAGCTTAAGTCCTTCGAACGCCTGCGGCGACGTCACTTCGTGGACCAGTTGCCGGTCGATATAGAGCAGGGTGGTCCCGTCAGGCTCTGCGCGGACGACGTGGGATTCCCAGATTTTCTCGAAGAGGGTCAGAGCGGCCATGGTGACTCCTCAGGTCTCTCCCGGATAGTACATACGAGAGGACGCACATTATACAGAGTCCTCCTATAGTCTGTACAAGAGTGATTGCCATATTCTTGCGTTGACCGATCGGACGTGGTACGAGGCCCTGTCCCTGTGACTCCAGAAGAGGATTGTGCCGTGACGTCTCAGAGCTGGACGAATCCTACCATCGTCGAATGGTCGCAACTGCTCCTCAACAGTTTCCGTCACTGGACCGGCCGTGAACTGCTCGAACGCGTGGAAGATCGGGCCTCTCAGGCCCACGCACTCTTCCGGGCTCCCTTTGTCGTCGTCTCCCACGGGATGGAAGAGGACCCTCTGCTCAATTACGGGAATCACATTGCGTTGGAACTGTGGGAACTGACGTGGCAACAACTCGTGAAGACCCCGTCACGGCTGACGGCTGAGCCGGTCAATCGCGCCGACCGGGAATGGATGTTAGAACAAGCTAGAACACGCGGCTACCTCGACACCTATCGGGGTGTACGAATTTCTTCGACCGGCCGACGGTTTCTTGTTGAGAACGCCCTCATCTGGAATGTCGTGGATGCTAAGGGGCAGAGAGTTGGGCAGGCTGCCACCTTCTCGCAATGGACCTGGTTGACCTGACCCGCCTGCTAAACGTAGCGACATATATATTGCCGCATCATTGGGGTATCCGGATGACTGGTCCACGATGCGGAGGTACGGTCATGAGACAACTGGACATTGCTGATGCCGACGTCATGCGCCTGGCCATTCAACAGGAAATCGCTCGGTCCGATGAGTCGCGGTACGACCATCGGCTGCACGGGCTGCTGCTGGTCACCGGCGGCCACAGCTGCCAGCAGGTCGCCGAATTGTTTGGGGAAGATCGACGAACGGTGCAGCGCTGGGTGACGCGATTCGAAGCCCATTGACTGACCGGCTTGCGCGACGGGGCGCGTTCGGGTCGGCCAGCCACGCTGAGCGCCAAGCAATGGGCGGCGCTGGGACGTGACTTGCGACGCGACCCACAGAAGTTTGGTCATGCCGGTCATCTGTGGGACGGCAAGCTGCTCTCTGCGCATCTTCGCCTGCGCTACGGGGCTAGGCTGGGGGTGCGACAGTGCCAACGAATCTTCGCTCGCATGGGGTTCCGGCTGCGCAAGCCCAGACCCCAAGCCGCTCAGTCCGACCCGGTCAAGGTCGTGGCGTTTAAAAAAACTGCACCGCCTGGCCCGGCACCGGGGCATTGAACTTTGGAGCGTGGACGAATGCCACTTCCAGCAACATGGCACCCGGTGCCGCATGTGGGTGCCGCCCGAGATCAAGGATCCGGTCCTGCTCCATGCGCCCACCCGCAAGTCGGTCGCCTGCTTTGGTGCCGTCAACGTACACACCGGCAAGTTCATCCGGTCCCTGTGCGCCACGTTCGAGACCTTTCTGACGCGGCTGCGGCAGCGTTCTCGCGGCATGCGCATGGTACTGGTGCTGGTGCTGGACAATGCCCGGTACCACCACGCGGTCCTGCTCAAGCCCTTGCTTCGAAAATACCGCGTCGTGCTCACCCTGCTGTTTCTGCCGCCGTACAGTCCGCAGCGGGCCCCCATCGAGCGAGTCTGGAAACTGGCCCGCCGCATGGCGACGCACAACCAGTTTTTTGCCACCTTGGACGCCGTGTTGACCAGCGTCTCTACGTGCTTCGACCACTGGAGAATACCCAATTCGGTACTGCGGAGATTATGCGGCATAATTTAAGACGCTATGTTTAGAAAGGATAATAGATATCAAGTCCTCCGTATGAGCCGACGTGGAAGGTCGTGTTGTGTTGGTATCCACCCCTGACAAGAAAAAATACTGTGCCGACCTGAACTTCGACGACGGGCCCTGTCATGATCCCTCGGAAATCGGCATTACCCATTCCTGTCACGTCCCAGCCGGCATAGGTTGCGCAACAACTCTTCTCGGGCTGATAGGCCAGAACCTTTCCGCGTAGCCGGCTCCAGAAGAAATTATCGAGGTCGGCGTACGACCCTATGACGTGGAGGTTCCATTTCTCATGCCAATAGAGCGCTTCAAGTTGGCCGTATACACCAGTCTGATAGGCGATCGTGCGACTTGCGTTTAGCCGCTGTTCTTCGATTCTGCGCAGCTGAGGGCCAACAAGAGCGGAGAGTGCCCATCGGCCCAGCGGTTTGGTGATGCCGAGTGACGGTACAATTGATTGGACGTTGGTATCCAGGAGTTGTCCATTGGTCTTCACGTGATAGCCGAGCCCAGAAGTTATAGCTTGAACGAACAAACCGGATCCTGCTGAATTCTGCAAGATCGGGGTCCGGATGCCGAGGTAGCTAAAGTACTGGCTCGTATTGTCGATCTGAAATCCCGTGAAGATATCTCCCGCTTCGCTCACGAGAGGCAGGCATGTCAGGACACAGGCCGACAATAGGAGTCGTGCTAGTCTCGCCATCGTTCTTGGTTTTCCTCAACAGCATCCACGCGAAACTGAACCAGCGCATCCGGCCTTCAATGCTCAATGCCGACGGGCTATACTTTTGCCCGGCAAACGTCATTCGTTGGATCGCGTTCTGAACTCGATCAGGGGAGGATGTGCGAAACAGCACTGCGGCTTCAAGTGAGATAGATTCCGGGTCAAGCCGTTGCCCATTATCACGGGTAAGGCAATCACACAGGCAGCGTGAGTCGGGAGGCGCGGGATCTGCCGGCGTTGAGACACGATATGAAAGCGCTGGATAATAATCAGCCTGTTGAGACGTTGGTTATGTCCTGAGATCGAGTGGGCTTCGGTGGACGATGGCACGGAGAATATCGCTGGTTGTCAGAATACCGATCGGATGACCGGAGTTGTCGAGGATTGGAATCCCACTTACGCGCTCCTCAAGCATGACGTGGGCGATCTCCCTGATTTCTGTCGTCGGAGCGGCAGACAAGATCCGGCTGCTTATCACGCCGGGGAGCGTGAGTTCGGCGGACGGTCCAGGCGAATTGACGGATTCCAGTTCATGGGCATAGGGCAACAGGTCCTGGTTCGAGATCATTCCGACCAGCGTGCCGTCAGCCGCTGTCACAGGGAGATGGTGAATCCCCTTGCGTTTCATCACAGTCCACGCTTCCAGCAGGGTACTGTCGGACGGCAACCATGTGACCGGCGAGGTCATGATATCCTGTGCGAGGAGAGCCGGCTTCGGTGCAGGATCCTGGTGAACCTGTTGCTGGTAAGCCTGTTGAGCGAGGCGTGCTGCATGGTCGGCAGCCTGGCGCTCCTGTTCTTTTGAACGATCCTGTCTGTCCGCGTCGGCACGCGGCGCAGGGGGGCGAGGAGACACCGGCAGCGTAGGATGCATTTCGACGATGCCATTGACGGCACGGATGATCGGCATAACTTACCTCGTACTCTCTGTATCGGAGGCTAGCAGTAAGTACTTAAGCTTGAACGGTTTCGCCCGAGCGACCGTTGGGGATACGTGGGGAGCCAAGATCGGAAACGAAATGCAGGGACGTTAGTGGGCGCTACATGACGGCAAGGAACTGAAACCGGGGACAAGGACGACCATCAACGATCACCGTCTCCAGGAACATCACCGCTGGTCTGATCCAGAGTCCGCGGCCGCCGTAGAGGGCTCGATAGACCACATACTCCTCTTCAGTTTCTGAGTGTCGAGCCACGCCCAGTACCTCGTATTCTTGGCCTTTATAGTGCCGATAGCGACCAGGTTGCACCATCGTGTATTCTACCTCTCCTGACTTCATACTATAAAGGGAACGAACGATGAAATCACAGAGTCTGGCTTCAGCGCGCAAGACGCATGACGTGATCGTGATCGGCGGCGGGTCGGCGGGCTATGCCGCCGCACGGACCGCGCGCGATGCCGGCGCCGACGTGGCCATTGTGGATCAGGGCCCGCTCGGTGGGCTCTGTATCCTGCGAGGCTGCATGCCGACAAAAGCCATCCTGCGCTCTGCCGAAGTCGCGGCCCTGTTCAGGCGAGCGAAGGAGTTTGGACTCTCCCCGGTTTCAGCCCAGGCCGATCTGTCGGCGATTGTAGATCGGAAGGATCGGCTGGTGCGCGAGTTTGCGGACTATCGTATTGAACAGCTTCGTGATCCGAGACTCACGCTCTATCAATCGCGGGCGGTCTTTCGGTCACCCCGCGAGATCACCGTGGGAGACACCGTCTTGTCGGCCGGGTCATTCATTGTGGCCACCGGGTCGAGGCCCCGTGAGGTTCCGATTCCTGGGTTGGACCAAGCCGGATATTTCACGAGCGACACGATCCTGGATCTCCGCATTCAACCGAGCTCGTTGATCGTTCTGGGCGGTGGGGCTGTCGCCCTCGAACTCGGCCAATTCTTTGCTCGGATTGGAACGAAGGTCACAATTCTTCAACGGAGCCGCACGCTGCTCTCCAGCATGGACGAGGATGTTGGCCGCGCACTTGAAGCCGCTTTGTGCGGTGAAGGCATCGAAGTCGTGACTGGCGCGCAGTTGCTGCGTGTGACCGAGGACGCAACAGGAAAGACAGTCTGGGCGATGAAAGAGGGACGTGAACGATCCTATGTTGGCCAGGAGATTCTTCAGGCCTTAGGTCGACAGCCCAACATTGAAGGGCTTCGTCTCGATCTGGCAGACGTGACCATTGACGGCGGCCGGATTGTCGTCGATGACGCTATGCGCACGTCGCAAGCCCATATTTATGCCGTGGGTGATGTGAATGATGTCGCGCCCATTGTGCATCTCGCCATCCAGCAGGGTGAAGTTGCCGCGTACAACGCGACACATGCAGATCGACCCGCCAAGACGATCGATCATCGCCTGGATATGGAAGTGGTCTTTACTGATCCCCAGATTGCGGTGTTGGGGCTGAATGAAATGCGCGCAAAGGCCGACAAAATTCCCTATCTCACGGCCTCCTATCCGTTCGCCGACCATGGGAAAGCGCTGGTTCTTGGCGCGCCGCATGGGTTTGTGAAGTTGCTCGCGGCTCCTCAGACCGGTGAGATTCTTGGTGCGCAGATCGTCGGCCTAGATGCGGGTGAATTGATCCATGAACTGATCGCGGTGATGTACTACCATGGGACTGCGGTTGATCTCCTGAACATGCCCCACTACCACCCCACGTTGGCGGAAATCGTGACCTATCCGGCGGAGTCCATTGTCGATCGGTTGGGCGCATAAGGGAGAGACCCTGCGTGATCGCGTTCGATTCTCTCCCTTCGTGCTTCGAGATGGACCATTGTTTCACGAAGAGACCGGAGAACCTTCCCAATGACCTGTTGAACCAATCGCGCCATCCAGTGTAGCGTACCCCTGCAATGGCGATGCACAATGACAATCCGGCCTCCATTCACTTGCGGACAAAAGGCATGATCGCGCGATTTGTGGGGATCGTGGCGATCGCACTCGGGTTCGTCGTCGGGATCTATGGACTGGAAGACACGGGCACGCAGTGGATGAAGACGGCGCTGGGTTTGCTGGTCACCGGCATGTTGGCACAAGGGTATGCGCTCTACTGTTCCATGAAACGCATGCATGAGTCTAAGGATCAGCCTAAGTCATGAGACGAGTACAGAAATATATGGTTACGGTCGGGATGCTCCTCCTCGCAGGAGCGATGCTCGCATGCGGGGGGCCGTGGCGCGACAGTTATTTCAAAAGCGGTGTGGATCGGCTCACGCAAGACGAGGTGGCGGAGAAGTTTGGGTCGCCCCATACGGCGAAGGATCCTGTTCTCGGGGGGGACTCGGTCTGGACCTATCGCGTTCCGATCAGCGACAAGGAATTGGCCTCCGTCAGCCTTTCCCACCTGACCGACAAGGCGCAGCTAGCAGCCACATCAATTGTAGATGGTCCCAAGGCCATGTTGTATTGCTACCGCTATACCCTGATCTTCAACGAACAGAAAATCCTCAAACAGTGGAAACGTGAAGAATGTGTGCCGGGAACTCATGCTACGCTCAACGCCAATTAATGTGAGGCTGTTGCAGCACCCCATATGAACGTCCTCCACAAGAACGTCGTACGGAGGCGACTCTCACAATCCTTAATTTGAGGTGCGCTCGCCGAAAAACGGGATTCAGAAACCCTTTGCAACAGTCTCAATTTAATGGTTTGATGCGGTAATCCATGCCTGCTTGGTTACCACACATCGATAGTTCGGCTCTGCTCGACGGGCTCTCCTCGCTGCTGCTGCTGTCCTCCCTCCTTATCGCGCGGGCGTTAATCGTCCGAGCGATCTCGAATAATCTCACACTCTCGATGGAAGCGAAACGTCGATGGGTGGTCTCTGTCCGCAACACCATAGTGTTCGTGCTGCTGGTGGGGTTGGTCTTCATCTGGGCGCATGAACTTCAAGCCTTTGCTGTGTCCCTCGTGGCGGTCGCGGCGGCGCTCGTGTTGGCGACGAAAGAACTCATTCTCTGTTGGAGTGGAGCGGCGCTCCGGGTGGGAGGGAAAGTCTATTCGGTCGGCGATCGCATTCAGATCGCCGGTCATCGCGGCGTCGTCTTGGACCATGATATCTTTGCGACCAAGCTCCTTGAGATCGGGCCCGGCCAAGCCTCGCATCTCTATACCGGACGGGTGACGGTGTTTCCGAACAGTTTGCTGTTCATGAACCCCTTGATCAAGGAAAACCCGGGCCAGGACTATGGGCTCTACATTCTTTCGATTCCGCTCAAGGACGATGACGACTGGCAGGACGCCGAACGGCATCTGCTCGATGCAGCGAAGGCAGAATGTTCCTCATTTATGGGGGAAGCCAGCCGACAGATGAAATTGTTGGAACAGACCAATCTACTCGAAGCTCCGTCGCCGGAGCCGCGCATTACCATCCAAGTCATCGAAGCAGGGCATATCCAGTTAGTACTGCGATTTCCGGCTCCTGATCGCGGGCGTTCACGAATCGAACAGGCCATTCTCCGCCGGTATCTCACCGCGGCTGTGACAGCAACTACCAAACAGAATACGGAATAGGGTCAGCCTGCAGCGATCTGTGCCAGAGAGTGCGGCCAAGTATTCAGCATGAGTTGGCGGAACATATCGGGCTATCCCCCTCTGCGGTGAGACGGGAGGTCGGGAGCCCTACTCAATTGCGCGGCTGGCCTGGAGGGAACGCTTCAACAGTTTACGACTGGTGGTGTGATTGGCTACAGGACGCAACCGCCCGGCCCGCCAGCAAGCCTGTGGCCCAAGCCCATTGGAAATTGAACCCACCGATCCGGCCATCACAATCGAGGATCTCTCCGATCAAATAGAGGCCCGGCACCAACTTGGATTCCATCGTCCGAAAGTTGATCTCTTCGAGCGGCACGCCACCGGCGGTGACCTCGGCATAGTTCCAGCCCCGATCGTGCGTGATTGGGAATGTAAACTTGGTCAGCGCAGCGAGCAGACGATCTCGGTCTTTTCTCGGCAGTTGTGCCGCCGGCGTCTTGGGATCACATCCAACGTGAGAACAGAGCGCCTCGGCTAACCGCTCCGGAACCTGTTGCGCCCATGTCTTCTGCAACGAGCGCCGCGGATTGTCCGTCCCTTGCTCCATCAACCACGCTTTCACCTGTTCTTGGGTCTGACCAGGCAAGAAATTTCCATAGACCTCGACGGGTTTCCCCTGCTCATGCCCAAGTGTCCAAAAGCGGCTCGCATCCATGACCACTGGCCCACTGATGCCGAAATGCGTCCAGAGTAAGCTCCCAGCCCTGCGGTCAATGACGCGACCCTGCGCCACAGTGGTCAATTCGACGTGATGCGAGAGCCCGGAGAGGGTCTTGTGAAACATCCGGTCGTCGAGCAGCAGCGGCACGAGGGCCGGAACGGTGGCCGTCACCTGGTGCCCCAATCGTCGTGCCAGCTCATAGCCGAATCCATCGCTCCCCGACTTGGGGATCGATCGCCCTCCAGTCGCCAGAATGACTTTCTTCGATTGCACGGTTCCATGGACATGGTGCAGAACAAATCCGGCATCTGAGCCGGTGAGAGGAACGATATCTGTCACGCGATGGTCGGGGTAGATGACCACGCCCAGGGCATGACAGCGATCGACCAATGCGTGAAGAACGGTTCGTGCTTTGTCGGTCACCGGAAAGAGCTTCCCGGTCTCTTCGCGTTTAAGCGCAACCCCTAACGAGACCAACCACGTCACGGTCTGCTCAACGGGAAACGCTGCCAGGACGTTCTTGATGATTCGGCGATTGCCGAAGAAATCGATGGCGGTCACGACATCGTGCGTGACGTTACAGCGGCCCCCTCCCGACACGAGAATCTTAGCGCCGATCGTCTTCGCGCCATCGAACAACACAATCCTCCGCTCGCGATCGCCCTTCGCTCCCGCCTCTGCCACGAAAATCGAGGCTGCCAGCCCCGCGGCGCCGGCACCTACCACAGCAACATCATGCATGTCGTCATGTATAGACATTAGAGAGTTTTAACTGCCAGTTAACACCTTATTAATCTTGCAATGGTAGAGTTCGCCTCGTGAAAGGCCGACTTGTCGGCGCTGGAACACATGAAAGATGGAGGAGAGCACGATGATCTGTCAAAAATGCAAAGGGCTGATGGTGCAAGAGTGGCGACCGGAGTTTTCTCAGAAAGCCCCGGTACTCCGCTGTATCAATTGCGGACTGGTCCTCGATCCATTGATTGCGCAGAATCGCGTGACCACGTTGCGTGCGAAGCAGCGGGTCCTGAACGCCGCGTAATGAGTTCGTTCGAGCTCGTGAGCCAATTCGGTCGGTGGGAACGATTTAGCGAACCGACAGAATTGGGCAGATGTGGACGTTGCGCTCGTGGTTAGACCGAAAACTCCGCCCATAAGAATGTATGATCTGAGGGGTCTTTCGCTCGCCGCGGCTCGACGTCCACTTCAACCCTGACACAGTGTTCTGCCAGCGGGGCCGTCGCCAGAATATGGTCGATACGCCAACCTCTATTCGCTTCCAGCGACCCCGGCGCTCGATAATCCCAAAACGTATATTGCTGCCGGTCCGGATAGAGCTTTACGAACACGTCATGAAATCCCCAGGCCAACGTCTTCTCATAGGCCCGCCGCGCATCCTCGTGATAGCAAACATGTTTGAGATGTTTCTCGGGACTGTGCACGTCCATCGGCCGAGGAGCCACGTTCATATCGCCGCACCAGATAGCCGGCGTATTCGGCGATAGATGTTTCTCAAAATACTTCCGGAGTCGATCGTACCAGCCAAGCTTGTATTGATACTTGGGTGAGTCGATCTCGAAGCCCTGCGGCACGTAGGTATTGACGATGGGAATCCCCTTGATCACCACGCGCAAGAGCCGCGCGTCTTCCGAGTCGCCTCCATCATCAAATCCATATGCCACTGTCTTCGGTTTCTCCCGGCTCAATATCGCGACGCCGTTATAGGACTTCATCCCCCGGTAGGTGATGTTGTATCCGGACTCCGCGAATGCCAGTAGCGGAAACTCGCTGTCTTGGACCTTGG
This sequence comes from Nitrospirales bacterium, assembly GCA_038200765.1. Classification (GTDB taxonomy): domain Bacteria; phylum Nitrospirota; class Nitrospiria; order Nitrospirales; family Nitrospiraceae; genus Palsa-1315. The sequence goes on from JBBRRK010000077.1 coordinate 15,802, forward strand.
TTTCTTGAAGACAGACGACATCCGGCTTCTGCTGAGCAAGCCAGTCGAGCACGATCGGCAAACGCTTGCGGAGAGAATTGACATTGAAAGTCGCGATTTTCATGGGGGCCCTACAGACACTCCAGTCGCCGCATCCTAGCAAAACGGCCCACGGATGAACAAGCCGAGCGCGATCGTGAATGGTGCAATGCAGCGGGGACGATTGGGGTCTTCGCCGTGGCTGATTCCCCGTCACGTCATGGCTGTGAATCGATCCTCCTCACCCACATTACTCATGAACGCTTCTACTGCACTCGCGGATTTGCCGTTGAGACAAGCCTCGACGCGATGGCCGTCTGAGGGCACCGTGAAGGTCCAACGGGGTGGCTCCTATCTCAATAATCCCTATCGTCTCCGCGCCTCGTTTCGCACAAAAAGCGATCCCGCCGAGCATGCCCCGAACGTCGGCGTTCGCTGTGCCCAAGATGTGTCGGCCCTGCCGTAGGTCGA
>JBBRRK010000078.1:0-16250 GCA_038200765.1 Nitrospirales bacterium
ACCACTTGGGTTCGGCCCATCTTCGCGAGCTTGCAACGTTGGCAGTTGTGCAGAGACTTGCTGAGTTCAGGGAGAGTCATGTTGGTAGTCGGAGCAGATGAAAATTTCACAAGATTTTAGGTGGGCTGACTTTTCTTGTCAATGGAGGCGAAACGTGGGAAAACTGGTTGCACACATTGCCAAGTGTGGGTGGAGTCAGAGGAGGGAACCATGCAATTTATGAAACAGCTCGTGTTTGTCTTCCTCGTCTTCATGGTTGGCGTCGGCGTAGCTTGGGCTGGTGAGCGAGGGTATCAGCTTGTCGCGGGCAGGGATAACAAGCTCTGCGCAAAGGTGCTGGAAGCGTTTCGTGAGGATGTAGACGATCGAGGGTGGCTGCGATACCAGCACGAGATCTTTCGGCAGGTTACCTGGAAGCCGGTCGAGCTGAGTGGGCAGGGGCCGAAGACGAGACACTGTTCAAGTCTCGACAAGGCGTTGGTGGATCTGGATAACGACGGGCAGCAAGACCTGGTCGTGAAGACCACGTTCTGTATGAAGGGGAGTCCGAGCGACAGTTTCTATGTGTTTCCTGCCGATAGCGCTGCTCTTGAGCAAGCCAATTGGCAGGACCTGTCGCCTCTGCTGGAGACCGCTGATAAGTTCGAGCGGACAGGAGGAAGCTACCCACTGTCCACCTTTCCGATGTCTTCAGAATCGGGCAAGGAGCTGCCAGCCCTGAACACTGTGTTCACGGTGCAGCCGTTTATCATGGATGGGAAGACCTATGTTGCGCTGACCGATGGTCGTGGGCAATGGACGGTGATCGCGAAGTATCTCCGTGGTGAACGGTTCGAAGATCAGTGTTATCTGCAAATAGCGGGTAGGTGAATTATCCCTTTTTAAGGGGCAGCTGGGATGATTCCAATTGCACGCATCGAGCGACCATCATCCATCTAAATGTTTCATCAGGGAGGGCACCTATGTTGGTCAAGGTGCGGCCGTCGAACGAGGCCCTTCTGAAGGCGCGCGTTCCGGGAGCACAGGACCAACGTGGGTGCCCTCCCATCCTTTTCACCTTGCGCGTTGCGCGAGCAAGGGGATCACCCCAGCCACCCCGCTCCCCTTTCAACATCCTGACTATCCCACTCGAATCCCTTGGCCGTCAAATAGATATCTCGCATCTCATTAATTGTTGAGAGTCCATGTAGGGTGGGGGCGAGGTCGGTGGAGCGTAGCCTGCAGTATCTATGGCGGGTCTTCGCGAAATCGCTGAGCCAGACTGCGAGACCGGCACGAATTCCAGTCACGAGCGATATCGCAAGGTTCGTCCTGCGCCAGCTGAGACACATGGGCTCCCACAGTTGGTTCACAGGCAAGCGACTCGGCCATGGCTGAGTGGACAGATGTGAATCGCACAGGCGGAGGTGGGAAGCGCAGTCTTCATGCGATGAAAGAGGTTCTTTTTTTGGTAGGAGGAGCGCTCACGGGATTTGATGACGAGTAACATTGAACGGAATGAGCGAGGGAAGGGCGTGAGTGACACGAGAGGATGTGTAGGACCCGCCCGGACTCTAGCAGGCTGTGGAAAAACTCAGTTTACGCTCAAATCCCGCTGTGTTCTTACACGTGGCGTTGACACATGAACAACTCGCAGGATGCTCAAACAGGCCGTCCAGCAAGGCCGCAGCGAGCGAAGAGGCGAGGCGTACGTTTCGGTACGTTGAGCCTCTGAGCGATGTAAGAACGCCGCTGGCGAACTGTTTCAGCATCCTGCGATGGCGGGTTCCGTGCTGTGTGTGGCCCTACCTAAGGGCGATCGGCGAAGGGGATGTCGTCGGACAAGCGCCGGGGGTCATGTACAGCAAATAGTTTCCCATCCCATGTTGCGGGTCTTTTTTCTGCAAGGGATGGTGATGGACCATGACCATTTCATAGTCGTCCGCCTTCGTCACAGGAAACCCCTGACTGTCCTGATAGACTTGATGCGGCTGAAATTGGAGAAAGGTTCCGTCTTTGTCGACGTCGGGAACCGTTCGCAGCAGGGTCTCATTCTTGGTCTTATTGTCCAGCCCGATCATGAGGAGTTCGTCATGCCCATGCGGGTAGGCGAATTTTACACAGCCGTCCATCGAGAACTTGAGCGACTCCCGGTGGACCTGGACTCCGGAGTTAATCTCAATCCCTTCATCTGTCTGGTTTGGGCCTCGCTGGGCGAACTTGCTGAAGCACACAATGTTGACGCCCACCTGATACACGTCCATTTCTCTGATCGGAGTACCCTCTGGCGCCATATACATGGTGAAGGTGGCCATGACATCTTTGGTGATCGGCGCCTTATGATAAAACGCGACGATCGACATGAGATGGTCGCTCTTGGCAAGCTTGACGCCATAGCCTTCAGGGAAACGTGTCTCAGTCATCTCCAGTCCCGCTCCCGCAAAGAACAGCGGTTCGCCGTCGCATGAGACACTCGGCTTACTGTTGTTGAGCATCAGAATGTGATGGAGATAGTTCTTGGGGAGAGGCATTCCCTCTTTGGTGAAGACCCCGGTTTTGTATCCCACCATATACCTATCTTTGGGAAGCTGAAAACTATGTTTGGGCATTGATGCGGCCAGATCGCCTTCATGAGCGGCTGGCAAGTCGATGGGACCGAACGTGAGGGTGACGACATCGCCTTGAGTGGTGACGGTCGTGGCCGTTTGATTTTTGAGCGTTGGAACGGCATGGTGGTCGTGGCCGCCGTCTGCGAGGGCAGGGCTCGCTAGACAGATGCCGATAAGCAGAGTGAGGAGTACCTGACGCATAAAAAAACCCTCCTGGTAGTTGGTCATTGTGCGGTAATACAGTAGCATTTTCGCCAAACAGTGAATGGTCAATAATGAACAATTTTCAATCGAGTCTGTGAGCCAGAGAATCTATGATGAAATATACATGCAGGGCCTAGCTGAATTTACACTGACCACAACCACCTCCCATAAGTAGGAAGTGGTCACTCGAATGTGCGGTGCGCTGGTCGTAGACGCGTGGAGAATACGCAGATGTCATTGTGCAGATGTCGGTGGAGTGACCCGTTTCCAGAGGTAGGTTCCGCCATGTTCACGAGGGGGAATATTTTTCTGGGTGCCGACGCGAGAATACCACCACACGCCTTTAGCCTGGCTCCCATCATCTGAGAGGAGGAGTTCGAATCCTCCCTCCCGGTCGTTGCCAGGTTGCTGCCAGGTGCCATGCCAGAGGCGGTCGGCGAACTTCGTGGTGACGAACCGTCCTCCGTGCTGTGTATAGGGACCGTTGCCGGCTTTATCGAGTGTGGCCTTGTAGGCCTTGTCGTCCTCCACCTCGAGAATATCCCATTCCCCGCTTAAGTCAGGAGTTGGGGAAGCTGGAGCATTGTTGACCAAGTGTTGGGGAGAAGATGTCGATGTCGTGGATTGCTGGGCTGACAGGGCGCCGAGTTGCATGTTCCGGAGCGACTCATGCCAGGACAGCAGCACCCATTGTCCTCCGCGCTGCTCTAAGACCCCACTTTCTCTAAGAGGAAGCACCATTCTCCGTTGATTTGGTCCCTCCCCCACGTACCGGATGTAGTCCAGTTCCATGGTAAACCAGGCCACAGATCCTTTTGTCCAGACTTTGAGCTCAGTGATAGGGATCTCGAGTTTGGCCACGGAGGAAAACTCTTCTTGCATGTCATGTTCGAACTCCGGCCACCCCACGTACTTCCGTCCGCCGATGGTATAGCTGGTGATATCGGCATCATGCGCCATGAGGCGAGAGAGGGTCGCCATATCCAGTTCGGCGTTGGCGCGAACCAGAGTGCGGATGGCGGCTTCCGGATCAGTCGATTCATAAGCGAAACCGACTGCCGTGTGGCCTGTCATCAAGAGCAACGAGGCGGCAAACAGGGGGCCGCGAATAATGCCGAGCATGAGAGCCTCTTTATGTCGTAGCCTCCTCTGTAGCAGGAAAGGAGGGACTGATTAGAAATGCAAGCTACACAGCCAAGTTCGTCTTGTCAACGGAAAATCCATGGGGCCATGCTCACGGGCATATGGGCTGGCTAATGATACGCCACGACGATCACGGTCACATTATCTTGTCCCCCTCTGTTCAGCGCCTCTTCTATCAGATCGTGGCAGGCTCGGTGGGGATTGCCGACTGTGTGGGAGAGAACCGATGCGATGGAGACATCCGTCAACATTTTCGTGAGCCCGTCACTACAGAGCACTATCAGATCGTGAGGGGTGACCGGTATCGAGGTCAGCTCCGGTTGCATTTGGACGCCCATGCCGAGGCCTTTTGTCAAGATGTGACGATCAGGATGTGTGAGTGCCGCGGCGGCATCGATCAAGCCGCGCTGCACAAATGTTTCGACGAGGGTGTGATCGTGCGTTAATTGCGTGAGCTGTCCTGTTCGATAGAGGTAGGCGCGACTATCTCCCAGGTGGGCAATATGGGCAATCGGTGTCGGAGCCGGTGTGATGGCCAAAGCGACGAAGGTTGTGCCCATCCCTTTCAAGGATGGTTTCGCCAGCATGAGGTCATGGATTTGCTGATTGGCGCTCGTGACGAGATCCGCCATGAATTCGGCAGCAGTGCTTGGGTGCTCGCGGAGCCAAGCCGCTCGTTCTTTCGCCCGCTGTGTGGCCACGGCCACGGCAGTTTGGGCCGCGACATCTCCGCCGGGAGCCCACCCATCCCGTCTGCCACGATCCAGACACCGCAGTCATCCAGGAGAGCCAGTGCATCCTGGTTCGACGCGCGTACGTGACCCGTCTCGGTTCGACCGACTCCGGTCCACTGCTGGGGTTGTGTCATGGTGCGACCTCGACTGGCTTGTGGCGACGGACTGGTGGAAACCCCATGGACGGTGGGCCGAATCGTGCGACCATCTGGTCGTAGAGTATGATCGCGAGCGGTTCCAGGTTGATGGTATAGGCCGCGTTGTACCTCAGCAACAGATCGCGTGCAGCCTCATCTCCCGTGCACCACTGGTGCCAGAGCCGAACGGCTTCCCACCCATCGAGCCCGGCGACATCAGTCTCGCGTGCAATCTGAACCTCGTGCTCGATGTGTTTCAGCCCGCCTTGCATGCCGAGCCTGCGCGCGGCGAAACAGAGATCGAAGTGAGGCTTCTTGAAATTCAACCGAGGGAACTTCGCCTGCAAGTAGGGAATGTCGAACCCGCTGCCGAAGAATGTGATGAAGAGGTCTGTCTGTTCCAGTTCCGCGTGCAATCGGTCCTCGGTTAACGTTTCTCCTCGGACCAAGCTCGTCAGGTGTCCGTTACGAAACAATCCCACCACCGTCACATGCCCCTCGCGCGCAGACAGCCCTGTCGTTTCAATGTCCAGATACAGGGTACGAGAACGAAATGTTTCGAAGAGGCGCCAGTGCTCACGACTCTTCAGACAGGTGCTGAAGAAGTGTGCGTCGCCATCGTTCAAGTGCCTTTGAGCGGTCCTGAGTTCACCGTCATACCACTCTTTTCTGGTGGAGGAGATGCCTGGCAGGCTTGGAGATCGGAGGAATGAAGCCCAATCGAGAATGCCCTCCTGCCAGAGACGGCGTTCGGAACTTTGACCGATACCTTTGAGCAGCACGAAGGATGATGCGAGCATAGGATTCACGGATTGTAGCCTTGATTTCACCGAATAAACAAGCTAAGGTCCGCGTCCTGAGCGGGTTTTCATCTGTTCGTCGCTGGAAGGTACTGACGGAAACATCATGGCTGATCTTCCCAACAAAATTCGCATTACGGTCGGATCTGTGCAGCTCGATGCCGAACTTAAGTCGACGAAAACAGCGCTAGAAGTCTATGCCGCATTACCGGTCGAAAGCCCGGTCAACACGTGGGGCGAAGAGTTCTATTTTAAATTGGCCGGGGTGAAGGACCATCGAGAGACAGCAACGAGTCAAGTCAAAGTCGGCGATGTCGCATTTTGGGGGGCTGGGCAGGTCCTGGCCATTTTTTTTGGACGCACCCCGATGAGTATGGGGCAGGATCCGGTCCCGGCCGACCGTGTCAATGTGATCGGCCGCATTCTCGGGGATGCCTCGGTGTTGCGGCGAGTGATGGACCAGCCGACCATTCGGATCGAGAAGATATAACAGCATGCTGAAACAGTCCGCCAGCAACGATTTCGCATCGTTCAGACCCTCAACGTATAGAGGGTACGCCTTGGGTCTACTCTCCCTGCGGCCTTGCTGGACGACCTTTTCGATCATCCTGCAGGAATGTTCTCCTGCTGTGCTACACGTGCGAACCACCAAAGTTCTGGTGTGCCAACGTACTTTTTACAGGGCCTGTTAGCCATGCGATTGTCGAAAGAACGCATTCGCCACATCTCGGAGTCGATTGTCACTAGGCTGCAGCAGGAGGGGCAGATGGCGATTGTGGGGGATCGCAAGGCGTTCGTCGAGCAGATCGATCATGCCATCCTCGAGGAACTGTCGGTCGAAGACCGCCTGAACGCCGAAGTGCGGCAACTGTTGAAGGCCTACGAACAAGACATTGAGCGGGGACACGTGGACTATCAGCGGATGTTTACGATGGTGAAGAGTAAGCTGGCGCGAGAGCGGGGCATCATCTTATAACGCGTGAGACGTAAAAAGGTGAAACGTGAAATGCTCGAACGCCCAACTCCGTACACTTCACCGTTCATCTTTCACATCTCACGTTTCACGGGCTTGATATGTTAAGCGAAGATAAAATCAGCCACCTCTCCCACGTCATTCTACAAGTGGTCAAGAAAAGCCCGTTGGTGACGGTTCAGGCCGATGAGGGCCGGGTCTTAAAAGAGATCAAACGGGTGCTCGCATCCGAGCTGGCGCAAGAAGAAGAGATCGATCGAAAGGTCAAAGCGAAGTTGGCGACCTACTCGCGCGGGATTGTCGAGGGGAGCGCGGAGTGGGACGTGTTGTATCGGAAAGCGTTCGAGGAAGAGACGCGGAAACATATGAAGGCGTAAAATGCCGATGGGACGTGACGGCGTGACGAAATTCCTGCCCTTGCTTGGACTGTGCCTCTTGCTCATCGGAGCAGTGGCTTGTTCCACGAACAAGGCCAAGCCGTTAGTCCCGTTGGCGCTCGAGTCAGGAGTGAAACCACAAGTGTTGACGCTGACTGAGCAGGGGACACAGGCGTATCACGCGAGGCAATTCGACGACGCGAAGCGGTATTTTTCCCAAGCGATGACCGAGGCTCCTCAATCGGGGCCTGCGCACTATAATTATGCCTTGGCCTTGTATGCCTTGGGGGATACGGAGGAAGCGCGCCAACAGTTCATGGAAGCAGCGAACCTGGCCCCGGGAGATCAAGTGATCTGGGATTCGCCCGCGCTCCGCCCTTATGGTGATCCGGAGGCTCCCAAAAAGTACCAACCACGCAGCCCTGGGATCAGCAGGCCTGGAGGCGGTAGCGGGCCGCGATAATCTAACATCGTGAGACGTGAGGCGTGAAACATCCGAATCAAGAAACGAATGACGCTTCACGAGAGACGCTTCACGGGTTTCGAGCACGCTGCCGGAGGACTTTTTCAACATCCTGCTAAGCAATTGAAGAAGGAGTGAGCGAAGATGGCAAAGGAACTCACAGTCGGTGATAAGGCCCCCGCGTTCTCGCTTCCAAATCAATTAGGAGCGTCGGTCAGCTTGAAAGACTTTACGGGCAAGCAGGTGGTCCTGTATTTCTATCCCAAAGATGATACCCCGGGCTGTACGACGGAATCCTGCGACTTTCGCGATGCGGCCACGCCGATCAAGAAGGCGGGGGCTGTGATTCTCGGTGTGAGCTTAGACGGCAAGGAGTCTCACCAGAAGTTTATCAAGAAGTTTGATCTGCCCTTTCCCCTGCTCAGCGATGAAGAGGCCACTATCTCGAAGGCCTATGGCTGTTATAAAGAAAAAAATATGTATGGCAGAAAGTATTGGGGCATCGAGCGTAGTACGTTCGTGATCGATCAGACCGGCACATTGAAGGCGATCTTCCGCAAGGTCAAGGTTGGCGGTCATGTGGATGAGGTGCTTGCGGCCCTGAAGGCCTAACTTTCTAGCAGGCAGAATGCTGAAAAAGCCCGCCAGCGTCGTTCTCACCTCGAAAGCATCCTCAACGTAGCCCAGAGGCTACGCCTCCGGTGCTTTCATCGGCTGCGGCCTTGCCGGACGGACTTTTTGAGCATCCTGTATCGTGTGTTCTTCTGGCCCTAGACGTGCGGCCTATGAGAGTATTCTTCGGTAGAGCCAGTTTCTTCACTTTCTTATTTTTTTTGACTGCGCCCACCATCCTCTTCGCGGCGGAGAAGATTTCCTGGACCCTATCGGTTCACGATAGCCTCACCGCGCCTAACCAGCCGGCTACCATTGAAGCCACGCTCACACAGAAGGGTCGCCTGACAGAGACCGGTCTGGGGGGCGAACCCATCGAACTGCTCATTGCCGGCAAGGTCGTCGCGACTGCGATGACAGATGGCAATGGTCGGGCATTCTTGTCGTATACCCCGAAGGCCAAGGAGGCTGTCCCATTCACCGTGCGCGTTGGAGCTACCTCAAGTGTCGCCGTGGTCGAAGCTGGTGCGAATCTGTCAGTGTGGGAATATCGCACCCCGATGATAGCTGTGGAAATGGCAGCGCTCATGGAAGACGCAGAAGGCAGACGCCCGATGCCTGATGCAGCGGAAGTACTCGAAAAGCTCACGCGGTTCTACTACAACGCGTTCTATGTGGTGACACAGGATAAGACGATGGCAACGTATGACCAGGTGAATGCGCAATCCAGACAATGGCTCAAGGATCATAAGTTTCCGGTCGGGCACATTCTCGTGCTGCCGTCCGATCCAGCGGCGTTTGGGGCAAAACTTGATGAAATGCATGCAGCTGGATGGGACACACTCAAAATAGGTGTGGGGCGCACGAAGGCCTTTGCCGAAGCGTTCTTGCAGCGACGCCTCGATGCCGTGATGGTGCCGAAGCCAGCCAAAGGGGAGGCGCCACGGAAGGCGAAGGTGGCGAAGGAGTGGAAGGACGTGCGGAAGAAAATGTAGCGGGTAACCGGTGCCCTTCTTGCTCGCGCAACGCGCGGCCTCGGAAGGCCCTCGTTGGACGCGCGCAGTAAAGGGCAAACCGGTCACCCGCTTGTCGGGATACCTTCCGCTCCGGGTGGAGGAAGAAAGTAGAAGACGAACGAGGTCCTTAAATGCAAAGAGGACAATAGACCTTCGGTAAGAAATCCCAAGGCGTGGTATACGGACAGAAAACCAGAACTCAGCATCTTATGCGGATCAGTCTAAGTATCGTTAGACCGCCAGATGGAGTAGCAAGAGAGGGGGCCCCGGAAATTCGGACAGTGTGATAAGTGGGAGCCTGGCTTAACCGACGCCCCCGAAGGGTGGCGAACCAGAGGAGCGAGGCGATGAAGAGACCGAGACGCCATCACGGGGCGGCATTCAAGGCTCAGGTGGCCTTCGCCGCGTGCAAGGGCGACAAGACCCTGGCGGAGTTGGCGACACAATTTGGCGTGCATCCCACCCAGATCACGGAATGGAAGCAGCAATTGCTGGAACGGGCATCCGAGGTGTTTGGCGGCACGAAGCCCACGTCGGATGCGCCGGATCTCAAAGTCCTCCACGCCAAGATCGGGCAGCTGGCGCTGGAGCATGATTGCTGAGAGGGGCGCTCCTCAAGGCGGGATTGCTGAGCGCAAGACGATGATCAACCGAACCCACGACCTGCCGATTGTTCGGCAATGTCAGATCCTGGCGCGGTCGCGTTCGACCGCGTACGACCAGCCGACGCCGGTGTCGGCTGCGGATCTGGCGCTGATGCGCCGGATCGACGCGCGGCATCTGGCCTCTCCGTTTGCCGGAGCCCGGATGTGGCGCGACCTGTTGCGGAGAGAAGGCTACAGGATCGGGCGCAAGCGGGTACGCACCGTGATGGCCCGCAGGGGCATCGAAGCGCTGTACCGCAAACCCCATACCAGCCAGCGGCACCCAGCCCACAAGGTCTATCCCTACCTGCTGCGCCATCTGGAGATCACCCGATCAAACCATGTCTGGGCGGCTGATATCACGTACATGCCGATGACGCGTGGCGTTGTGTATCTCTTCGCGGTCCTGGACTGGGCGAGCCGCCGGGTGTTGGCGTGGCGGTTGTCCAACACGCTGACGACCGATTTCTGCCTGGAGGCGGTCCAGGAGGCCCTGGCCAGCTATGGTACTCCGGACATCTTCAACACCGACCAGGGCTGCCAGTTCACCAGCCAGGAGTTCACGGGACTGCTGAAAGACCATGGCATTCAGATCAGTATGGACGGCACAGGCTGCTGGCGGGACAACGTGTTCGTGGAACGGCTGTGGAGGAGCGTGACGTACGAGGAGGTGTCTTTGCGGGCCTACGACAGCATCCGCGCAGCCCGTCAGGGATTGGGGCGGTACCTGACGTTCTACAACCAGCACAGACCGCACCGGGCACTTGACGGCCATACGCCAGAACAGGTGTACGACGACAACCTGACGACACGGCTCACCGCTGCGTAGTCAGAACACCCCGAGGCGCCACTTAAGGAATGGAACATTCTGTCCAAACAACTGGGGCCCCCTCTCTATGTGAAAAAACGCCATTTGCCCACTTCAAGGAAGCGACGGTAAAGATACTGGCCGCACAAAAATTCGATCCCCAGAAGTCTCCGAAGAAGCCCCGCCAAAATAGCCTTTTCCTGTTCATTTATCCATCGTATTTGGTGCTACTGAGTCTTGTATATTAATGCCGCAATAACCCCTCGCTAGCGCAGTAGGGATGGGCCTTGAGGAACACCACTCGCCTCCGCTGCCACACAGCGCCATAGCCCCGTTGCGAGGAACTCCCCCTCCTGTCATCGTACAGGCGCGGACGGACGACACCTGGACGTGCCGGCCTCGGGTGCTGGGGACACCTCCCTGTTTTTGTCAACGCCGGGCATCCTGAGTGCGTGCATGGCCTCAGCGGGAGCATGGGCATCAGTGGACCCCCCGTTCTCCTCGGGTGATGTTGGTGTATGCGCTCGCCTTCACCGCAATAGCCCCTCCCGTGTCGCGAGAGCCTTGTATTCCCTTGTCTGCGACACACAATCCTGTTTGATCGCTCGAAGGGGCACCTCCCCCTTTTTTCTCTGCCTGAGAGGCTTGTGTAGGGCCTCTCAATCACGTTAATCATTCTCCTCGATGACAATCCGCCCGTTAATCCAGTTGGTTCCCACGACCGGCAGGTCGTGACTCTCGTTCGTGTGACCTGTGCGCCAACGCACAGGACTACATGCGCCGCTGCACTCTACGGTGAGCAGCGCTGACCTCGATACGCCTTCCTCATGCAGCGGTGCGCCGTGTCAGTAGTCCTCCCGCGATGTTGTCAGACCTGCTCGATCGACGTCCATTTCCCTAAAAGCCACAAGATCCCGCTTCACCAGATCAGATATTAATGTTTCGCTGGGTCTTTGGGTTCATGCTGCATCCAGCCAAAGCCCCATGAGCCCCATTCAAGGCACTTACTGGAACTATGCGTGTCCGAACCGCTGATAACAGCGGCTTCCTTGGTCCAAAGTTTGCTATAGAAGCTTTATCGTGAGGTCTCCATCGTTCTGACCTTTGATCCGGGAGAGCACATGGCGACCGAGGCCTCATGGGGCAGCTGGTTTGCACAGGCCCCGTTGGCGGCCCTCGCCCTCAGCTTCCGAGAAGCGCTGGCCGACTTGCCGCCTTTCAAAATTCTGGAAAGCGGCGAGGGGCCCTCCCGGTAAGACCCCTGGCGGCTAGTGCCCCTGCCTTGCATGAGTTGGCGAGCGCCGATGGGAGACCCAGACGTTTCACATTCTCGGCGGCCACGCCGTCGCCGAGAATGTGATCGTGTCGGGCCTCACCCCGCAGGCAGAGTGGCGAAGAAGATCGTGAGGATCGGCCGGATTGCCGCGGGAAACGAACCAGTTACGAGACGCCGCGTGGGGAGCTGATGACGCGGAGACTGCGGACGAAGCAAGCGCCTGCTCGCATGATCGAGGAAGCAAGGGAGCGTGCAGGGAAATTCAGACCATTCCAGGCTGGCTCATCCGTCAAACGGCGCTGACACGCTTCCGGTGAACCGAGGAAAATCTGGCGAGGCTGCAACATCAGCGGCATTAATGGCAGGGAAGGATATCTAATGTACGGTTTTTCGAATCTCTTGATCCCGGCGGTATTATTTTTCGCGCTAGGCTTCCTCGCTCGGCTTATCCGATCGGACCTGCGCTTCCCTCCCGATCTCGCCAAGGCGCTGTCCATCTATCTGCTCATGGCCATCGGCATCCACGGCGGGTACGAGCTTGGGCATGCCCAGCTCCTCACGGCATTGAACTCGGTCTTCTGGGCCGTCGTGTTGGGGTTGACGCTACCGGTTGTCGGTTATTTCGTGCTGGTCTTCTCGCGCAAGGTCGATGCGCTGAACGCCGCCGCCATCGCCGCACACTACGGCTCGGTAAGCGCCGGCACGTTCTTGACGGCGATGGCGTATCTGGACAGCAACGGCATCCCCTACGAGAAGTACCCGGTGATCATGCTGGCGGTGATGGAATCTCCAGCCATCGTCGTCGGGTTGCTGCTCGCGGCATGGTCCCGTCGCCGACTCGGTATCGTCCGTGACGACGTGCGCGCAGACGCCGGCGGACAGCACTCGGTCGGTATTCTGCGCGAGGCCTTCCTCAACGGCAGTGTCGTGCTGTTAGCCGGCTCGATGCTGATCGGTGCCGTCGTAGCACCCAAGAGCATGGCGGCGCTCAATCCGTTTGTGACCGATATTTTCATGGGCGCCTTGTGCTTGTTCCTGTTGGAAATGGGCATGGAGGCAGCGCTCCGTATTAGCGAGTTCCGTCGCATGGGGTTGGTGCTGGCGGCCTTCGGTGTCCTCATGCCCTTGGTCGGCGGACTGGTCGGCGTACTGGTCGGCCGTGCCGCGCTCGGCTTCGGCGTCGGTGGGACAACCATGGTGGCCGTGCTCGCAGCGAGCGCCTCCTACATCGCGGTGCCCCCCGTCATGCGGCTTGCCGTCCCCGAGGCAAACCCTTCATTTTACATCACGCTCTCGCTTGGTATCACCTTCCCGTTTAATGTTATATTTGGAATACCGTTGTACCACCACATGGCGCAAGCGATCGTCGGTGCATAAGTACAAAGACCATACTGAACCGACGGAGGGTACATCATGAAGAGACTGCGTCCTGAAAAAATGCTCGCTATCATCAGTCCCACTGAGCTGACGGAAACTCTCACCAACATGCTGCATCGGGAAGGAGTAAGCGGCTACACTCTGCTCCAGACGAGCGGTTTTGGCTCCTCCGGGCCCCAGACGGGAATGCTCGACATCGACACCAATGTCCTGATCTACGTGATCCTTTCAGAAGAGCGGGTCTCCACGTTGCTTGACGATCTCGAGCGCCTGTTGCGCAAGGGGTACCACCTCAAGGTGTTCGTATCGGATGTGGGTCTCCTCACCATTTAGCAATCCAACCCTGCCCCGCCCGAGCTGTGAGTGGACTGGAGCTAGCGGGCGAGGATATGGCAGCTGAACCCAGCTACCCCTCTTGCCTGGTTTCGAGCATTGACCTGGCCGCTGCATTTTCGCAGGGCACCGAGAAAACAAAGGGGTCGGGAGTCTTTCATTTTCAGCTCAGAGGCAGGGAAAGGTGGTCAGGCATGACTATTGACTCATTGAGGTGCCGGATCTCGCTCTGTGTCGTCTGGCGCAGCCGCCTGTAGTCCAGTCGTACGGTGAATGTATTTCCGTCATGGCAGTGAAGAGTTGGGCTTGGGTCTTGCCAGTCCATATCTTATCTCGCGAGGGGAATAGGATCGGTCTAATTATTAGCGGTTGCTATGCCGTTCGACCTTCCTGGAGTTACGCCGGGCAGTGACATCGAGTTGCTATTTCCCCAGCGGAATTTCGATCACCAGACCGCCCATGACGTCATCCATCTTAAAGTCCTTCTTAGGACTGTTTGGATGGATATTGTGACAGCCAATGCACGATTGGCCGACGGCTCGGTCCGCGTAGATGGCTTTGAAATACGTCTGATCGCCGATCTTGACTGTACTGGTGGCAGGTCGTTCTGGATGTTCGCGCACAGCTTCTAGTCCATTTTTTTCTGACTCACCGTCCGGGCCATTGTGCGGATTGATCGGCCACAGACTAATCAGGCGGTAGCGGACCTTCGTGCCAGTTTTCGAGGACAGGTCACTCGCTTCTGCGAGGAACTGAGCTGGTAACGGCAAGGTCTTCTTCACTGCGCGCCAATTTTCCGTTGCTGGAGCGCCTCCCTGTTTTTGTAGGCGCTCGACGACATGAATGGTGTAGAAGGTGCGGTCGGCTTCAATGACGGCATGAATGTAATCGGTAACCGTTTCCGGGGGAATGCCTGGCAGGTCTGCTGCGCGTGCTGCGATCGTGAGCAAGGAGAGTACCATCACCGGCACCACCGTCAGGCTGAGTATCCATCGCATTTTCTCACCTCCTGGTTCGGCATCGAGTGAGCCTCACGGTTGTCAGCCTATTCCAAATCAAAGAGAGAAGCAATCGGGCCGCATGTCGATGAGGGGTCAGGCAGCTTACGATGGCAAGTGTAGACACGGTAGAAATGGGCCTGAGTTTTGACGTATCGAAGGGTTTAATCTCGCTCTGCGCAGGCGGCGCAGTCGTCTGGAATCGAGTCGTAGAGCAAATGTATTCTCGTCATAGCGGGGAGTCTCCACCAGGTCATCTAGGGAAAACAAAACGGTCGGGAATATTATTTCCGCATGAGCACATGGTAGATTACTCGTCATCCAGCTGTCTGTAGTTTCTGAGCCGCACCATAATGACCATATTACTTCCTCATTAGCCCGCTATAATAAAAGTAACATGATTGAGCTGCTTTCTAAGCCACAGATGTGGATTGCGTTATTGACGCTGACCGCTCTTGAGCTGGTGCTCGGAATCGACAATGTCATTTTCATTTCGATTCTTGTCGATAAGCTTCCGAAGGAGCGCCGTGACTTCGCGCGCAGGATCGGCCTGTTCCTTGCCATGTTCATGCGCATCGGGCTCCTATTTCTTCTTTCTTGGATTGTTGGGCTCACCGAACCTCTCTTCGCTCTATTCGAGCAGGAAATCTCCGGTCGTGACCTCATCTTGATCGGCGGGGGTCTCTTTCTGCTTTGGAAGAGCACCAAGGAGATTCATCAGTTATTGGAGGGCGAAAAGGGTGAAGTGTCGATGGCAGTCCCCGCCACGTTCTCAGCCGTGATTCTTCAGATCACGATCATTGACATGGTCTTTTCGTTTGACTCAATCATCACGGCCGTGGGGATGGTCGACCACGTGGGGATCATGATCGCAGCCGTCGTCCTGTCGGTGATGCTGATGATGGTCTTTGCCGGTGGGATCGGCCGTGTCGTGTCAAACCATCCGACGATTAAGATGTTGGCCCTCGCGTTCTTGTTGGTCATCGGCGTCGTGTTAATCGCCGACGGATTTGATCACCATGTTCCAAAAGGGTATGTCTACTTTGCGATGGCGTTCTCGGTCATTGTCGAATTGCTGAACATCCGAATGAGGAAACGCCCGGCTCAACCGGCCGAGTTGCGCGAGCGTTATACACGGGAGTCCACAAAGGCCACGGAACCATCGAGTCGTTCACACGTCGAAGCCCCCAAATGACTCCTCCCCGCAACATCATTCGCGTTGACCATGAGGCAAGTCGCACCCATGCATGGCGAGTCACGTTGCAGCGACGCCACGATATCGTCGTGAAGACGTTCTCCGATTCACTGCGTGGCGGAAAACGCAAGGCTTTGAAGGCTGCCGAGGAATACCGAGATGAACTGCTTCGTCGATACTCGCCCTACGCCCATGCGATCTGGGTTCGCACTCGTCTCCGTAGAAATAATACGTCGGGCATTCTGGGCGTGGCCAGATATGAGGAACGCGCCCACCTCAATAGGAGGTACATCCGTGTGTTTTGGCTGGCTTCCTGGGTCAACAAGCAAGGCGACAGTTGTAAGCGCAGGTTTATGGTTTCGCACTATGGCGAGCGCCAGGCCAAGCGTCTTGCGGTCGCAGAGCGCGAGCGTCAGCTGAGCCTCGTCTGTGCCAGCAAGAATACCAGTCTGTAATGCCGACCAGGCGGTCGATATGAACCACCCTATACACCGTAATATGGCGGGAGAATTCCTCGTCCGTAACCCATGAGCCCTTCTGCCGCAATCGCTGACTGTGGCTGTCCGCACGCA
>JBBRRK010000079.1:0-16122 GCA_038200765.1 Nitrospirales bacterium
CGCTGAACGGCCAATCGTTCCGCCATCGACCGAAAGATGGTGGCAATGTGCTGGTTATGTTGTGGGGTGGGAGTCATCTTTGGGCTAGATATCTAAAGATGCGATAGCGCTATTCTGACGTGACCGAGGATGCGGGCGCAAGATACAAGCGCGAGTTCTTCTCTCCTGCCTCGCGTGGCGCCTCCATGAGCGAGTTCAAAGATCAGACTATTGCGTTGAACGTGCGCTTGAAACCCAGTGAGTCATCAGCGCATCCGCGGGTGACGAACTACACGAACGTCGGGGCGGCCCAGGGGATCGCCTATTTCGACTTCGGTTTCATCGAGCCAACGCTCCTCGCCGCCATCGCCAAGCCCGCAAAGAATGGCCAGGCCGGCCCCTAAAGGATTGGACGGGCGCCCTCGTCACCCGGGTAGCCATGGGCGTGGATGTGTTGGTGCGGTTGCATCAGCAGATTCAACAAGTGTTGGTCGGCCTGCGCGAGGTGCGGCAGGGGAAGCCGAAGGCGTAGGCACCAGAGGAAGCGATGATGAGATTTGTGCGATTGCAAGAGCTGAGGTGGCCCCGCAATAACAGACACGTGGATTGAGCACCACTCTCCTGCCGTTCGAACTCCTCCGGACTGCGATAGCCCATCGCTTGGTGCAGCCGCTGGCGGTTACAGAAGCGCTCGATATACTCCGCGATGGCGTAGCGGGCGTCGGCCTGATTCTGAAACTGCCGATTCTGCACTAACGCGTTCATCAGGGCACTAACGTCAACTCACGACTTTTGGTATGACGCCGAGCGTGAGCCACAAAGGCAAGCATGAAGGTGGTGGACAACTTCTGAATGTTTAACAAACCTTCCTACTTATTAGGCTCGCAAAATTGCACAGCTTTCGCAATAATGCGGCTAACAGATTGGGTCAAGGGTGAAGGATGGTTCAGTCTTTTCCACATACCCTGACGCACGAGGATCCTCTGTGACATCCGCTCAATCGAGACGGTCAAGATCGAGGGCGTTTCTCTGTGCTGGGGCTATGATCATCCTTGCCCTGCTAAGTCTAGGGATCGAGGCTGGCCACGCAGCCCTCGACCCGACCCTGCCAGAGCCGCTCCTGAAACAGGGCACCCTCCCGCCGGAAGAGGCAGACGGCTCTTTTCACTATTGGAGCCAGCGCAAAAAATACTTCCTCGTCATTGCTGTGAACCAAACCGATGTCCCCAAGACCGAGCTGCTCTTTGCCCTGGTCGATGGACAGCATGTCGTAACAGCTCTCACGGGACTTGGGTACCACCCTGTGGACCCAGCCCATCCTCTGCTGACCGGCAAAGAGGCCACCGCCAGCGCCATCATGGCCTCGCTCGACGAGGCACGGAGAAAAGAAGAAGCAGCCACTCTTGTCGTCTACTACACCGGCCATGGGGCCGTGGGCCCCAAGGACCTCTGGTTGCAGACCGCCGGTCAGGTGAAAGTGGGTGATGGTCAGGGCGTCAAAGTCTCGGACTTGATCGTGCAAATCCGCCAAACAGCGACGGGGAAAGCATTTGAAGGGGAGGTGGTCCTCATCCTCGATGCCTGCTATAGCGGGCAAGGAACCGTGTCACAAGGGCTCACCTTGGGAGAGGCGGGCAAACGCACCACGATCCTCACCTCCAGTACCGACATTCAAGAATCCTTCAGTCTGAACCCTCCCGATGTCCCCGAACAGATGAGCGCCTTCACCCATACCTTCTTGCACGCGCTGGGGCCAGACTGGGCACGGGCCGATGGGGATCACGACGGCATGCTGCGGTGGGAAGAACTGAAGCGCTATGCCGTCACGCAACTCCGACAATTCAAAGCACGGGGCGCCGTGGCGCACCTCATGAAACCGGAGATGTTCACCAACTATTCCGAGGGATTTCTGGCGTATCAACGGGACCAGGTGCGGGTCTGGCGCAGCAGCTATCGCGATGAACTGACGACCCAGGCGATGGAGGAGATGCTCGCTGCCCACCTCCAAAGACTCGGAGCCAGTCCCAAAGACAAGCCCCCATTGCCCAAAGAAGCCCAGTTGCTGGCCCAAAATCTAGACCCAGTTTCCGGAGACTCTTATGCCCAGGCGGTCAAGGCCACCGCCGAGGGCCAGTTAGAGAACGCCCGTGCGCTCTTTGCGAAAGCGGAAGCGCAATCTCAAGAGCGCGCAACCCACGCCGATGCCGTGAAACAGCGGGAGACGGAGAAGCAGGGGCAGATCCACTTAGCGCGTGCTCGCATGGAATCGTATGCCGGCCACTTCACCGAAGCCTTTAGCCAGTATCAACGAGCCGCGACGATCTCGTCCCCAACCACCTCTGGGCTACTGAACGAAATGGGATTAGCAGGGATAAGAGCAGGGAAGTATCCGGAAGCCGAACCGTACTTAACGCACGCCCTCCAGCACCGCGAACAGGCGCTCG
This sequence comes from Nitrospirales bacterium, assembly GCA_038200765.1. Taxonomy (GTDB): domain Bacteria; phylum Nitrospirota; class Nitrospiria; order Nitrospirales; family Nitrospiraceae; genus Palsa-1315. The sequence goes on from JBBRRK010000079.1 coordinate 2,424, forward strand.
CCCCTGGTCATCCTGACGTAGCCACCAGCTTCAACAACCTGGCGATCCTGTATTACAGCCAAGGGGAATACGCCGCTGCCGAGCCCCTCTATCAACGGTCACTCCGGATTGATGAAGCAGCGTTGGGTCCCACGCACCCCGATGTCGCAAGGGACCTCAACAACCTGGCGAGCCTGTACTCTGCCCAAGGGAAATACGCCGAGGCCGAGCCTCTCTTTCAGCGCGTGATTGTGATTTTTGAAACGGCCCTCGGTCCCGAGCACCCCCATGTGGCCACCAGCCTCAACAACCTGGCGAGCCTGTATTACAGGGCGGTTTCAAGTTCCAAGTGCAACGGATGAATGATGGCGCAGGTGCGCGTAGACTTCCAGGGGCGTGGCGAAATTGAGACATTTTCTCGGGCGCGTGTTCAGCCGATGGGCGATGGTGTTCAACTCGCGCTGCGTGTAGCCCGACAAGTCCGTGCCCTTGGGCAAGTACTGGCGCAACAGCCCGTTCGTGTTCTCATTGGTGCCTCGCTGCCACGGGCTGTACGGATCGGCAAAGAAGATCTGGATCGCGAGCCGCTGGGCCAACTGCGCGTGCTCGGCCATCTCTTTGCCTCGATCATAGGTCAGAGTTTTCCGCAACAGGGCGGGCACATGCCGGAGTTTCTTGATGAAGCCTTGTCGGGCACTCGTCGCATCCGTCCCCTCCATCCGGGCCAAGATGACCAAGCGCGTCGTTCGCTCCACCAGAGTCCCAACAGCCGACCCATTGCGGGCGCCCTTGATGAGGTCGCCTTCCCAGTGGCCGGGGACTGTGCGGGTGGCCACCTCGGCGGGGCGTTCGTCAATCGGCGTCATGTTGGGGATCTGGCCGCGTCGATCCGTCCCTCGCGCCCGAGGTCGGCGCGCCTTACGCGCTTGACGCAGTGCGGCCAACAGCTCGCTACGCAAGGCTCCGCGTGGCAACACATAGAGCCCCGCATAGATCGTCTCGGCCGAGAGATGCTTGCGCATGTCGTCAGGATACGCGCGTCGGAGTTGTCCAGCAATCTGCTCAGGCGAGCAGCCCTGCCTCAGCTGTGTTTGGACATACTGCCACAGCCAGGGATCCAAGAGTTTGCGGGGTCGCCGTGGCTGACAGGCTCTGGCGGCTGCCTGGACCTGCGCCGTAGAGGCGCGATAGGGGCGGCCTCGCGCAGTGTTGCGGGCTGACTCGCGGCTCACGGTGCTGGGGGCGCGTCCCAACACCCTCGCCATCGTCCGCAACGAATGGCCGTGGGCCAGGCCCAGACTCAAGGTCTCACGGTCTTCAGCACTCAAGTGTGTGTAGCATCTTGTTGTCATGGCAACACCTTAGCCCTTCAGGGCCTGCAGTGTTGCACTTGGAGTTAGAACTCAAGGGGTGAATATTGCAGGTAAAGACATAGAGCCCAGGCGTATGCAACACAACCGTATCAGAGCCTTTGCGAGGCGGAGTATCGAACGGCATGTTAATCGCGCCGGTTGGGAAAATCAGACTGCTGCGCGTATGGACCGTGTTGGATTTTCCGTCGAATCGCACTTCCGTCCCCGGCGTGGCAACCGCCAGCGACTTAAACCCGGCGACCGGTCCAGCCGCATTTTTGAACCAGGCGCCTGGCTCGTCGGTAAGCTCAAAAATGATGCGAGGATCGCTGGCCTGTACAAGGCTTGTCGAGGACACCCCCCACAACCCCGCACAGAGCAACATCACTCCGAACAACACACGCACACTTCTTCTCTGCATCATTCACGACCTCCTAGGCAACTGGTTGACTGCGATCGACAACTCATCCATCGATGCGCGGAATCGGAAAAGCGGCGTCAATGTAAAGGAATTCGAGAAGACAAGCAATTAAAAATATACGTATCTACTCAAGGGAATATCTGGCTATCGGACGTCCTGAAAGAACGCGCGGGGTAGCACCGGCAGGTGGAATTCAACGTGGAGAATAATCAGAAGCACACGAAGAAAGCTGCGCTAGACGCGACCCACTGGAGCACTCGGACCCTGGCGCACGCCCAGGGAGTCAGCCAGGCCGGCGTGGCGCGGATCTGGGACGCGCACGGCTTGCAACCGCACCGGATCGAAACGTTCAAGCTGTCGAAGGACAAGCGGTGCGTGGAGACATTGACGGATGTGGTGGGCGTCTACCTCAACCCCCCGGACAAGGCGGTGGCGTTGGGCGTGGATGAAAAATCGCCGGTCCACGCGGTGGATCGGACACAACCGGGCTTGCCGATGCAGAAGGGGCGATGCGGCACCATGACGCATGCCTACAAGCGCCACGCGGAGTTTCTGAAGTTCCTGCGCACCCTCGACCGAGACCCGTCGCCAGGGCAGGCCCTCCCCTTTGATCCTGGACAATTACGGGACGCACACCCACCCCTCTGGCAAGAAGTGGCTGGCAAACCATCCACGCTTTCATCTGCACGTTACACCGACGAGTGGCCTGTGGCTGAACCTCGTCGAGCGGTGAGATCACGCGCAAGCGCATTCGGCGCAGCCGTCTTCACGAGCGTGCCGGAGTTGGTCGCGGCGATCGAAGAGTTCATTCGGCGCAATAACAAGAACCCCAAGCCGTTCGAGTGGACGAAAACAGTCGACGACATTCTGAGAAAAATCAGGCATTGTAAAGCCGTTATTGAGACACCACACTAGCTATGCTGCTTGCTGAGTCAATCAAACGCGAAGCGCTCGCCCTGGGGTTCGACGCTGTCGGCATCAGCCGAGTCACCCATAGCAGTCAGCCTTCAGCTCTCAGCCATCAGCCAGACGCCTCACTTCCCGACTCTGCTCCTCCCTTACCTCATCTCTTGCTCAATCGTCTCACAGAGTGGCTCCAGCGGGGCTACCACGGCACGATGGCCTGGATGACTCGCGACCCATCTCGTCGAAGCGATCCACGACTGGTACTACCGGGATGCCGGTCGATGGTGTCGGTCGGGATGAACTACTACACGGACAATCGTGCGAACGAACAGCCTGGAATGGGACGCATCGCCCGTTACGCCTGGGGGAAGGATTACCACAAAGTGATGAGCCAGCGGCTCACGCAACTCGAAGTAAAGATCGCAGCCCTGGCACCAGGCGTGACCACCAAGACCTACGTCGATACCGGCCCAATCATGGAAAAAGCCTGGGCGCAGCAGGCCGGCCTCGGCTGGATCGGGAAACATTCTAATCTCGTCTCGGCCGACAGTGGATCTTGGCTCCTGCTCGGTGAAATTCTGACAACCCTCGATCTGACTCCTGATGAACCGGCCACAGACCTCTGCGGAAGCTGCACCCTCTGTATCCAGGCTTGTCCCACCGGCGCCATCGTCGAACCCTATGTCGTCGATGCCCAACTCTGCATCTCCTACCTAACCATCGAACTGCGCGGCGGCCGCGAAGCCATCTCCGACGAGCTCGCTGCTCAGATCGGCAATCGTATCTTCGGCTGCGACGATTGCCTGGATGTCTGTCCCTTTAATCTTCGATCAGACGCGACGAGCGAATCAGCCGTTGCCCCCACTCCCTTGACCCTCGCTCCCAACCTTCAGGTTCTGGCTCAGATCAGTCAAGAAGATTTTTCACGCACGTTCAAGGAGAGCCCCCTCAAGCGAGCCAAACTGAGCGGCCTGCTTCGCAATGTAGGAATTGCACAAGAGAACCAACAGCGACAAACAGGGAACCGGACTTCTTAACCCCCCTTTTTTCTTGGGAGAAAGAGGAGTAGGCTGTTTCTATACTTGGTGGTCGTTTGCAGGGAGGTTTGAACAAGGAACGCCCCGATGCATCCTCCGGTCCTGCTGCTCATCTCGACCGACTCACACACCAGACCATTGCTTGAACAAGCCCTCGACGACCGACAAGCTACCATCCTTACCGCTGGAACAACCGAAGAAGGTCTGCGCATCCTGAAAGATCAAGCCGATCTCGCACTCGTTGTGTGTGACGAGAGCCAGGGACGGATTGCGAGCCAAGTGATCCTGTCTCAGGCTAGACGCATTGCTCAGAACCTCCCCGTGATCATCCTCGGAACAGACGGATCGGCCAAAGCCGCGGTCGAAGCGTTACACCATGGCGCCGCCAACTATCTCGCACAACCGGTCACCGCAAAGGATCTCCAGACTGCTATCCACAAGACCCACGTCTTCGAAGCGCCAGAACCCCCCGCACAGACCAAGCGGTCCTCAGCCTTCGATCAGATCGTCAGCCGGTCGCCACAGATGGAACTGCTGAAACATCTGGCAGCCGAAGTCGCCCAAACCGATACAACGACGGTCCTTATCACCGGCGAAAGCGGCACCGGCAAAGAACTCTTTGCCCAGGGGATCCATGCCGCCGGCCCCCGATCCAAGGGCCCCTTCGTGGCGCTCAATTGCGCCGGCATTCCCGAGCACCTCCTCGAATCAGAATTGTTCGGCCATCAGCGCGGCGCCTTTACCGATGCCAAGCAAGCCAAACTCGGACGATTCCAACTCGCGGAGGGCGGTACGCTCTTCCTCGACGAAATCGGTGAGATGAGTCTTTCCGCGCAAGCGAAGCTCTTACGCGTCTTGGAGAATCACCAAGTCGATCCACTGGGCGACATACACAGCATCCACGTCAACATTCGCGTGATCGCGGCCACCAATGAAGATTTGCCGGCGCAGATCAAAGCCGGGCGATTCCGCCTAGACCTCTACTATCGGCTCAACGTCTACCAGTTGCGCATTCCGCCGCTCCGCGAACGGCCCGAAGATATCGAGCCAATTCTGATCTCGTTCCTGGAGGCAGCCCGTCGCGACCGTGGCTGCCGCATCAAAGGCATCGCCCCAGCCGCGTTGACTATCTTGCAGACCCACGACTGGCTCGGCAACGTCCGGGAACTGCACAACGTAGTCGAAGGGCTCACGATCACATGTAAAGACGAGATGGTCCAGCCGGACCATCTCCCTACATCTGTGCGAAGCTCTGGATCGGAGAGATCAAGCAGGGAGATCGAAAAGATGTCGCTTCTGGCCTTTGGCCTCTCGGCTCAGGAGATGGAAAAGAAACTGTTAAAGGAAGCGCTGCAACGCACTGACGGCAATATTTCCGAAGCAAGCCGGCTCCTCAAAATCACCCGCAATACGCTACGGTACCGCATAGCAAAATACCAACTCTAGCAGGCTGTTGAAAAAGTCCGCCAGCGGCGTTCTCACCTCAAAAGCATCCTCAACGTAGCCCAGAGGCTACGCCTCCGGTGCTTTCATCGGCTGCGGCCTTGCTGGACGGTCTTTTTGAACAGCCTGCCCGCGAAAATGCTGAAACAAGCCCCCAACTTTGTTCTCGGCTCGACAGAATCCTCAACGTACCAATCCCCTGCGGCCACGTTGGAGGGCCTGTTTGAGCATCCTCACCGATCCCCGTTGTTCAGCCTATAATCTCACTGACTCTCCCTTGCCGATGTGCTCATTCGGGTTCTCGCCGTGAGGGGCCATCGCGCCGAAGTAACAGTGAAGACGTCCGCAGCCTGAAGCGAGCAGTCAGGTCGTCCTCCTGCTCGCGGGGCAGAGGAGGGGATGGAGCTGATGATTTTCTGTGCTCGCGCAACGCGCGGCCTCAGAAGGATGGGTCGGGAGCGGCCAGGTGCCCTTCTTGCTCGCAGAACGCGCACGATAAGAATGTGCTCGTTCGATGCGCGCACTAAAGAGCAGCCTGACCACTCCCTTACGGAGAGATGGGGATAGAGTTGGAAATGAGCGCTCAGTGAAGGACGGGCTGGCTAGGGCTTCGGAACTTCTAAGTCTCTGCAAATCTTATGCGCGAGGAACTCTTGATCTCTCGATGGCGGGGGGCGGTTGACGTTTTGCCGGCAGAGCGGTTCACGTACACACTATGGCTTCCGCCTTCACGAAGAAGCTGGACACCGTAGCATTCGAGGTGCCGAATCAGATCGATCCGTTTCATGAAATAGAGGCGAGATGCTCCCGGATCACGGTCTTGCTCCCGAGAGATTCTTCCGCTAACGCACGGTTCGATTCCAATACCAGTTGAACGGCTTCTTGGAGGTTGGTCCGGGCTTCATCGAGCGTGTCTCCCTGCGTGTTTGCGCCTGGCAACTCCTCGACAAACGCAATATATCCTTCTGGCACTTGCTGGAAAACGGCAGTCAACTGTTCCTTCATAGCGACGATCTCCTTACGCGTGCAGTTTAGCAGAGAGAATAGGCCATGCCCACTCTCGGCCTAGAAAGGAGCGGCAAGATTACCCCCTTTGCAAATGCGCAAAAGCCGCTGCAGCTTCGCCTAGGGGAATGCGCGTCCTGCGGCAATGAGGCTGGCTTGGCAGACTCAGGGCGGGAGGGTGAAGTATCTGCCTGGGTAGGGCGGGTGAGAAGTCTGGCTTGGTTGAGCATCCTCACCTGAACGTCCTTCAGTCACAGAAATAGAGCGAATAAAGAAACCAATGTTCGATACGTTTTGACATGGATTCTGCTTCTAACGCCTGCTTACAGCCGCTGGCGTAGCTGGGCGGCTATAAACCGCGGTTAAGCAGCACTTCTCATCACTTCGGCGTGGAAAAAGGAGTCGCTCGACCACGGTACCGATCCTTCTCGAAAGCTTTCAGCAGCTCGTCGCGGATACCTTCGACTGCTTTTTGTGACTTGAACTCGCGCTTGTAATCATACGCCTCTCCACCTTGGCCCCTGACGAAGTAGTTCAGTTCCGTGATTAGCCAATCAATTAACGGTGCCGACTGATCAAGCATCTTCTGTTCCAGTGAGCCATTCGCTTCCCCAGTTGAAAGGAACGTCCGCGGTTGGTCCAGTAACTTTCGGCCGTCATCGGATAGGCGTATTAGCTCCCCCAGAAGGTACAGAACCAGGAACGACGTTAGCCCATACCGCGCGAGGCGTTGATGCTCCAGCGCAGTCAATCGAGATGGTATCTGGTCATAAAAGAGCTGAGCTACGCGGATATGCGCCGCCGTCACGTGGTAATTGAATATACGACTCTCCAGATCGCCGAATATCCGGTACTTCTGGTGTGCACTCCACGGTTCTTTAACGTAAAGAGCTAGGAGAAGCCGACCAGCGTGTTCGTTTGGGAGCTCTTCAGCTCCCGACTCTTCACCACGCTTGATCACGTAATTGACTTGTGGGCCAAAAAGTTTGTCGAACTCTGCTTTCAATCGCACCTGAATGGTGTCATTCGATGAAAGATCGCGAAGCGAAATAGGATTCTGGTTGTTCGTGCGATAAGCGATTACTTCAGGTAGGCGTCGGTCATCGCCCACCATCACAATCCGCACCAGCACCTGTAGGTCTTCGGTCAGTATCCTTCTGTTGTTGTAGAACGTTAGGAGCGACTGACAACCATTGCAGACGCTGAAATCCTTCAGCCGAAGATTCTTACCGCGCAAGGTTATGTGTTTGGAAACAATCGTGAGGCCATTGTGGAATGTTAAGAAGTCGCGATGTTCCTTCTTGTTCTTTACACTTTCAAGGATGTCGTCGTTGACGCGAGTTCCTCCTAATCCAAGTCGAACGTTCTGCGCAAATACTCGAGAATCATCAATCCCTGGAAGGTGAACAAGTTGCCTTGCACGAATAGCGGCGTATAGAAGATCGGGCTCGGTCTTGGACGCTCCGACGTAAAACAACCGCTTAGAATCCACTTCTAGACGCACATTTTCGGGAACAAACCAATCACGCCGAAGCTGATCGAGCACCGGATATAGGCGATTCAAGTCCCACAGGTCAACGTTGTGTCCGTCTGCCTCGGCGTGAGACAGGTAGTCAATGGCAGCTCGATTTGCAGTGACGTTGGTAACAAAGATGGCGCGAATCTTATACCCAGCGTCCACCTTCGACGCGACGTCAAACTCGAGAAGAAGCTTCTTCAGGTCTGCGTTAAAAGTGGTGGCCACTAACTTTTCTACAGCCGTTCGCGAGCAGAGTTGCGCGAGGGATCCGACGAACGTCTTGAGATCGACGTCACCTAACATGGCAGGAAGCTTCTCGCGTCGCTTGGCCTGAAAGACGACAATTTCCTGTCGCAGATCGTTAGCGGCTATAGCATCAAATCCCGCGTCACCAGGGCTATCGCATACCGCATCCTCGGCCTCTACTTGATCGAGACGGTAGACAGTCTCTAGAAACCATAGGAGCAGCGCGATGCTCGACACGCGGCCGACCGCGTCGAATCGTTGTACTCGACTCTCGAGTTCCGCGAAGATTTTTGGGTCCGATCTGGTGGTCTTGGCCATGCTAAAACGCCTTTGGCCCAGCACATAGGCTGGGCTCCTTACCCCTCTTCACCCCGGTTCAACACTTGAGTGATGCGGGTCGCATTCTCAGCCGATTCACCGACTCCGTCAAGTCCAACATAGAGGGTCTTAATTATGAAGGGTTGAATAGGATTTGGAGTCAGCGGCTGTCTTGCCTGTCAAGCGTACTGAGGCTGTTCCGTCCATCAGTGCGTCCCACGAAAGCCTTCTCTGTTCCGCATCTCTCTCCCAAAGGAGTCACCAAACTGGGATCCACTGCGCACGTTCTACCTCCTTCTTTGAGGGCGGGCTAGATTAGTCTCCCACTGCGGGCGTCCAACGAGGGGAGTCCGGTTCCTTCTGGGTCCGCTCATTTCAAGATCATAACCATCAATGCTCCCTCCAAGCTCGCTTGTTTTCCTCTTCAAAGGGTGGGCTGGTCGATCCTCGAATGCGCGCGTCGAACGAGCACATTCTGATCGTGCGCGTTCCGCCCTCCGTGTCAATATGAGTGAGACACTCAGCTGCATAGAGTTTACAGAGCAGGGCGAGAAGGGATTCTCAGGATGAGTGCACACAGTTCCTCAGTGGTTCTGGACGATCCGCAGCGGGGGGTCGAAGTCATGACGAAGGCGACGCGGCGACGATTTACAGCCGAGTACAAGCTCAGGATCCTGCGGGAAGCAGACGCCTGCACGGAACCGGGGGAGATCGGCGCCTTGCTGAGGCAAGAGGGATTGTATACCTCCCACCTGTGCCTCTGGCGCAAGCAGCGTCGGGCGAGGGAACTCATGGGGCTCGCCCCCGCCAGACGAGGCCCGACACCGAAGGCGACGAACCCGCTGGCGGCGAAGGTGGCGGCGTTGGAGAAGGAGACGCGGTGGCTGACCGCCCGTGCTGAACGCGCCGAAGCACTGGTGGAACTCCAAAAAAAAGTCTCAGAGATCCTGGGGGTCGAACTCAAGCGGAACGGAGAGACGCACTGATGGCGGTGGTGGCGCAACAGCGGACGGTGATCGGGATCGCCCCCGCGTGCGCGGCCCTGTCCGTGGCGCGTGCGAGCTTCTACCGACGGCAGCACCCGAAGGGCGCGGTGCCTCGGCGCCCGCGACTCGTCCCCCGGGCCCTCCGAGCCGGCGAGCGGACGCGGGGACTCTCGCTGCTCAACGACGACCGGTTCGCGGACCGTGCGCCGGCAGAGGTGTATGCCACCCTGCTGGACGAGGGAACGTTCCTCTGCTCGATCCCCACGATGTACCGGATCCTTCGGGAGAGCCGGCTGGTTCGGGACCGACGCAACCAGCGTCGTCACCCGAGCTATCACAAGCCTGAGCTGCTGGCCACGGGGCCGAATGAGGTGTGGTCCTGGGATATCACGAAACTCCTGGGTCCGGTGAAGTGGACCTACTTCCACCTCTACGTGATCCTCGACATCTTCAGCCGGTACGTGACGGGCTGGATGGTCGCGCGGCGCGAGTCGGCCGCGCTGGCCCAGCGGCTGATCGCCGAGACCTGCGCGATGCAGGGAATCGGGCCAGGCCAGTTGTTCATCCATGCTGATCGTGGCACGTCAATGACTAGCAAGCCCGTGGCGCTGTTGATGGCGGACCTCGGGGTGACGCGGAGTCATTCGCGGCCCCAGGTCTCCAATGACAACCCCTTTTCGGAGGCCCAGTTCAAGACGCTGAAGTACCGCCCGGACTTCCCGGAACGCTTCGGCAGCCTCGAACACGCCCGCATCTTCTGCCAGGGGTTCTTCTCCTGGTACAAGCGCGAGCATCGCCACTCTGGAATCGGGCTGATGACGCCGGCCGCCGTCCACGACGGGCGGGCCTCGACGGTGCGTGACGCCCGGCAGCGGGTGCTCAGTGCCGCCTATGCCGCGCACCCGGAGCGCTTCGTGAGGAAGCCGCCTCAGCCACCCCTGCTGTCTCATGCAGTCTGGATCAACCCGCCAAAGGAAGAATCGGCCTCGCAGGATGGCGCAGGAGCCACGATCGCGACCGCGGACGACCGACGGGTCGCTCTGAACGGTGAGGTGCTCGGAGTTCCGTCGGAGGCCGTGGGCGTCTCACCTTACGTGGTCACGACTCCGACATACGAGGTTGTACACTAAATGTCCACGGCAAGTGTCTCAAAGACGTTGACACGTTCCGCGAGCAGGAGAACGACCAGGCTACCCTTCCCCTCCCACGCGTTGCGCGAGCACAGAAGATCATCAGCCTCCATCTCTTCCTCTGTTCCGGGAACACAGGACCAACGTGAGTGTCCTTCCCATCCTTTTCATCGTGGGGGTTCTGTGAGCAAGAAGGATGGTTGCCTGCTCCTTCGCACTCTTACTGAGCGTGCACGTTCGACGAGCAGGAGAACGACCAGGGCGCCCATCTTATTCTTCTGAAACCGCACGTTGCACGAGCGCAGGAGCACATCAGCCCAAAGGATATGGAGGCAGGCATGAGGAGTGACTGACTGAAACCGCTCAGAACATTTCAACGAGTATCGTGACCGCTCTTGAAAAACTCGATGATCGCCTTATTGTTCCTGGGCCATTCGGTATGTCTCCCCGTGCCTTCACAGTACCGTGTGGTGACATTATTCCTGCAACCCTTGTACGTGACACAACCGTCCGCATCTTTAACAGGGGGGGTCGCCTCGCAACCATTGCAGGCCGCCCACCATTGGATTGCCTCTTTCCCATACCCTGGGAACAGGGCGTCCTGACTGCTGTGCATGATCATCACGGGAAGGGGGTTCGGACAGTGATAGGCTTTCAAGTCCTCACCCCTGATGCCCATGGCACTGGGAGCAATTGCCGCTGGAATATGTTTGGTACCATTGATAAACGCGATACCCATGGCAGCAGTCCCGCCATCGGAATGACCGGTGAGAAAAATCCGTTTCTTGTCAATACACCATTTCTTTTCGATCAGTCCTGGTATCTCAGCCAACTTTTCAATGGCTTCAGGATTCATCGCTCGGTGATCGGCATAGGCCACAATAAAACCTGCCGCCGTGGCCTCTTGCGTGAGAGACACAAAGTGTTCCGACTCATATCGATTCGTTCGCGCCGGCGCGTAGACCATGAGTAACGGATGGGCAATACTGGCATTGTAGTTAGTCGGTGTTTTGACCATATAGCGAATACCAGCCGCGGTCTGCTCGTCGTCGCTGACACCTGCACGGCCAGCTTTCGTTCCTGGCTCGCACTGACGCGTATTATTGTCGACTGCATACACAGCCTCACTCAGCGCTGCACCAGGATTCACAGTTTCCGCATTGTTCTTTCCGGCAGGTTGAATCGCGCCTGAACCGGAAAGACCGATGACCAATAGGCTTATTGCTACAGCGATGATCGTTGGACAACCAGGCTGCTTTTGTCCGAAGCGTATCCACCCTGGCCTCACGATCCCAACCACTACCAGGGCGACCGAAAGGACAATCATCCCGCTGAAGATCGTTGGGAACAATGCATTCATCAGTTGTATTCGCTTCTTTCAGTACGAGAGGCTTGGGGGTCAGCAACTGTATCAACGTCTCTTCAACAAGGATTGAAACTCTTCCGGTATGGGCATGGATCTAAACGGATCAACATGCGCACCGCCGGTATTCCCCAACGGCACCCAAATTCGAGAAAATAGCAACGCACCGATAATCCTCGCCACTTGACCGCCTATCTCTATTGGGTCCCGGCGTTTCCAGCCGACCTTCAGCATCCACCAATGCGCTCTCGTATGAGCGAATGCGAACGACTGCCCCAGGATATGTGCGCGCTCTAGGTGATAGAACGCCTTGTCCAGGTTATTACCATCGTAGTACTCGGCCGCAGCATACATCTCCGTGTCGTAGGCCTGTCTTAGCTCTGCGTGCATTCTCCTACCCCTGGCAATCACCAGACTTTGATACCGAGAAAACTTCGACTATGTTACGGCCGACGCTGAATCGGAGAGGCACTCAAAACCTCGGGCTCATTCACGAGCCGACTCTCGGCACTTCCTCAGCCGTATACGCGTTCGAAGCACGGTTCAGGAACAACTGTTTCGGGATCATTGTGTCGTGTTCGATGTCTGATGTTGTTCAGGTCGTATAAGATTCGGTTTCCCCTCTTCCCCTACAAAGACGACCAGTAATTTCAACGGGACGTCGCCCAAATTCTTTGCACTATGCACGGTGTTCACCACCTCTAAAAACCCAGTCCCAGCCTTAAATGTCTGTCGCAAGCCATCCTCAAACTCCACCGTCATTGTCCCCTCAAGAACATGGACGTAGGTGGGGACTGCATGCATGTGGCGACCGTTCTCCTTCTCCGGTTGGATCTCGACCAGGACCGAGGCCATTTCTGCCTTATCGGTTTTGGGATATTCGATCTTCTGGCCGCTGATGGTTGTTGAACTTTTCATCACAGCGGTAACTGCGACATCCTGTGGCTCTGCCCACGCTGAGACGGTCGACTGAATCAAAACCATCATCAAGAGGGTCGAGAAAACTGTTCTCATCGTCATACCTCCATGAGCATTTGCTTTTGAACCGGGGAAAAGATTCGCGTAACATCACCATCCCAATGAGCCGACTGTCTCCCTCAATAACGGGAACGGTTCCACCGTGGCGGTCCATCATTTTCATCATGGCCAAGCGTGCCGTATCTGTCCTCTTAGTCATCATGAGAGCGGTTGAGATGACTTCATGGATAAGCATAGCCACCTCTTCCTCTCAATGCCAGCAGAAGTCTTGGCCGTCACTCCTTCTGCGTGCCCATGTCCGCCAGGGCTGAGATATCAGGAATTCAGAATGTCCCTGTTTTCTCGTCAACCGTGCGAGAGTGGGGTATGGGATTCGAAGAGCGTATGGCTGATAGCGGATGGCGTATGGTTCAAAATGAACGGGGTTTTGCGAAGAGCGTACAGCCGAATGCCTATAGCGTGAAGCGAAAGGAGAGCGGAGGATTTTTGAGAGCATATGGCTGATAGCGTATAGCTCGAAGCAAAGCGGAGCGCGGAAAACAAGCGCAGGCTTGTCCGTCGCCATTGACAAGCCTACCTTAGAAAAGACTCCCGACCCCTTTGTTTTCACACGGGGCCAGCCCCCAATGCCGATCACAATACGCATCACCTGATCCGAGGCCGACCCAATTCAACTTTCCGTCGCACTGCCACAGCCGTTCTCCACCGCGCGGCGCTTGCCCACCAGAATAGCGTCACGAGTGCCATTATCACCAAGATGATCAGGTCCATAGCGTCCTCCCTCCTACTCTCACTGACCGTTTGGCCGGCCCTGCTCTTCGGGATCCGGAGCGCAGGGCCGGCTCACCGAAACCAATCGCGTGAGTTAGTACGGGATCACGTGCAAGCAATCCTTGCTCTCGTTGTTCCACACTACATCGCACAGGTTCGACATGCGCGCGACGATCTGCGCCGCCACACCGCCCGTGCCCCCGAACAACCCGCACCAGCCCAAGGTCACAAAACCCCAGTGCAAC
>JBBRRK010000080.1:0-16108 GCA_038200765.1 Nitrospirales bacterium
ATAGACGATCGCGCCATGCTTGACGCCGAGCGTCAGCGGCCCATCGGCCCAGACCGTCTCTTGCCCCTTGAGCAGATACCGCCCCACGAGATCGGAGGCGGTGAGATCCTCGTGGCAGGCCACTGTAATCAACGGACGGCCAAGCCGGTAGGCCATATGCTGGACGAATCGGGTCTTGCCGCACCCGGTCGGCCCCTTGAGCATGACCGGCATCTTGCTGTTCGCCGCAATCGTAAACAACCCGATCTCGCCACGGACCTCCGCGTAGAACGGCTCCTGCGTGATTCGATAGTCCCCGATGTCGAGTTCGCGTCCCTGCTTGCTCATCTCACGCTCATCTGATTCGTCGCATGTTCCGTTTCACGCAGACGCCAAACGTTCACCGCGACCGGCCTCTCGTTCCCGGATTCGGACCTGTCACGTTTCACGTCTGACGTTTCACACATACTCAGCCACGATAAACGGAACCGAGGCTGAAGATCAAGCGATGCAACAGGAATGATCGACTGCCGGCTAGACGACTGTGACATGGTCCAGAACTTCGCGCACTTTTTTCGCCAGCACGAGAGGTGAGAAGGGCTTCTGCAGAAATCCGGTCTGGCGACTCATGCCGCCTTGGTCGAACACCGGATGGTCCGGATACCCCGACATGTAGAGCACTTTAATCGCTGGTCGAACGGTCGAGATCTTTTCTGCAACTTCAGGCCCGCTCATCTGCGGCATGACCACATCCGTCAACAACAGATGGATGGGTCCCCCGTATTTGGCGCTGGTCAGGAGAGCTTCGATGCCATGGCGCGCCGCCAGCACCGTATAGCCCTGGAGCCGCAACGTCTCGTGCACGAGACCGCGGACCGCCGGCTCGTCCTCGACCAAGAGGATCGTTTCACGGCCAGGGATCGGGACCGCTGCAGCGTCAACACCCGTCACCATCTCCGGTGCCGCGTGTTCCACCCTTGGGAAGTAGATCCGGAATGTTGCGCCCAGACCAGGAGTACTCTCCACCGTGATATGTCCCCCACTCTGCTTCACAATGCCATAGACGGTCGAAAGCCCCAACCCCGTCCCTCTCCCTTTTTCCTTTGTCGTAAAGAATGGCTCGAACACATGCGACCGGATCTCAGCATCCATCCCATGGCCGTTATCACGAACCACCAGCAGCACATAGGGTCCCGGCGGCACCCCCACGGCATCCAGGCCCACCTCTTCCCCAATCGTCACATTCCTGGTTTCGATCGTCAGGCGGCCGCCCTTGGGCATCGCATCACGCGCATTGACCACCAGGTTCATGATGACCTGCTCAATCTGTCCGGGATCCGCTTTGATGGCGCCAGTCGACGCATCGAGTTCGGTGCTGAATTCGAGCATATCTTCACCGATAAGACGCCGCAGCATGCCGTCCATATTGGCCACAATGGCGTTGAGATCGAGGACTTTCGTCTCAACGAACTGACGGCGGCTGAATGCCAGCAATTGACGGGTCAGTCCGGTGGCCCGATCCGCCGCTTTCTTGATCTCTTCCGTATCTTTCCGCATCGCATCGGTGGATCCCAAGCGGCTGAGGAGCAAGTCGCTGTACCCTCGAATCACCGTCAGGAGATTGTTGAAATCGTGCGCCATGCCGCCGGCCAACCGGCCCACCGCCTCCATCCTCTGCGCCTGTCGCAATTGCGCTTCGGTTTCCCGTAACACCTCCTCCGTTCGAACCCTCTCGCCAAATTGACCGATCTTGAGACCGATGTCTTCCAGCAACTTCAACAACTCGTCATCCGGCTGCCGCACCTCGCGGCTGCAGAATTCGATGACACCCTCGATCTCACTCCCGATGAGAATAGGAAATCCAAATGTCCCGTGGAACCCACCTTGTTGTGCCTGCTCTCCATGAGAAGAATTGGTACCCGTCACGACATCGGTCATCCAAGCTGACTCGCCACTGGCCCAAATACCTCCGGGCAAACCCTGGCCGCGTGTCAGCATACGCTGCCACGTGGCCTGGACAAAGGGGTCGTCCGGCACGGATGGGACACTCCACAGACCAAAACAACGTAGCACCCCGTCCGCCTTGTCCACCCGCCAGAACACGCACAGATCCCATTCCAGTGTCTCCCCGATGGCCTGGAGGACTTTCGGAACCGCCTCTTCCAAGCTCGTTGACTCGGAGAGCACTCGGGTCACGGCATACTGAGAAACGAGACGCCGTTCGGCTCGGCGGCGGTCGGTGATGTCCCTGATAAAGGCACTGAAGATGTACGCATCCCCGATTTTTGCCGGTGACACGGCCAGCTCAACGGGAAACTCCCGCCCGTCCCTATGTCGGGCGACAATTTCAATCCGACGGTTCAAGATCGTTCCCACCCCTGTTCGAAGAAATTCACGGAGGCCATGCTCGTGCGCCTGACGATCTCGCTCAGGAATGATGGTCTCGGAAAGAGCCCGCCCCAGCGCCTCTTCTCGGGGCCACCCAAAAATCGCCGTGGCCTGCGCATTCCAATCGGTCACAATCCCGGTCGAATCGATGGTGATCACCCCGTCAAACGCGGTATCGACGATCGCTCGATTTCGTTCCTGGCTCTGGAGCAACGCGGCTTCAGCGGCTTTCGCCCAGACACTTTCCTCTTGTGCCTGCCGATATTCTGTGCGCAATCGTGCCGTAGCCCACAGCAACAATCCCATAAGGGGAACCAAGACCACACCGCCTGCGGTCCCGACTTTCCACAAGAAGGCATGAATGGGTGCCAGGATGTCCTGCCGGTCCATTCGCACCAGGATCGACCAGCCCAGGCCAGCAAATTCTCCGACGCCTCTAGTCTGCGCGTAACCAGTCACCACCTGGACGTGCCGACGTAGGTGCTCTTCCTCGATAAACCCCGGTACACCGGCCTCGCTCAGCAACACCGAAGAGAGCCCGAGTTCTTTCAGATTGATGGCCCCCTTGTGGGACAGATCCGAGTCGACAAACGCCTTGCCCTGCCGCGTCAACATTTGATACTCGACTCGCCCGCTCGCTCCTTGCTGAGCTTCAAGTGAACGAATGGTCCTGGTTATGAATCCCTCCAAAGACGGGATCCCCACCCGCGAAGTCACGACGCCCAGGAACGTGCCTTGCGAGTCGAGAATCGGGGCCGTAAACGCGATCGTGTCGACGCCACTCTCCCCTTCCTGCACCGCGACGTCGGAAATGTCGAGTCGTCGCGTCGCACGCGCAGCGGTAAACGATGCGGTACGGCTATAGTCGCGTCCTACCAGCGAGGGCTCCGTCGCCACCACGACCGTACCCTGACTGTCCGTGACCGCTAACCACAGATAGATCGGGGAATACTCTGTCTTCACCCACTTCAGATACTCGGAAAAATATCTCGGATCGGAGTGTCGCAACGAAAAGGCTCGGGCCATCATGAGGGCGTCGCCTTGGCGTTCGAACAGCATCCGGTCGAGTTTCTCGGCAACTTCCTCCGCAGCCAGCCTGAGTTCTCCTCCCGTCGCCTCCACGAAGCGAAATTCGACGAACCGAATCATGACGATACCGGCCAGGACCACGAATAGGGTCACGCCGATCAGAAGATAGGGCATCCACCAATAGCGGCGAGGGTTGTGGACGGATATGGCCGTTGAGGTCTTCATGATTCAGGCGCCGGAGAGGCCACGAAGTTGGGAATCAGCATGGCGGGGTGATAGGCCTGTTTCGATGCGCGCAGCCCAGCAAGGCCCGCATCATCCATCGCGTTAATATACTCGGCCCCTTCCGCCAGGGCCGCCCGACAGGTCTCACGAAAGAGATACTGCGCCAGACCTGGATAGGTACGGTCCGCAACCTCTAAGAGGACACAAAATGTTGTGTTCGTCAACCAATAGCCGAAGGTATAGGCGCACAGCCGACCGCGAATCCTGACCACCTTCCCCGTAAGTCCGAGGGACGGCGCCTGTGACCAGACGACTTCGTGCGCCGGCGTCGCATCGGCTAATAACATCACCCCGAACGTCTCGAGCTCTCCCTCTTGCTTCTGCCGTGACCACTCCGCGAGGAGGGCGCGACAGTCTTGGCGGTCGCTGACCCGATAGGAATCCACCGCACACGATTGCGCTCGTTCGAATCGATTGCACATGGCACGGTGAGATTTATACCGGTCCCCCGCCAAGGATACAAGGTCCGCCGCACGATACAGATAGTCAGGTTCCTTGGGCGTCACACGATATCCCATCCGTTCCAACTCTGGCACTAACTGAGCGGACACGTTCTCGACTCGGCTGACCGGCGAATCGCCGTTCCAGCGCCGCAACAGCCCCATCGCGACCGACAGAGGCCCGTCGATCGGACCGGCTCCGATCGAAGGCAGGGGCATGAACCAGCCGTCCGACGATTGTGCGAAGAGGCATAAGGTCCCTTGAAGCTCCATCCACCAATAGGCCAGCAATCCATTCCACATGTAGTGATAGACCGACGAATAGGCTGCGAGCGATTGCGCGCGGCAGCACCCCGAGCGATCCAAGGCCGTCGTCATGCGTGGAATATCGTCCAGCGTGAACCGATGCAGCGGCGCAGGTCCCCAGTAACCAGCCAAGGCTTCTGTGAGGCACGGAAGGCGGGCAAGCACGACCACATCCTCTTGAAACCTCCCGATGAGGCGAGGGTGCGCGACAATGTGGTCGCAGATGCCCGGTCGATCGAGCAAGGTCATCACTCGGTCGACATGTCGCTGAATATCCTCCGGAATCTCTTCTCGCATGAAGGGGCATTTCCTATCCCACCCCAACAACACCTGGTCCTGCCGCTCATCCCACATGAGCGCCAGGGGATAGAGCTGACAATCGAACGGACGCTGCTCGTAGATGCGACAGATTGAGGTTGCCGCGTCGAATGCTGGGCAAAGATACCCCTCTCCATGGGGGGCGGGAACCAGAATGACTTGTGACCCTCGCCGATTGGGAAAGGCGGTTGCCTCGACGTTCCCAGCTAAGGCCTGAGCGATTTCGTTCTCGGTGAAATACGGGCGGAGGGCGCTATCGGGGTCGGGGAACCGACAACAGACATCGCACTGGAGACAGGTGCGGCTCGGCACGAGTTGTGGAAACGCAATCGGTGGTGTCACAAACACACGCACCAACTCATCGGGATAGGCAGACATAGAAGGATTCCGTTCGAAGTGCGGTCATACTAGCACCATTCCGCAGGAGTTCCCAAGAAGGATGTCTTTTTTTTACAGTTCCCTTCTCAAAACACGCGACAATTTGTCCCGTCCTTACCTCCATTCCATCGGAACCCATGTTCGTGACCGATGCGACAATCTTCGCCATGGAGAAGGCGAAAAAGTCTGCCTGTGTCTGGCAAGCCTGCCTCCCCCTTCCCTCCCCTTTGCGCCTGCAGATCCCGCAGAACCCGCACCGATTCCAATCTGTGACGGTCATGGTCAGGTCCACGAGTACCCCCATGGGACCCTGGCTCCGTTCCATAGGTCCCGGTCTCTGGCGCTCGACCACGCCTCCCCACGTGAGCCATGAAATCAATGCCATGGAATTCGAGTACATTCTGTTAAAATTTGACGGCATCAACACCACACTCCAACCTGCTGCGCTAATCGATCAAGACAACAACCCAGTTGCGTGCCGGTTTGCAGTTGAAAAAGAGACTTGCTATAGTGCGCGGTGGAGGACATGCTCGTGGGCGTCGCGCCGGATTATATTTTGGTGGAGGGGCAACAGTTCAGCAAGGCGAAGCTGTCGCTCGATAACCACGTGTACAAGAACTGTGCGATTGATGACTGCGACATCTATTTCAGCGGTGGGCAATACGAATTGCTCGACACCCACATCACGAATTCCCGCCTCATCCTCAACCACCCGGCTAAGGGCATGTACAACGCCGTGCAGATCTTTAAGATGAAGTCCCCGGGCTCCAGCATCGTTGCCGAATAATTCGTGAAACGTAAAACGTGAACGGTAGCCTGAAACGAGGCTGCCAACACCTTCACCTCACTATCGTTTCACCGCTCACGTTTCACGCGTGAGAGCTCACTTATTGACTGCGACATTCTCCACGTACTTGACGATCTCGATCGGCTGGAAGACCGGGTCTTGCGATCCCTTGGAGGACTCGGCTTCGACACGCTGCAGAAATTGGGCAGGACCTGTGATTGGCGCGTAGCTGAGAGCCGCCTCCACATCGAACGTCTTGGTGTCTTGTGGCGTGGGGAAGGTAAAGGTCTCGACGCGCGTTTCTTCCGGCTTTAAGACCGTATCTTCAATAACTTTGACCGCCTCAAAGTCGAAGCTCGTATTCTGGCCCTTGGCATCCTGATAGACTCGTCCATAGATGCGCTTGTCGGTAAACACGGTCTTCAGATTCTTCCCTTTGATATCCAGATCCAACACCACGGTCGCCCAGGCCGGATGAGTGGTCGGCAGATTATGCGGAACGAGACTCTGCACCTTCACAGTGATCGTCGTTTTCTCGCCCTCGATTTTTGTTGTGACGTCCAGCTTGGCCGCTTCTTGGCGAAACTTGCCGATACGACCAGGGAAGGTATGGTTGGCGGTTTTCCGCTTCTCCTCCCCGTTGGCCGACTCGCCGACCTGCTCCGGCATGTGGCAGGTCTGGCACTCTTTGCCTGACTTCACGGCCTTGCTTTGATCCCAGTTGCCCAGTAAATCGTTGGTCTTACCTAAGCCGATAGCCGAGGGGACCGACTGGTGGCAATTGAGGCAGAGATCGGACTTTTGAAACAGCCCCAGCTCCATCGACTGGTGTGCCCGGTTCTTAACAGCATCCTTGTACGGACCATAGATCGTCTTGCTCTCGAGTTCGTACTTGGGCTCGGGCGGCTGTTTTGTCCGATCGACCTGCTTGATCAAATGGCATTGCGCACAGGCCACCCCATCCAGCGACGGGTCGCCTGCCTTGGCCTGATTGATAAAGAGCTGGACGTGAGCGGGAAATTCGCGCACGTGCGGCGCATGGCAGCGAAAACACTGGGATTTGTCTTTTCCTGCCGGAGAGGACAAGAATGCATCAAGCGAAGCGCGGAAGGCCGGAGAATGGATCGAGCGCGAGAGTGGAGAGGTGTCCCATTCTTCAAACACACGCTCATGGCACCGTTTGCACTTGCTCGAAGTCGGGAAAGCCTGTTCGATGGTGCTCTGCGACATCGCTATTTCTTGTGCAACTGTCCCGAGGTCGAGCCAAGGCGCGAGAAACAACGCCACCGCCAAAATTGCGGTGCCGACTCCAATCTTCACAGGGACAGAATTCCTCGCCATCATCCTGATCTTTCTGCTTCGAGGCCAAACAGGATACTCCAAAAATTCATCCGGCAAGGCCGCAGCGAACTATCACTTTCAAGGGGTGGCTGGGATGATCCCAACTGCGCGCGTCCAACGAGGGCTTTCTTAAGCCGCACGTTGCGCGAGCACGGGGATCGTCCCAGCTACCCCGCCTTCTTTTTCAGCATCCTGCTATAGTGTTTTGGCCCGGTACGTCAGCAGGCGAGGCTGCGTATACTCATCGAAAATATTTTCCGCGCTCTCCCGCTCTTTGTCGGTCGCCAACGTCGCCAGATATTTTTCTTTGAGCGCCGGTTCTGGCGTCGGAATCAACGCATAGTTCAACACCGCTTCCATCGATGCAGCCGTCGACCCTGCCGGAATCGCAAGGGTGAAGGGGACCTTCCGCGTATGGCCCCCCTTGATGAAGGGATCAGGAATCGGACCCCTGAGAATTTTGTCGTAGGACAAACCAAACTGCTTGGTCTCTTCCTTCAGCACCTTACCCTGCGCATCCTTGGCAGTCAGGACCAGATAAAACTGTTTGAGCACAGGATCGCCGTCGGGAAAGCTGTGAGGGAGGCTGCCGATTCTCACCAGCGCCGTCCCCTCCACCGCAGAGGCAGACGTGGTAGTTTCAAGGTCCACGCGGGGCATCCACTCGGCCTGAAGATTTCGATTCTTGAGCATAGTGCCGGATACCACCACCCCGCGGAACCAATGCCGGCCGATCGCGCGGGTCATCGCGCCACGCTTCGAGGTAGAGCTGCCGGTCGAGGGCTCCATATGGCAGTCTTGGCACACCGTCCCCTGCAAGATCTCACCAGCCAAATCCTTCCGCATCACATCCTTCACTTTATCAAAATGGCAGGACGCACAATAGTTCGCGCCACGGAACAGTTCGGATTGCGTGGCAGGATGCACGAGGTTTTCCTCTGGATTTGCGTAGGGCCCATAGATCATCTTGCCAGGCTCGATCTTGAACGAGGGCGGAGAGTTCGGCGTCTGCTCAACCTGCTTGATCAGATGGCAGGAGGCGCAGCCGATACCCTCCACTTGCGGCGTACCAGCTAACACCTGTGCCACAATTTTGTCGACATATTGAGGGAACACCGTCGTCGATGGCACATGACAGGCAAGACAGCGGCGGCGCTCGTCAGCTGTTGGATCGGTCTGCAGCCAGACGCCCAATACCGTGCGGAAGACCGGCGACTCCAGCGACGCCCCATGCAAGAGCGCCGCATCGACGCGGCCGAACGTCTTAAGATCCGGCGTTTGCTCGCGTGCGCCCTTCCATTCTTCATAGTGCCGATCGTGGCATTGTTTGCAGTCTTCCGATCGGATGAAGATCTTTTCAATGTCCGCCACCCAATCAGCAGGCGTCGGAGCCTCTGCCTTCTGTGCAACGGCAAGGCCATGATACAGGCCAATGACACTCGCAATAAGTATGAAAAAGAAGCCCACCGCAATTCGTTGAGCGTTCGGTGTGCGTCGTACCATCCTCAATCCCGTTTACATCCGACAAAATGGAAATTCACCCCCCACCCGACCGGATCGCTTGGGTCGGCCGATTCATAGGTGCCGACGGTGAAGTTGCATTCTTTCATGCCTCGCTTGATCGCTCTCCCAAAATCAATCATGTTTCGAATCTCGGTCTTGTCGATCTCCTTGATGACAGATCGGACCTTGATGCCGGCATAATCGGCGCGCGAGCTCCCGATCACTTCGAACACCGCAACGCCTTGCGCCCGTTCGAGCTTCAATACTTTTTTGATACCCTCGTCTACATCTCCGACAATCACACCGAATTCTTCACCCAATCGCGCGGCTTCATCCACGGTCATCGGTTCCTGATCCGCCGCGCTCACCAATGCCGGCACGAGGCCGCCCAATGCTCCCATGTAGAGGCTGACACACAAGACAAAGGCCCCTCCACTCCGAAGGGCCTTTGTGTGAGCACTGACTGAACGGCTTCGAGTATTCTCCAACGTCCGTGCCTTTCATCGTACTGCCATCTCACCACGGAACTCAGCAATCTGCGGAAGATCACTCCCGCAGGATGCTCAAAAAGTTCGTCCAGCAAGGCCGCAGCGAACCATCACTTATACGGGATGGCTGGAATGATCCCCCTTGCGCGTGTCCAACGAAGGCTTTCTTGAGCCGCGTGTTGCGCGAGCACGGGAATCGTCCCAGCTACCCCGCCTCCATTTTCAGCATCCTGCTAGAGCTTCGTAATAGGGTCGATGAGCAACTGAAACCAGGGCGCGACGGATTTCTGCCCGTTCCGCTCTTTGTTCTCACCGTTCCATACGGCGAACGACACGGCTTGCACCCGACCGGGAATCAGCTTCGCTTCGTTCTCCTGCTCTTCACTCGCCAAGGGTCTGCGCATAACAACACGCCACACCCCATCTTTCCACGCAGCCTTTCCCTGAACTCGGCCCTGCTTGTCTTTGGTCGTCAACGTACTAAAGCCCCCACCGATGAGGTCCTCGACAGAAGAGGCTCGTCGTGGAATGACTTCGAACGTCCGCACGCCGTCGCGCGCTTTCTCGGAAGTCTTGGCGGCCCGGCGATCGATATCACTTTGCCAATCGGCCTTCCAATGCCAGATATTGATGTAGTGATCGAGTTGACCCATGCAGAAAAACGCGGGAGCATCGCCGAGCGGCAGTCCGATCGCCACGCCGTCGCGAAAGGTCCCCGGCGTCAGACGGTCGTTCTTCGTGTTGTCCTGCCATTCAAGCAAAAACGCGATCTCGGTGCCGTTATGAAGCGACCGCACCGTCAAGGCTCGTGCGCTCGGCTCCGGCCAGATCGGCCTGGTAATCACTTGACCACTCAATGGAAGCGTCATCGGCGAGACCTTGGCCCAACCGCCATCATCAGGCTCCGTCGGCAGCTCTCCCTCCACGAGGCGCGCGCGAATAATCATCCCCTCGGAACTGACGAGAGGCACACCAACGCCGACTAAGACGCCGGCTACAACCAGAATGAAGAAGAACAGGAGCAGGACCGGGCGGGAAGACATCGTCGTCGTTGTACGCACTATGCAAAGCCCTCGGGTGACCGGCGCGAGCACATCGTATGGGCTCAGACTACCACACAGCCCGAGCGGGGCTAACCGACCGCAGGCGAATGGCTACCAGAGTTTCACACGGCGAATTTTGTTTTCGCCCCGTTCGCAGATGTAGAGATACCCCTGGGAGTCCAGTGAGAGTCCGACTGGAGAATTCACGACAGCCTCCACGCCGAGAAGCCCATCTCCATGTTTCACCATCCCTGCCGACTCTTTCGCCACGAAACGCGCGGCGCCGCAGCCACCCATATTCTTATCTTCGTAGCCGCTTTCTCCATTGCCCGCCACCGTCGTGATCAGGCCAGTTGCAACTTCAACCTTGCGCACACGATGGTTCATGGTGTCGGAGATGTAGAGATTGTCCTGCTGATCAACCACCACGGCTTCCGGCGCATGGAGCATGGCTCTGATGGCCGGCTTGTCGTCACCATCGTACCCATACCGGCAGACGCCGGCCACCGTCGAAATAATCCCGCTCTTGTGATCGATGCTGCGAACGCGGTTACTGCCCTTGTCGACAAAAATAACATCGCCTTTTCCGTTTACCGTGAGCCCGACGACATCATAGAGGCGAGCCTCGAGCGAGGGCTTTCCATCGTCGAGATACATGGACATATCCAGTCCGTCCGAACAGACCGGCATGAGCCAGCCATGGTCGTCGCTGAAATCGATGCCGATGGCATCGCCGGAGAGCACCACCAGATTCCTCGCCACGAGTGGCTGCTCACGAGCTTCATCCTCTGCCGTCCACGTCCCGGCAACCGTCGTCACCATGCCTGTCAGGGGATCGTAGCGACGGATTCTGTGCGCCTGGGTGTCGGCGATGTACATCACGTCATTGGGGTCGAACGCGATGGCGGCAGGCCAGGTCAGATTGACCTCAAGGGCCGGACCATCTCCATTGAACACATGCTGCCCGGTTCCGATAATCGTCGTGATGATGCCGGTCTCACGGTCTACTTTCCGGATACGGTTACTGCCGGAATCGCAGATATAGAGATCGTTGCGGGAGTCGAACGCGACGTCGAGCGGCAAATAGAGCCCGGCTTCCCCACAGAGGCCTTCGTCGCCGCTATAGCAGGTTTCGCCGATCCCGGCGAAATTATGGAGCGTACCTTCCCGGAGATTGACCCGCCGGATACGATCGGACCCGGACTCGGCAAAATAAAACCAGGTCTCGTCCTTGTCGAGCGCGGCGTGATGAGGCAGTGGAGTCCCTGACTTCATCGCCCGTTTTCCGTCGCCGGTGCTCCGGGCCTTGCCGTTACCTGCGAAGGTCTCGATATAGCCTGTCGCGAGTTGAAGCTCGACTTCCATATGCCTGTCGCCCTATCTCGGCTGGTTAGCCGCGTGATGCTGAATGAACCGGCGCGGCTGACTGTTCCACGGAAGGCGGTGCTTGCACCGTGGGTTCCTGAACCGCTTGCTGAGGAGCGGCGGCCATCGTCTCCTGGGCCGCTTGGGCTTCGGCTTCAATCGCGTCCGCCTCATGCACGGACTTCTTGAAGCCCTTGATCGCCTTACCGATGCCTTCTCCCAACTGCGGCAATTTGCCTGCGCCGAAGATGACCAGCACGATGAAGAGAATCAGGATCAACTCTGTAATACCAAGACTTCCAAACATGGTATGTTCCTCCCTATGAATGGAGCGATCAGGGTGCGCTGCTGTCTTTGATCCGTTTGGAAAATCGTTCCTTCAACCGCTTCCGGGCCTGCTCAGCCTGTTCAAACATCTTCGCCTTGTCATAGACGCTAATCAAGTTATAGTAGGCCAGCGGCTCTTCGGGATTCTGTTCGACGGCATCTTCCATGACCTTAATGGCGAGATCCGTCTTTTTGTGATTCAATGCCAACTCCATCAGCTTGAAACTGCCCTCCAGATGCTTCGGGTCCAACTCGAGCGTGCGAACATAACATTGAATGGCCATATCGATGGTGTTGTAGTCCGAGACTTGGGGATTGTCGAGCTCGACATAGACACCGGCGAGATTATACCAAGTCATGGGATCGTCCGGTGTAATTTCCACGAGGCGCTCGTAATACCCCTTGGCTTCCATAAACTTCTTTTTATCGGCATAGACTCGCCCAAGATTGAACAGCGCCAGGACATCGTGGGGAAACACGTCGAGCGCATGCTTAAATTCGATTTCTGCTTCGTCGGTCATCCCCTTCGTCGCGTAGATCGTGCCCAAATTCGAATAGTACATCGCGAGCGACCGATTCATCTCTGCGCGGAGCCCTTCCGCCATCTCAATTGACTTCTTGACCTCCACGAGCGCGTCATCCATCCGGCCTTTGCTGAAATACAGCTCACCTAATCGGCAGCGAGCCTGGAAATCGTCTGGCTCGATCGCCAACAGTTTTTCAATCTCAAGGATTTCTTCGTCTGGGCTCAGCGGTTGATCTCCGGAATCGATGAGAGTCTGGCTTTGTTCAGGAGCAGAAGTTGGTTCGTTCATGCGATCCCCGTAGTAAAAAAATCTTTAGATCTGTCCGCCCACCAATGAATCCGGTGTACTGACTATGGGCGCGTTCTTCGCCGACGCCTGATCCGTCGCATCGCGCCGGTGCCGGTCCATCGTCAAGAGCATGGCGCCAAGTACTACCATGAGTGTCAGATTCGAATAGAGAAGCGCATACCCCGCAATAAACATCAATCCAAGGCCATAGCCGGCTAGTCGCCCCATGTTGAGTAGCTTAATGACCGTGTACGACCAACACAACAAGCCTGTCAGGTAGAACGCAAACGGGAGGAAAAACGTGTAGCCCATGCCGAACTGAAAAATCCATCCGATGCCGTCTGCCGCCTTACGAATGCTACTGGCCATCCCAGCATCATACCGATGGAGCAGATAGTCTAAGAACAACATCACCGTAAATACGGATATGGAGGTTGCCCAAAACCAGATGGCGCGCCGGCGTTGCCGCTGATTGCGCGTCCGAAACGAGACGCCCTGCCCATAATAGGCCCACATCACCAGGATGCTGGACAAGACCAAGAGCCCTTCACCTCCGCGATGCGCCTCGTACACAAAAGGCGGGGCCGCGACGGTTCCGATAAAACTATAGATGGTGGACACGATCTGATAATACAACCACCCCCCAACCCCCAGGAGATAGGTGATGCCCATCGCCCGATGTGACCATTCCGTGTGGGTAGAGAGGTATTCCACCATCAGACAGACCAACGCGACCAACGCCACGAGGTTGTAAATAGCAGACCCCAAGAAGGCGGGTGGGATCAATAAAAATCCCACCGTGAGGAGCAACAGGAGCGCGACACAGGGAATGACGATGATGTTCGATCCGGTAAACCCACGATTTGAGACCCGATTGATGGCCGCCACACTCAGAGCAAGAAACAGGAGAATCGCCACAACATTGAGCAGCCACTGCCCGATCTGCGTCAGCGCCGTGAAGGTCGGGATAATCCATTCATGCTCCTGGGCGAGCTTGCTCAGATGCATCCCTAGCCGCGACACGAGCCGATACAGGATCAATTCTGCGAAGGACACGATCAGAACAAGCTTGATCGTGTATTGAAACAGCAGGGATTGATCGCTCAGCTTCCCCGTCATCCGGTCGATGGTGGGATTCACGGCAATCACGCTGTACCCCCTTGAGGGACATGCGAATGATACCGATCAGAAAAAAACAGGGTCAACCTCGTGCAGGACAGACTCATGACGACCCCGCGGGCTGCGTCACGCCCACTTCCTGGACCTTGGCCCGCGCGATATACAGCAATCCGTCGGCCATCGAGTAGTTGAACGGCAACTCGCACACGACTTCGCTGACTTTTTCGTAGACATGCTGATACAAGCGCTCCGCTTCGTCCGGTGTCATGCCTTCCGACACTTCATAGAAGAAGCCTAGGCTCAAATCCTCTGCCGACGGGCGCATGATCCGCCTGATTCCATAGCTGCCGGGGTCGCTCATGATCGGCGCTTCTTTTTCCAAATCGAAGAGGCAGGGCTGACACGAGAACCCGTACAATCCCTGTAGCCGCTCGTTCTCCACGATGAAATTCATCGTCTCCCTGGCTTCCTCTTCCTTTTCGGTCGGGAACCCGACAATGATGTAGCAATGCAACGCGATCCCCAGGTCGATGCAATCGTCGGCAATCCGACGCACCCATTCCTGCTTGATCCCTTTCTTCATAAAGTCCATCACCCGCTGATTGAAGGACTCCAATCCGAACACAATCTTCAGGCACCCGGCATCCCGCATCGAAATCAGGAGTTCACGGGTCAGATGCTTTTCGAACCGCATCTCGCAGGTCCATTTGATGTCCAGCTTCTTGTCGATGATCTGCTGGCACAACCGTTTAGCCGGGGAGAGAGCCACACACTCGTCGGTAAAGAAAAACCGCTGAGCCCCATACCGCTGTTTGAGCCACTCCAATTCCTCGATCGTCCGTCCCGGGTCTTTCTGCCTGAAATTCTGGTGATCCAGCGTGAGGGCGCAGAACGCACAATCCTTGTAGTAGCAGCCTCGTGAAAACTGCACGGGTAATACCGGCTCCGGCGACAAATACAGTCCGAGCGGGAAGCCGTCGTAGTTGGGCGCCGGCAACTGGTTGATATTTTCGGAATAAAACGGCTGGTTGATCGTAATCTTCCCGTTCTGGCGATAGATCAGGTTCGGGACTTTGCTGAAATCTTTTTTCCCGGCCAATTGATTGACGAGTTCGAGCAACGCGGTCTCGCCTTCGAACACGATGATATCGTCGGTCAGATCGAAGAGACTCGGGCAGCGACGCACGTTGTCGACCAATCTGGTGAAGATGCTGCCGCCAATGGTCAGATGAATGTTGGGAGCGGCTTCCTTGATCAAACGACAGAGTGTCAGACCGGGGATAATCTGCGAGGTCGCCGTAATCGACACGCCGATCAAGTCCGGCTGGTCACCGACAACCGACTGCACGAAGTGCTCGCGAAAGAGCCGAATGTAGGGGTTCTGGGTCTCATCCCTGATAATCTTCATCAGATCTTTGGATGAATAGATGGAACAGTTACCGAACTGATTGTCGACGACCGTCAGTCGAGTCGGGAAATACGGTGTGGAGAGCACCTCCAACCATTTATCGATGAGAAACAGGCTTTCTTTATAGGATTCAAGATCGTAGAAGCCCTCCCCCCGAAGAGTCTCCTTGGCTGGCTCAATCCGATCAATGAGATAGGGAAAGCGGTCTAGCGACTCCACCACTCTCGCCAAATGCTCGGCACTTCCCGCTCCAGTGTCTCCGGTTCGTTCCCGCTCAAGCGTCCGCTGTTTATCGACCAACTCCTGATAGAGCGTGGTCCCATAGGAATAGGTGACCACTTTATCTAACAGTTCGATTCCAAGATCGCGCTGGGATACGTCGGTGACGCCCCCTTGCGCCAGAAATCCTGTCAACGAGGGAAGACTCAGATACGGCTGTGATGGATGCCACGTTGGAGGAAAAAGCAGTGAAACCTTCATGCCGATTCACCACCAACTTGTGAGAAAATAAGATGAATTCTCAATAAATTCAGACCTTTTTTATACACTCCGGTCTTGGGCAAATGCAACCCTCGGAGGCGCTTACTTTCTTCACCTCCCACCCTACTCCATCTTGTCTTTTCCATAGGACTTCCATATACCTATACCCAGAGGGGGCCCCGGAAATTCGGACAGTGTGATAAGTGGTAGCCTTGCTTCACCAACGCCACCAGCGGGTGGCAAACTAGAGGAGCGAGGCGATGAAGAGAACGAGACGCCATCACGGGGCCACTTTCAAGGCCCAGGTGG
>JBBRRK010000081.1:0-16066 GCA_038200765.1 Nitrospirales bacterium
GTCATTCGGAGAACAGACCCAGGTAAAGGACGAATCGTAGCGATACTGATCGTGATACACCCGCTCCCAGGACCGATCCGGATAGTCCCCCAACGGGTTCCCGACTTCGATGACCGGCTGGAGCGCCGTCAACGCCAGGACATTGTCCGCCACCGCCACTGCGGCGACCGTCCCCGCCGTGACCTTTAAGAACTGCCTCCGTGACAAAAACATGGGTAACACCTCCTACAGTTGAGGGCTTCATTCAAGCCCGCGCGACTTCACTCATGAGATCGGAAACCCAGACTCCAATTTTCTCAGTGAACTGCCTTAAAAACAGGAAGAGTCAAATCTGCCATTGGTCAACGAATCATGTCCGTATATTCTGTTTCTATTGTGTTTGTTAACTTTGCTCGCAATATACAGGCCAAATACCACAGATCCATTGAGGCTAGACAACATGTGTTAAGTAATTGAATAGTCAGATTTAAAATTAATTAAAGGCTATTGTTGATGACGATCTGGCTTGGCATCGCTGAGTACTTGATGTATCACTTACGACTGCCCGCACGACTTTAATAGATAAATACTCAATAAATCAATAATTTGATCACAATATTAATGCGTTACCTTTTAGTAGCGCCTTTGTGCCAATGTAACGGTAACGAAAGTAACAATCTCGCAATATCACAACAATGATGAGCATGGTCTGCTAGATTGCTTGACAGCTTCAATGCCGCATCAGTAGAATTCCACCCCTCTGAATAACATGATCGAGCGGGAATAGCTCAGTGGTAGAGCATCGCCTTGCCAAGGCGAGGGTCGCGGGTTCAAATCCCGTTTCCCGCTCCAACATTCAGTCTTCTTCTCAAGAGACCTTCCTCCCCTCTAGCATGATTACGAATGGGTGATTCTGCTCAATTTCCCGGGCGGAGCACTTTTCTCTTCACAGGTCATGCAGACAGGATTGACGTAACCGTTGCATCGGTTGCGGAGGCGGTTCGTACTCTGCATGGCGTGGGCACCACACTCCGGTATCGACCATTTTTTAGCTTGGCGCGCTCAGGGGCAAGGGCTTACTTGGAGCCCGTTGTCTTAGCGAGCCCACACGTATGTCGTGATACCCAAACTGTAACAATCCATTCGTGTAGATGGTCAAGAGACGGTGATGGTCGAGTTTGTCGATCAAGCTGGTGATCTCGACATCGCCCTAGGGCCAGTCAGTAGTGGAGGTTGCCCGCTAGTACCGTCTTCTTTATGTTATGGCGCAGACACTCCGCCTACGCATGACCAACTTTGCTTGTAGGCCAGCTGGCTTCTTGGATATATGGATCCCGTCAAGATGAACTGTTTCTCTCCAATACCCAACCAGAACAGGCCTGGGGATGGCCCTTGAGCGAGTTGTGAGGATTTGCCCCTTCCAATTTTCCGTCAGCACCTGGCGCGCGGTCCCCCTGCGCAAGCAAGACCTCACCCTGTCGAAAAATAGATCAGCGTGGTGCTTAGAAAGGTAATGGAGAATGGTTACGGCCTGGCCATGTCTGAAATGGGCCGAGGCTATGCAGCGGTTAGATGGTTAACGGGCCACGTGTATAAGCGATTGCAGCCGCCCTACCAGTTCAGCCGCACGAGAGAGCTCGCCTGCAGTAAGCGGGGTTCGACTATATCGTCCCTGATGATAGAGGGCTGTCACATCAGCCACCATGGGACCGGCCGCTTTCCATTCTTGTTCAACTAGTCTGGCAAATTCACTGGCTGTGGCAGATGAGGGCTTGCTCACGCCGTGTCTCTCCAGCATACGAACCATGCGAGTATAGAGCTGGGCGATCGCAAACTGCGGATGCGATGTCGGAAGATGGGCGGCGACCCAGAGCCCTATTCTATCCCGAAGCATGAGGAGCACTAGGGCCAAGCTGACCACGATCACTCCTGTCGCGAGTTCCAGCATGCCGGGCTGAAACGTTCTGGCCATCTGCGTCAGGCGGCTGAAGACCTGACCTATCGGCGCGCTGATCAACGAACTCCAGCGACTCACCCATTCACGCAACGCATCACTGCCTTCTCGTACTCCATGAACCACTGCCAGTTGATCCTTCGCACTATAACGCACGAACAGTCGATCCCACTGTAATCGAACAGATTCTCCGAGTCGGCGCAAGGATTCCCAGCGATTGGTCGCGACGAGTGTGTTGATTGTGGGGGTGGGGTCCATGATGATCCAGCCTGAGTAAGGAAAGTAGACTTCGACCCAGGCATGGGCATCTCGCTGGCGCACGGTGAAATAGCCGCCGTATTCGTTCCATTCCGTGGCTAAAAATCCTGTCACCAGTCGAGCAGGAATGCCCACGGTTCTCAGCATCACGACCATAGCGGTTGCATAATGTTCACAATATCCTGTTTTTCGCGTGAAAAGGAATTCCTCGAGCGGATGACTGAGTGTGGCCGTGTCGCTTTCAAGGCTATAGCGGTAATTCTCCAAGAGATGTTGCTGGATTGCCACCAC
The DNA here is from genome assembly GCA_038200765.1 of Nitrospirales bacterium. GTDB lineage: Bacteria > Nitrospirota > Nitrospiria > Nitrospirales > Nitrospiraceae > Palsa-1315. The sequence continues at coordinate 2,483 of JBBRRK010000081.1, forward strand.
TCGCCCGAATGGAGTCGTGGTTTGTTGGGTGACGCGATGGGCTAAGTCCGCCACTTGCTGTGATCCCACGGGAACGTGAAGATAGTGGGAACGGATTGAGTCTGGATAGACCAGGGTTGATGCGGTTTGTTCGTCCGGGTCAAGCCGTGGAACCTGAGAGGTGACGGAGTATCGGATGCGGGAAGAAGGAGGAAATGGCAAGTACAGTCCACCCATGGCATCGGTCTGTACGGTGCGAAACTCGCCGCTCACACGTTCAGCGAATGGTGCGGCAAACAGGACTGCCGTATCGAGTGTTTCTAACAGGATATCTTGGCGAATCGGTATAGACAGGCTGTCTCGAGGACGGCTGCCGGCTGGGCGGGCCAAAAATGTTCCATCAGCGGCGAGACTCAACGCGCGCCGACGGGTTTCGCTCTGGTTCCATGATCGTCCATTATACTGATCGTACGCGAGCCCTCTCAGATAGAGTCGATCTTTTTCAATCGAGGACTGGTCCGGCAATTCAATCCGCATCACGATCTGAGGATCTTGTTTGACAGACCCGATCGTCCCCAGATCGACCCGCTCGGAAAACCCCGTCGTCCGCAGTGCCTCCCCGCTTGTCTTTTGAAGCATGCCCGCACCAATGCGAGGGATGAGAAAGAAAATAGTAAGCGTCAGAGCAATCGCCACGACGGCAGTTCCGTTCGTCAACCAAAAGAAGCGGTGAGTGATGCGGCTTGGAAATATCGTGTGACACGCTGTCGTGCCTGAGGGTGTGGCGACGACAGAGGTTTCGCCCGTTTCCTGGGTCAGGTGATACAGCAAGAGTGTCCAGACAGCCGCGAGCAGATACAGCAGAAAAATCGGGATATACCACGCATCTGTAGTAAGCGCCGCGGAAGCCAGGATGGCCATGAGACTAATCGCGTAGAGATGCCTAAAATCACGTCGCTGTTGAAGGGTGAGCAACTTAATGTCCAGCAGTACGACTAGAAAGTGGATGCCGGCCGGGAGAAGGTCTCGTGATACCACGGTGAGATCGATCAGCAATATGAGAAAGGCGCCGATCAGCAGGACATTCCACAGGGCTGGCGAGGCGCTGACCTGAGCCATCGTCCGACGAATGAACAGGCCTCCTCGAACGTGAAACAGCGAGATGATGAGGATGATCGCTGTGGGGAGGGCGATCCAAAGGGGGATACTCTGCGCGAGCACGAGCCCGCTAAACGCTGTGGCGGCAAGGAGGATGGAGCTGAGGGCAAGGGCTTGATCAAAAGGCATGTGTCAATTCTTCGAGTTGCGCGGCATGGAGGACCCGATCGGCTTGCATCGTGGCTGCAGATACCGCCTGGTCCGACCAGGGTACGACTGCTACCGTGTAGCCCCGCTCACCTTCGTAGGCGAGCGGGGGGAGCTCGCCGTGGTAGGCAATCGCGTCAGTTTCAGGTGGCTGCCGTTTGCACAACGCCAACAGGCGCAACATCGCCAAGAGATGGGCAGACCCTGACCCAAGTCCTGAGTCTTCTGTCCCTACGATCAGTCGTACAGGATAGGCTCGCTCTGTCAGTTGCGAAAGCAGTGATGCCACGAACGTCACGCTTCGCTCGAAGAGGGATTCGCGTTCTTCAGGCGCGATGATTGAGAGGACAACGGTGATGCGTCGTTGATCCTCCGCTTCGGTTTCCCGAACGATCAGCTGAGATGTTCTGGCCGTAGTCATCCAATGGATAGCTCTGGAGTCATCGCCTGGTTGATACAGACGAAGGTTGTAGAGTTGGATCCCGTCTCCTCGTCGTAGGATGGACTCTCCTTGCCCTTCACTGACTAATTCATCGACGAATCGCAAGGTGAGCGGCTTGATGGGGGGGCTGACGAGAAGATGCGCGTCTGCGGGATAGTGCCCTTTCTTGAGAAACAGGCCGAATGGGAACAGTGTTTGAGCCCGGGTGGCTTCAAGCCGGACCCACCCCCGTGCTGTGGCAAGTAGTGGATAGGACAGGAGCACAGAGCTCTGTGCGGGCAGGAGATGGATCGCGAGGCCTCGGTCGACATCTTGGCCCTCGACGACATCGAAGAAGCGAAGGGAAAAGCTTGGCAGGTGCCGATTGCGATTCGTGACGGAGAGGGTAAGGGTGGTTGGCTCATTGGCGATGATGAGATCTGGCACATGCCGGCGAAACTCCAATCGCCGAAGACAGTGCTCCGAGAGCAATCCGGAGATCACGATCAGGCTGAGCATCATCGCGAAGAGCAAGTAAAACAGATTGTTACCGGTGTTGATGGCGGCGAGCCCGATCCCGAATGTGAAGAGCAAAAACTTCGTCCCTTCAGATGTGAGACGAATCGACCGCCGCCCGGATAGGCCCCGGACGAAAGAGAAGGCTGGGGAGGCACGAAGGGTGAAAAGTAGGTGCTTCACACTCGTAGGGTATCCAGTTGGCCGGGACATCCATCTGAGCCTGCCTAGACAGGAACGGAAACGGTCTCGACAATGTCGAGCACCATACGCTCCGCCTGTTCGAAGCTCTGCGTCCTCATGCCGTGGGTCCGCTTCAACATGACGCGGTGGGACAGCACGATTGGCGCCAGTTCTTTGATGTCGTCGGGGAGACAATAATCGCGTCCGCGGACGACCGCCAAAGCCTTGGCCGCTTTGCTCAGCCCCAGCGCCCCTCGTGTGCTGACTCCCAGGGATAAGAGCTCGCTTTGACGGGTGGCTTGTACGATCGCGAGCAGATAGTCCGTCAGACTCTCTTCCATATGAACCTGATCCACCCGGGCTTGCAAGGCCAATACTTCGTGGGCCGACAGCACCGCTTCCAGTGTGTCAGCGGGGTGCAACGAATACGGACGGTCGAGCACCTTCCTCTCTTCCTCCAGCGTGGGATATCCAATACAGAGACGCATCAGAAACCGATCGAGTTGGGATTCCGGAAGGGGGAACGTCCCGTGATACTCCGCAGGGTTTTGCGTGGCGATGACCATAAAAGGTTGTTCAAGCGGATGCGTCTGATTGTCGACGGAAATCTGCGCTTCACTCATCGCTTCCAGGAGACTACTCTGGGTCTTTGGCGTGGTGCGATTGATCTCGTCGGCCAGCACGACGTTAGCGAAAATCGGACCTGGTATGAACTCAAACCCCTGTTTTTGCCGGTTAAACATGGAGACGCCGACGATGTCGGAAGGCAAGAGATCGCTCGTGAATTGAATGCGCTTAAACGAACAATCCAGCGATCGGGCCAAACTATGTGCCAGCGTGGTCTTGCCGACACCAGGCACATCCTCAAGCAAAAGGTGCCCACGGGCCAGAAGGCAGACGACCGCCATTTCGATCACATGAGTTTTCCCCTTGATGACCAGCGCAATATTATCCTGGATCGACCGGATGGTGTGAACTGAGCTCATGTTGGGATTAACGGTCCTAGTGGTTCAGGCATGCAAGGTGATCTGACACGCTCGAAGTCTAACAAAGGGTCTATAGCCGGTCAATTTTCACATGAGTTTTTGCATCGACCGTTTGGAGGGGAGGGGCGACTCGTAGGGCTTTGCGCCGACTAGGCTGTTCGCGTTCAGTTTTATCAGGCTGCGGAAAGACTATATTCTGCACACGAGAACTTCGATGGTTCGCTCGCGTGCCATAACAACAGGAGGACCGTCCCGCAGGAGGCTCAAAAATTTCGTTCAGTAAGGCCGCAGCGAGTGAAAGCCCGATGCGTACGCTCTTGGGTACGTTGAGGGTCTGAATGATGCGAGAAAGCTGCTGGCGGACTTTTTCAGATCCTGTTAGCAAGACTGGCCATCACAGGCCGCGTTTCTGATGAGGATCCGGTGCGCGAATGCCCATCAGGGCCCGAACCCGAGCAGGGGTTCACCACGAGGCCGAATATAGGCGTGCAGTCAGACCCTATCGCCATGACCCGTGACCTTGCACTGGAGGGGGGAGTCCATATAAGCCTCATAAGCCTCCTGCTATTCCGGCACGAGAATCAGCATCCAGGGAGAGCTTTCTTCGACCATGTCAGAAAATCGTCGCGCGGTACTACTGGCGGGAGTTCCTGGGAAAACAGCTCCCCGGAGAATCTGAACAGACCGGAAGCGATAGGAGGGATCCTGCGTCGGGAGAAGGGGAAGCACGTGTGGGATCTGTCTGCGTAATGGGCCGCAGTCTGAGAGATTCACAGTCTCGCCATGCGCAAGGCCTGAGAATCGCTCAAAGATTTCGCCGAATATCGTTGGGAGGTTCTCCGATGTGAAGGGCTGATTGTCTGGTCGGTAGCGGACGTCGTCGAGGAGTTGTGCCAGGACTTCCCAAAAAACCTGGGCATCGACAGCGCCGAGAACGCAGAGGAGGCCTCGGCGCGCCAGGAGGTCTAGCAGAACGAGGGGGCCTCGAATCTCGAACTTCCATGGTGGAAAAAGGAGAGCGCGGTCCCCATGCTGGACCTCCAGTGCCGGTTCGCCCAAATAGTGAGTCTGCCGGAACGTCCCTTTGGTTCGATGGAGCTCTTGCGTGATAATCTGATCGGACAATCTGGTCGGTTCGTAGGCAAACGTGGGTGTCGCGGGAGCCCAGCAGGTCGCGATCGTATAGCGGGGTGCGAGCTTCCCTGCCTGCTCGAGATTACTCAGGTTGAACATGTCCTGGTTCCCGTAGAATTGAAACGAGAGCCCAGTCCGAGAGCGAAGGCCATTGAGTCGCTCCCGATCCGGATGGAGCGGCCCACCCAGTTTTGAGCCTGGTTGTAGTCGATCAAGCGCATGAAGAATCAACTCGCGCTGCCGCTGTTGAAGGGGAGCGACGTATAGCTCGACCAACTCTGTGGCAAATGAGAGATCGCCGGCTCCCAGATCGAGCAGGGAGGTCACGTCTGCTTCGAGCAAGAGGTCAAAGGGATTGGGATGGGACTGGACGAACGCGTCAATTTCTTCGCTTCGCAGGGAGGTCACAGGCCATTGAGACGCCGGGCCCTCAATGATGCCGAACCACACACAGAGGGCTCGTATGGCTTTGGTGGGAGGAAGCCCCGTGAGTTCTTTGAGCCGGGGGCCTGGTAGATTCTGAATACTGGTGGTTTCTGAGTTTCCCAACGCCAGGGTGATCGCGTCACGGATAATGACGGGAAGATCGACGCGGTGGGCTTCATTGATCACCCGTTTCAACGTTGCATTGAGCTGCTTGGCCTCAACAAGTTTGCGCGAGGCCTCCCACTCCTTGTCGCGTTCCTGCAAAAGTTGGGTGACCTGTGACCGAAAGTCTGCGAGAACCTGTTCGGGAGAATTCATGAGTCGCTTGGTGTGGAATGTGAACGCAGATCTGTCGATGTTAGTTCGTAAGTCGGTAGCAGCATAACGACCTGGTCCATCAGCGTCAAGGCTGCTGCTTGCCCATCCTGAGAGCGCTGTGTTAGGAAGTGGTTATGGGTAAGACACCGGTGATGTTCGCGGTACACGCCATCTTTACCACATTCAAGGTGCTGTTGATCGTCGGGGGATTATGGTTCACCGTCGCCTGTACGAACGGAGGCGGTGCCAGATCATCTGCCTCCTCACAGGATGGGCAGCACGCACTGTTCAAGGAATGGCAGATCATTGATACCGCGACGGGGCAACCAATCTCTCTCGACCAGTGGACGATGTTGTTGCTCCAGCAAGAAATCATTTACCTAGGAGAGGAACATCACAATCGGTTTCATATCGATGCGGCACTGACGATACTGCGAAGGCTGAAGACAGAAGGGCGTACACCGGCCTTGGCCATGGAAATGTTCGGCTGGGACGGCCAAACGGCACTGGATCTGTATGTTTCAGGGTCAGACATGAACCGCCAGGAATTCCTCGATGCAGTCCGGTGGCGACAGAACTGGGGCGGCCAGTTCGAGGATTATGAGCCGCTGGTTCAGCTGGCGAAAGATCATCATTGGACTGTGGACGCCATGAATCCTCCGAAGCCGTTGGTGCGAATCGTCGCCAAGAACGGTTTGGCTCAAGCGGAGTCTGATCCCATGATGGTGCAATGGGGCATGAAGAATGAGGCCATCGTCGATGATCCGGTCTATCGAGCCCGTATTCTTGAGCAACTTCAGGCCTGTCATGGCAAGGGAGACGACAGTCTCTATCAGACGATGCTCGACGCCTCCATGTTTCGCGACGAAGGGATGGCCAAGACGTTGGTCCAGCGCCTCAACCGGATTCGCGTGGGGCCTGACACCATGGCTGGGCCGCTGGTGAGCTATACAGGAGCTGGGCACATTCAGTACAACCTTCCGGTTCCGAAGCGAGTGACCCGCCGCCTGACTGATCAGGTCCGCCAGATCAGCATCTATATGACATCGTTCGACGTGGGGCGCAGCGAGGAGTTACAAGGCATGATCCGCGAGAAGGTTGCGGACTATTTGTGGCTGACACCGGTCGGTGCGAAGGGGCTGCCTCGCCGATGTTGAAAAAGCCGTGAGTTGTACAAAACGCTTCCGTAATGATCCCTTGCTTGCTTACGTTGTACGTCCAACGAACGCATCATGGATGAATCTGGTTCCGGATAATCCAGTGATAGCTCACCGAACACCCTGCATGGTTGAAGTGGGCACGGGCACTGTCTCTTGATGTCAACATTGCGGACGATCACAACACAGCCGTGTTGCGATGGATCGCGTATGGCGATGAAATTTTCTCCGCTGGAGAGTCCTTTGAAGAGAAGAAGCGCGTGGCGTTCTGTGGCTGCAAACAGACGACAAAGCCGCCCCTTGCTGATGGGTCTCACTCACGGATCTGATTGGTGTCGATGAACGACGCGAGCGGTGACGCAACCGACCGTTGAAAAACGATGGATTCTTGACAGTTCTCCGGCTCTGTTTCAGACTACGCCGCAATAGCAGTGGCGGGTTGTTCGCGATTGGGAACGCAACACATGCGAAACAAGATCCCCTGTTCCGCTGAGCGATTAAGCCTCCTGGATCCTCCGATGATCAAGGCGGTGGCTGATCGCAATGCCTTTCACATTGGCAATCAGTACCTCTCTGAAAATCGCGTTCGGATTGTCGAGGCCGATAATGCCCAGATTTCGTCCGCCGTCATCGGGAATTCCGGCCTCTACGAACAGACAATCCGCCTCAAGGAGGGGTATCTCGTCTCAAAGTGCAGCTGCCCACTCCCGGAAGAGCCGATGTGTCGCCATTGTATTGCCGTCCTGTTGGAATATCATCGATGGGCGCAACCGAAGAATGGCCAACAAAGGAAAGTAAAACCGTTCGCAGCCTCACAGCCGACACAGGCCCCTCCGAACCGTGAGAGCACACTTTCGCCAAGTCCCGCTTCGACGACCGACCTGAAGATGGGCGACGTGATGGCATTCATCGAATGGCTGCACCCTGCGGTAAAGGCGTTGGAGCGTGGACAGCCGTTGCCTGATTGGCCAACGCTCAATGGGGACCTCGCTTCCTGGATTCAGGCCCTTCGTAATCTGGAGGAGCGCCGCCGCGAGAGCGAAGAAGTACGGATCAACCTGGAATCCGATATGCGGGACCGGCAAGCCTATGTCAGCCGATTGACGCAACAGCTGCAAGCTTCGATGGAGGAGATCAAGGCCACCCAAGCCAGTTCTCAGCAACTACAGCGGGAACTGACTGCGTGTAAAGAGATGCTCGCGAAGGTGTCCGAGGTTGCCGCCGAGGTTGAGAGCTATGATAGCCAACTCAAGTCGATCGCCAGTGAGGTGATGTCAAAGGGATCACAACTCGACAAGCTTGCTGAATCTTTCAGGGAAGTCTCAACGGTATTAAGAACGCTTGCCAAGACCGCTACCATCTCCTAGCAGGATACTGAGACAGTCGCGCTTCTCACCCACCCAACCCCAGCGGCGACTTCACCCTCCCACCTGAAGCTGCCGAGACAGCCACGTTCCCCAGAAACGCGCCTTTCCCCATGCATCGTTTTCGCGTCCCTCAGCTTTTCCTCCCAGCTCCACACCCTATCTTGAACGCTACCTGTCAAGCCATCTGAAAACCTTACCCAAGGCTGCATCGTTGCGTCATCTGAACATCTTACCGAGCGGGACGGCGGCCTGAGGTCCGAAGGGCCCGTCGTGTGGGCGCCGGCAGCCTGACCTTCTCCCCTGCATCGACTGGCGATCGTCGTTCCTGGGCCACCTCCGTGCGTCATGGTTTGGCTACCGCGCTTCCGATGCGGGGCGGCACACGCGTCGCGTCGCGCTGGGCCGGCGGCTGGTGCTGGAGCGTGGGACTGAACGTCCAGCCGCGCCAGGGCGTGGCGGCGCGCGGCTGCGCCGGCCGTGGCCGCCTCTCGCGTGGCGTGCGCGTCGCCCGGGTGGCCAGCGGCCAGAGCCGTTCCAGGTGCTGGTCAATCCGCTGGGAGAGCCGGAAGGGATCCGTCGTCGCCCGCACCCGCTCCAGTTCGGCCCCCTGGCGGGGGTCCGCCTCCGGGCACGCCTGCACGCGCTGGAATGGTGTGCGGGGCGTGTCGTAGCGGCGGATCAGGCGAGAGCCCTTCCGCACCTTCGTCACCAGTTTCATCGAGGGCTGGAACAGGTTCTGGAAGATTCGCAGGTCGGCATACAGCGCGTTGAGGGCCAGCAGGGCTTCCACGGTGTCATAGCGGTCCCAGCCCACCAGCTTGCGCACATGGGTCCAGTTCTTCTGCTCGATATGGGCGTTGTCATCCTTCTTGTAGGGCCGCGAGCGGGTGAACTGGACCGCCTGCCCCGCGGGCCGTTGGCAGAAGGCCACCAGATGGGCATTGATGAACTCGCTGCCGTTGTCGGAGTCAATCCCGCGCAGCACAAAGGGGAGTTGGCGTTCAATCGTCGTCAGCGCCTGTACGATGCCGTGCTGGCCTTTGCCTATCACGGCCTGGCGCTCCACCCAGCCCGTCTGAATGTCTACGCTGTCCAAGGTATGCAGAAACTCCCCGGCGGCCGAGGCCCCGGAGTGCGAAACCAAATCGATTTCCAGGTAGCCCGGCTTCGTGACATCCCAGTGATCCGTCTTGATCGGGATCAGGTGCTTCAGGAGCGAGCCCGGGCGGGTGGCGCCATACAGGCGCCGCTTGACCGCCTGCTTGCGGGCCTGCAGTCGCCGATCAATCTGGCGCGGGCTGATCGCCAGGAGCGACCGTTCCAGCGTCGGCGTGAGTGGCCGCCGCATCCAGGGTAGCCAGGACGGAAGCGCGGCCTTCAGGCGCGCGGCACACAGATACCCCGAGGCCTCCCAGATCTGGGCGAGCACCCGGATCACCTCCTCGCTATACGTGGGCCGCCGCCGGGGCACTCGGCGGGGCCGAGGCACCGCCGCCAGGGGCCGGTTGAGCAGCCCGATGGCATACTTGCGATGATAGCCACACACGGTCATGAACTCATCCAGGATCGTCCGCTTCTCAGCGCGTGTCGCCTGCTGATAACGGTGATGGATCGACTGCAGATACTCTCGTTTGGATCGTTGCGCCATACGAATGTCCTCCATACCTACCCTCCTTGTGGCCCGTACCATACGGGCTCGGAAGGTAAGAAAACCAAATGGCGCAACGATAGGGTCCAGGGTTAGATTTTAGATGGCGCAATACGCGCTATTGCGTCAGGCCATACAACTCCAGTATCATGTTGCCCTCATTTACCCATTTGATCCGATGGAAGGGAGGATTGAGTGATGAAAAGGATTTGTACAGGGATTATCGCAGTGACGGGCACAGTCATGCTGGCGAGTGTGTCCTACGTGCTGGCGAATGAGCCGATGGGCGATGGTCCACCTGATTATAGCGGAATCTCCACCATCTATTTCGTCTTGATCTGACTGATTCTGGCCTACGGCGTCTACGATTCTTTCGTCAAAAAGCTATAGGGTCTGCTCACAATTGTGTGTGCCGACCAGATGTCGGCGCATACGAGGGTATGCAGGGACACGCAATTGCGTGCGAGTCTGTCATCGCGAGTGGCCATACGGCGAAACGGCGTAAGCCGATTCAAGACGCGCCCCACCAAGTGGTGGTCTTGATATAGAGGGCGATGATGGTCTCGCAGACCGGTGCGGGTGCGGTGGCTGCGAGGCAGGATCACCGCCTCAGCGCCCATGGCTGGATGTACCATGCCTGCGCATCCGCGTAGCCCTTCTCGTAAGGACCACTTCGATGCTAGGGCCCTTGATCAGGCTACGGACCTGTGACATCGGCCACCCCCTCTCCCGTCAGAACCCAGCGCCACGAATTCCCTACCACCTCCACATCCTTGTCGTGCCCCAGTACTAGCAGGCTGTGGAAAAACTCAGTTTACGCTCAAATCCCGCGGTGTTCTTACGCGTGGCGTTGACACATGAACAACTCGCAGGATGCTCAAAAAGGCCGTCCAGCAAGGCCGCAGCGAGCGAAGAGGCGAGGAGGTACGGACCGCACTTCGTAGAGCCGCTCGCCCGTGCAATAGGTCTGGGTGAACGGAAAATCCCCTCCAGTGCTTCCGACTTCCGAACAACTCTCGTTGAGCCTCTGAGCGATGCGAGAACGCCACTGGCGGACTTTTTCAGCATCCTGCTAGACGCGCGTAGCCACCGCATACCAATTCCCTCACGCCGGACCCTCGTCGCAACACGGACTGCCGCCCAGGTGAGACACCTCATGGAGCTGTGAGTTTTCACGGACCCTCTACCGCGCTAACAAGTAGCTGAACCGGTCGCTCTCCTCACCCGCATGTCGAAACGCACCCTGCCCATGCGGTGTCGTTATGACCTGTGTTCTGGTGCGGGGCCGTGCAGGATTCGGCGTTTTGCTTGTACGTTCGCATCAAAAATTATACTGATGATCAAGCTAGAGATTTCTCTTTCGTGCCATGCTGCACGAACACCAAGATAGCGGAGTCTATAGATGAGCCGCTTTCTGAATGATCACTCTGAGGACGACACCATGACGCGAGCCAAAAAAATTCACACCGCAGCAATCGGGATGTTGTGTCTCATCACCCTCACGACCGGTGCCTGTGTATCGCGGAGCACCTACGATAGCGCTACCGCGAATCTGGGAGCGACGAAAGCCGAACTCGACAGCATCCGAACAGAAGCGCAGGGGCTCACCCAACAAGTCAATGTCTACCAAGAACGCCAGGTTGACCTCGCAAGGCAAAAGGAGGTTTCCTCGTCGGCACTCCAGCAAGCCACGAAGAAGATGAAGGCCGAGCATGCCGAAACGCAAAAACGGTTGAGCACACTCACTCGCACGATCCAGCAACTGACCGCCCAACAGAAGAGCCTACGGTACGAAGTCACCCGTGCGACCAAAGAGCAGCCCAGATTGCAATCAGCCGTTGAAAGCCTTAAGTCCAAACACGATGAGGCAGAGAGACTGAATGCATCGGCAGTTCCTTCACCGGCAGAACCCATCAACGAACCAACCCAAATAGCCCTTGTTCCTCAAGCACAATTTCCGGTTGCACAAGCCCCTGCTCCACAGCCGACTGTAGTGCCAACAGCCGCACCTGTCAGTCAGCCCATGGCTGCCGCCCCGAAGCCGCCGTCACCCCGCATTCAGCCGCCCGAACCAGTCGAAGAGGATTGGTTGACCTTCCTCACGAATTGGATTTCCTCACTCTGGCAATCGGTCTTCGTCTAACTGGTGCGCAAGAGCAATCCGCCACGGCGTTCAGCTTGTTCACCTGGTTCATTTGGTTTTTCTGGTTAGTTCCGATCCTGCCAACTAGACAAACCAAATAAACCAGATAGACCAGATCAACCGTCTGTACCCCACCACGTGCGCCGAACGCTTCATCCTTCACGTGCCTTGCCATCTTCCATAAGCTCTTTGATTCCTTGCTATCCGCTCTTCGTATTCCCTTCGAGGCAACAGTGCTTGAATTTTTTGCCGCTTCCGCAAGGACAGGGGGCGTTGCGTCCGATCCCCTGGCGGCGCCGGGGCATCAAGCGGAGCAGCGACCCCGTGTCTTGGTGAAACATGTCCCGCAGCATGGCGTACAAGGCTGGGTCGCGACGCTTCAACGACTCGGGTGAGGTGAAGAAATACTCGGCCAGCACCGCAAAGAATTCGTGTTCGTTCGTGTAGGCGTAGGCGCTGATGTGGGCGCCATGTTTCGATGGGCGAGCCAGTTCCCGGGCCACGTACCGTACCCATTGCCGGACCACCAGCCAGGGCACCTCGGGCGGGAGCCCATACTCGCTCACCTCCTTTTCGACCAGGTGCGCAAACTCATGTACCCCCACATTCTGGTTGCCTGATTGATGGTCGAATCCCGCCAGGAGGGCCGGCTTGGAGAGAATCATCACTCCGCTCAAATGGTGCAGCCCGACCATCCCAAGAATATTCTCATCGGACCCCCCATGGCTCTGGTACGCGTCGTCGAATGCATCAGGATAGATCAGCACCTCACGCAGCCGATGGTATTCCCAGTCGTGGAACCCGAAGATGGGGATCGCCGCACTCGCTGCCACCAGCACCCGAATCGTCTCGTCCACTTCCGTGCGAATGCCCGTGATCCGGACCTCGTCCAGAAAGATCTGCACCAGTTGTCGGAACCGCGCCTTCCCCGCATCGTCAAGCGCCTCGAAGAATGCGACGTGTGCGCGAAGAATCTGCTCCCAACGGTCAGGAAACGGCTGCTGCATCACCGCTATCCGCCGGAAACACCGTCGCCGTACCCACCAGTACGTGAATGGACTCAGCCCCAACAGGAGCCACGGAGGAGGGAAGAGCCAAACCAACAATCCCGCCGCCCAGGCCACCAGGCCGGCAGCCACAAGGGCCTGCCGGCGATTCCGAGCATTAGCCTCCGCCGTCACGAGCATCGTTTCGTTTCCAGTGTGAAAGCTCTGCCAAAGCCAGGATTGTACTTCGAACGAACATGCCCATGTCGGTCTGTCTGGTCCATCTGGTTCTTCTGCTTTATTTGGTTTCCTGCTCTGCCCAACCAGACGAACGAAGCAAACCAGATCAACAGGACAGACCAGGCCAACCGTCTGCGCGCTCACCCCGTACGCTTCACGTTTCACCCTTCACGTCTTATGTTCACTGAAAGGCGAGGTGATTTCACGCGAGGAAACGGGTACTCTTCGCTCCATGACGAGCCCTGAAGATCACGCGCGCAATCATATCGACCAGGCGCTGGAACAGGCAGGCTGGAGAGTTCAGGACTACAAGAGCGCCAATCTCAGGGCAGGCAGGGGAGTGGTGCTTCGAAACTTTCCACTCCAAAGCGGTCACGGCTTTGCGGACTATCTGCTGTATTTGGATGGAAAAGCCACCGGAGTCGTGGAGGCGAAGAAGGAAGGCTTTCCGCTCATCGGCGTGGAAGTCCAGGCCGAGAGGTACAGCAAGGGCCTTCCCACGGACTTGCCCGCCCATATCCGGCCATTGCCATTTCTCTATCAGAGCACCGGCGTGGAATCGCGCTTCACGAACGGCCTCGATCCCCAACCTCGCAGCCGACCGGTGTTTAGCTTTCATCGACCCGAAACACTGGCTGCCCTGATTCCGCAGCGTGACGAGGCGCCAAGAGATCTGCAGGGTGCGTCCTTGGCAGCAGAAACGGCAATCACTCTCCGCGCTCGCCTGAAGACGCTGCCACCCCTGAGTACTACCGGCCTCTGGCCCGCACAAATC
>JBBRRK010000082.1:0-15875 GCA_038200765.1 Nitrospirales bacterium
ATGGAAACACCTGGGCGTATTCTTGAGGCACGACTGCCACCAACCGCGCGATTTCCGTCTGGCTTCGTTTCCCGAGCGAGATGCCGCCCAGCCGAATATCCCCCTCGCCAATCGGCAAGAGCCCGGACAGCACTTTCAACAACGACGACTTCCCGGACCCGTTCGGCCCTACAATGCCCAGGACTTCTCCGGCATCGACATGGAACGAGAGATGATCCAGCGTCCATCGTCTCCCTTGCCCCTCCATCGTCTGGTATCGAAACGACAGGCCTTCAACCTGAATGGCAAAAGCGCCGACCGGCAACCAGGATTGCGTTGTTCCCATGATGTCGATCGTCATCTCACAACATCCGTTCTTTTCGCCACAGGAGGAGATAGAGAAAGAACGGTCCACCGGCGAGCGCCGTCACAATCCCGACAGGAATTTCCGCTGGAGCCATGATCGTCCGGGCTATCGTATCGGCCACCGCGAGAAACATGCCCCCAACTAACGCCGACGCGGGAAGTAAGAGTCGATGGTCCGATCCGATGAGCAGCCGCACGGCATGAGGAACCACCATCCCGACGAATCCGATCATGCCGCTCACCGACACAATGGCGCCGGTCAGCAATGCCGTCAGCGCAAACAACTGTTTCTTTGTCCCCTCGGTATTCACACCTAGTGAACGAGCCGTTTCCTCCCCCAATGTGAGTACATTTAACAACTGGGCCTTGTGCATGAGGAACGCGAGGACACACACGACGTACATCAAAAAGATGCCCAATGCTGGATAGCCCGGCGCCGTGAGCGACCCCATCAACCACGCCATCAGTCCTGCTGAACGATTCGGCTCCATGATCGACGTGATGAACATGATGAAGGCCGTCAAAATGGCATTCAAAATCACGCCCGCCAGCAGCAAACTATGAACCGGCAACCGGCCCTTCGACTGGGCCAATCGATAGATGAACAGCAGGGCCAAGAGTCCTCCGGCAAATCCAAAGAGCGGGAGCACCGGCAACAGCATGAAGGTCGAGCCGATGCCAAACAGGATGGCCATCGAGACACCCAATGCTGAGCCGCTCGACACGCCCAGCACATAGGGGTCCGCGAGGGGATTTCTGAGAAGCGCTTGCAGCGTGACGCCGACCGCCGCCAAACTGGCCCCCACGAAAAACCCCATCAGCACGCGGGGAAAACGAATCTGAACCATGATGATTTCTGACGTTCCCAGAGTTGCGGAGCTTGCCTCGTCCCCTCGCAACAGATGTGCAATCGCCGTGGCAACTGTTCCCATGCCGACCGACGTAGCGCCGAATTGCAGACAGACCACCAGCACGGCCACGCAGGCCAGCAGCAGTCCACCCATCACCGCCATCCATCGATGCACGGTCAACACTGCGCCGGCCTGTGCCCACGGTGAGACAAGATCTGCCATAGGCTATTCAGGTTGCCGTTCAGCTCGGCCACCCGTCGCACTGTCCGGATGTAAAATGACCGCAAGCGATTCAAGCCCTTGGATAATGCGTGGACCGGGCCGATTGAGCCAATCGGCGGAAATTTGGTGAAGCCGGCCCTGTTTGACCGCCGTCATCGTCGACCACTGACGCCAGGCCTGCTGTTCGCTTTCAGAAATACCCTCTGCCTTGCCGACAGGAAATACCAACACTTCTGGATCCTCCTGGAGCACAGACTCCATACTGAGACGTGGATAGGGAGTGGCGCTCTTCTCGGCCACGTTGATCCCACCGGCCATTCGAATCAGCTGGTCGATGAAGCTTCCCGGGCCGACGGTGATCAGAGGCCGGCTGTTCAACACATAGAGCATCCGCACCGGAGCCATTCCCTTGATGCGCTGTTGGATCACGGTCACTTGCTGTCGAAGCTGCATCGCAATCGTATCGGCTTTCGACGACCGCCCCACGATGCGTCCAAGCGTTTGGATATGGACAAAAATCCCCTCCACATTCTTGTCGACCATGATGAACACGGGGATCTTCAGCTGTTCAAGCTTGACGATGACATCAGGCTTGAGAAAATCGTTGGGCGCCACCACCAAATCAGGCTGGAGTGCCACCAACAATTCCAAGTTCGGATTCGAGTAGCCCACTTTCGGCTTCTGAAGAACCTCAGGGGGATAGTCGCAAAAGTCCGTGACACCGACCAGTTGCTCTCCCGCCCCCATCGCAAAGAGCATTTCGGTGATGCTGGGGGCCAGTGAGACGATCCTCGATGGAGGCTTCGCAAAGTACATGCGCCGACCGGCATCATCAACATAGGCGCGCGCAGAGACGTGTGTCATGAATGGCATACCGGTGAGAATTCCTTGCTGTCGACGTGTCATGCCCGACTTCCCATCGTCTGTATTCGCAAAAGTTGTTGTCGCACCGATGAGCACAACTGCGCCGATCAGCAGCCCAGCCCACCATCGACTATGCCGTGCAGAATTCAAATAAGAAATCCCCAAGGCCTCGACAGACCCTGAGGATTGCTCCCGCAACTCATCCTCGCCAATTCCCCAGCCCACGAGGGAATGTCGGTCAACTGTCCTGGGAGGTCTTCTGGCTCATGGTTCACCCTACTCCCCGCGCCTTCCCATCCACGAATCGGACAGTGGCATTCACGGGTTTCGTCCCCATTGACAGCGGCGGGACCGCGAAGGATTTACACCCTCTTCCCTTACCCAGGAGTCACAATGTGGAGGGCACTGTAGGAGACAAGGAAGAAGGTTGTCAAGTTGATTTACCAGCAGGCCTCTGCCCAGCCATTTGATTTACCCGCTGCGAGCCCGATAGTGCACCTTCAGCACAAGTATCGCACCCGTTAGGAGCAAGGTGACGGCATTGGTCAGAATGATCGGCCAGGAATGCAGAACTAGTCCATACAGAAACCAGAGACAGACGCCGGTTGAGAATATTGCGAGCATACCCAGCGATACATCGCCAGCAGATTTCGAGGTCCACGTCTTCTGCAGTTGAGGCCAGAAGGCACAGGTCGTCAACGCCCCTGCCGCAAATCCCAGTAGATCAATTCCCGTCATGGCATGTTATCCTTTCGCAGTCTCACGCTTCCATCCTGATAACGGCTAGGCCCACAAACCTGCTTGTCAAGATGAATAGCCCTGTGATAGATTTTAAACCTTGAGCACGTATGGTGATTATGACTAGATGAAGGAGTGTACCCGTGGCATTTACTTGTGATCTCTGTAGCAAACGTCGCCAATCCGGCCATAATATCAGTCACGCTAATAACAAAACCAAGCGGATCTTCAAGCCCAACCTCCAACCAGTCCGGGCACTGATCAACGGTCAGCCTAAGCGCATTCGAGTCTGCACACGCTGTCTCCGTAGCGGCAAAGTCCAAAAAGCCGTTTAGCAGGCTGTTGAAAAGGGCCGCCAGCATCGTTCTCACATCCTTCGGGCCCTCACAACGTACCCCAGAGGGTTCGCCCTAGCCCTTCATTCGTTACGGCCTTGCTGCCGCTTCTACTCAATCCCCTATGGAGGATAGAGATTGTGCGTAGGACTCTTATCGCTCTTTGGCCTTTGGAGCCCCTCCCTGAAATACAAAAAAACTTGAAAGAGGATGCCTCTCAAGTCCTTTACCTCTTACGTGTGACGCCTAACGTCTCACGTTTCACTTTTTAATTTTCACGTCTTATTATGGAGCGGGCGATGGGATTTGAACCCACGACAACTTGCTTGATAAATACATTAGGTATTTCACCTATGAGTCACGCCACGCCACAGCACACAACAGAAAGCCAACACTACCGTACGGTTACAGACACGGCAAGATACAGGCCGTAACAGCGCGACACAGGGGGCAACCGTGTGTCTAACCGTATTCTTCCAGTCCAACCGTGTGTCCAACCGGAACGACTTCTGGAGGCGAACGGGTCCCATGTTGGGTTTGGAGTGAGGCCGGGGTATAGGGGAAAATCTACGCTCATGTCTAGGTTAGGTCCTGCGCGCAACTTGTGCCGCCAAAAATTTTGACCAGTGTGAAAAGGAGCCGTGAGGGGCACTGGGTATGGGACGCTCCGCTCTTATGGCAGCGCCACAGTGTTCACCATATTAGATCCAAAATGCGAATCCGTCGTTGACACCCTGCGCTCATCTTCTTTCCTAAGTGACTCTACCTCTTGTCCGTCGTCGGAGACTTGATTAAGCTGGATTCATGGGAGACATAGGTTGGGCGCTGTTGATCGTTGCTGCGGGTGGTTTCGTGGTCGAGTTGGGGCGTCGCTGGTACCGACGGAGGGTGGCCGCAAGGTTAGCCGATAAGATGCTCTCGGACGTGGTCAAGGGCAAAGATGCGTTTCGACGGTAATCAAACGGCTCTCTCGGTTCGCCAGAACATCTGCTCTAAGCGTTGGGCATCCCGCAGGGGGTCCAACCGTCGTTGGTACCCCTTCTCCGCTTTGAAATTCACGGAGTTGTGTTGTCGCGTGATCGCTGGCCTATCACGACTGCCGGTTGGAACTTATCTCCTCCGCCACTCCCATGGCGGCACCGGCTGCGGATCGGCCCACAAGCCTTTCTTCGCCTCTCGCGCCTCAGCTTCTAACCCTTCCAGCGCCGAATCGCCCGGCGCATTCTTCTTGTACCACCAACACCAGCCGTCTTTGATCAGCGTGTGATTGACGTTGGTGCCGTCCGGTAGCAGCACATCTCCAAGGATCCGCTTGTACTTGTCCTTGCCGTGGGTCTGGAGGATGACATCTTTACCCGAAGACTAACGCTGATGCAGCCTGTTTCGCTCGCTGGCCAAAGGCTTGGGCTTTCTCGGAGCAGTTGATGCTGCTGAGCCGGATACGTTCAGCAAGTGGCCGTTCAGTACTTCGAGGGTGTCGCCGCCGAGGACGTGGCCACCACGGCAAATATCAGGATGGGTATGGCGATGATGAGCACGCAAGGTCTCCTTGTTGTGCCCAACGTCGAATTTCAGCGGCGGAGCGTAGCGGAGTCCGCCGGAACGGCCATGGATGCCTGGGCCGCCCCGTACGGGGTGCACTGCACTTTATTCAACCGGGGAAACCCACCCAGAATGCGTGTATCGAAAGCTTCAACGGCATGTTTCGAGATGAGTGCTTGAACGAGCACTGGTTTCTGACCTTACTGAAGGCGCAGGTCGTGATTGAGGCTTGGCGCAAAGAATATAATGAAGAGCGGACGCACAGTACCATTGGGAATCTGACACCCATGGAGTTCATCAACCACCATCAAAACAGGCCCCAGGCAGCACAGGAGTTAACTTCGTTGGCCGTGGTGTAATAAATGGGGAAAGGTCAGTAATCCATCCCAGTTAGTTAAATTGTCTCCTGGCCCTTATCGACTTGACCAGGATTGGATCGGCACTGTCGAGATGGCATTATGTGGCGAACCCTCGATCACTCTATCGCTATAGACGAGATAAATGTATGTCTGGCGTTTCTTGTCGAAAAATCGGACAACTTGTAGGGTTTTAAAAATCAGGGATCGACTTTCACTGAATACCTTTTCCCCTTCTTTCAGCTCACCTACAATGCGAATGGGACCGACTTGACGACAGGCAATTGACGCATCTGAGGTTTCCTCTGCCAATCCGATCATACCTTTGAAGCCACCTTTTTTTGTTCGACTCAGGTGACACGTGATGCCTTCAATCTTTGGGTCGTCAAACGCTTCAACCACAATCTTGTGATCTGGCCCCAAAAATTTGAATTCCGTATCCACACTCCCAATTTCCTCAGCATGACTTGCTGAAACTATTGTTATGCAACAGAGCAACGCGCTCACGAATATGTGTGTCTTCATCAACTTATTCTCCCGTCATGTTTTAGCCTTATCTCTATAACATATCATTCGGGATATGATCGAACGCAATGGGTTCCGACTGAGGCCGCTATGGCAGTGGGCTGCTGCCGGTTTCAAAGACACCGAGTTAGGTGTATGAAGAAACCGGAGGTGGCATATGGAGCGACGCAAGTTTACGCGAGAGTTTAAGGTAGAGGCGGTGAAGCTGATCCAGGAACGCGGGGTAACGGTAGCGCAAGCAGAGATGGTGCCGGAAATTCGGACAGGTCGATAAGTGGTAGTCTTGCTCAACCCAAACCGTGGAGCGCACGGTCAACAGAGGAGCAAGCGCATGAAAAGGACGCGACGGAATCTCGCACCAGGGTTTAAGGCCAAGGTGGCCTTGGCCGCGATCAAGGGTGATAAGACACTGGCGGAGTTGGCTGAACACTTTGAGGTGCACCCGAACCAGATTTCAGAATGGAAGCAGCAATTGCAGGAGTCAGCGGTCAATGTGTTTGTCGGTCCCACGCATACCAAGAAGGCGGCGGAGCCTGACCTGAAGATACTGCACGCCAAAATTGGACAGCTCACGCTGGAGAATGATTTTTTAGAAGGGGCGCTCACCAAGGCGGGATTGCTTAGCGCAAAAAGATGATCGACCGAACCCACGCACTGCCGATTCTTTGGCAGTGCCAGACACTGGCGCTCTCGCGTTCGACCGCGTACTACCAACCGAAGCCGGTATCGGCAGAGGATCTGGCGCTGATGCGCCGGATCGACGAGCTCCACCTGGAGGGTCCGTTTGCCGGCGCACGCATGCTGAGTACGAGACGCACCTGTAAGGGCCGTCCGGTTGGCCGACGTCGCGTTGCAACGCGGATGAAGCGGATGGGGATCTATGCGTTGTATTGCAAGCCTAACACCAGTACGCGGCATCCGGCACATCGGGTCTACCCGTATCTGCTCCGCCATCTGGAGATTACCCGCTCAAACCATGTCTGGGCAGCCGATATCACCTACATCCCGATGGTGCGGGGCTTTGTATATTTGGTTGCGGTCCTCGACTGGGCCAGTCGTCGGGTGCTGGCGTGGCGGCGGTCCAACACGCTGACGACCGATTTCTGTCTCGATGCGGTACAGGACGCCGTGGGCCGCTATGGCCCATCCGAGATCTTCAATACCGATCAAGGGTGCCAGTTCACCAGCCTGGAGTTCACGGGGCTCCTGACACACCACGGCATTCAGATCAGCATGGACGGGAAAGGCTGTTGGCGGGACAACGTGTGTGTGGAACGACGCTGGAAGAGCATCAAATACGAGGAGGTCTATCTGCACGCCTATGAGACGGTCAGCGCCGCGCACCAGGGCGTGAAGCGCTACCTGACATTCTACAACCAGACCAGACCGCACCGGGCGCTTGACGGCCAGACGCCAGATCAGGTGTACGATGACAACCTGCCTGCACGGCTCACCGCCGCATAGGCAGCACACGCGAGGCACCACTTAACAATAAGAACTTTCTGTCCAACCAACCGGGGCACCTCTGATCGCAAGTTTCCACTACCCTCCTCGCTAATACCCCCACTGACTTTCGCTTGACGTTTTAGGGACGAATAAGCCCACTGCTCTAGTCATCCCTTTAAGCCGTCCTCTGGTCGTATTACCTATACAGCAGAACGCTGTGAGTTCGATTGTGAGCGGCAGCAACCTGGGGGGATCTCATGGAATCAACAAATCTTGTCGATGCGGCAACCGTGGCGGCTCATTTAGGGCAGGCCAAGAGCAGTATCTACCGTCTTGCTCAAGTGGGGCTCATACCGAGCTACGCGGCAGGGCCTCGTTTGCGCGGACGGCGGTTTGATCTGGCAGAGGTTCGGGCTGCGCTCAAAGCCTTGGCACAGCAGACGGTGACGAAATGACCGCCCATGAACTGCTTTCACATCTCGATGGGGTCCGATCACGCGGTACCGGGAAGTGGTCGGCTCGCTGTATTTCACACCAGGACAAAACCCCGTCGCTGTCCATCTCTGAAGGCGAGCGGGGTTTACTCGTCAAGTGTTGGGCAGGCTGTACGCTCAATGAAATCACGGCAGCACTTGGCATAGAGATCAAAGACCTTTTCTTCAATGCGCCGACTCCTCGTGGGACACGACCAGCACCAGGTCCGGCACGGGTCAACCTCAGATCCCTGGCGTTTCGGTTCGAGCTTGCGGCTCTAGATCGACGAATGCGAGCGGAGCGCGTCTTTCGGGCCGTCAAGAATCTTCCATTCGACACTCTCCCAGACCACGATCTTGACCGACTCATTGATGCTGTGGGACGTGCCCATGCCGACGGTGAACGGGCCGACCTCTTTGAGGGGGTCGCTGATGATGTGCGGGCGAAAGAGGGCACAGCACGTGAACGGAGGGACCATGCAGCCTAGCATTGACGACGTAGTGCGCTTGGCACAGCAACCTCTCCAAAGTGACCCAGGCGTGCGAGAGGCGATCACGACGGCGATGGAGAGCGGGCGAGTCATGGATGAGGTGTATACGTTTCTCGGTCGATTCGTGGCGTATCCCTCCGAGCATGCGCGGGTGGCGCATTGCCTCTGGGTGGCACACACTGACCTGATGGAGGAATGGGAGAGCACGCCGCGCCTTGCATTTCTGTCGCCAGAGCCCGGTAGCGGGAAAACCCGCGCCTTGGAATTGACGGAGACCCTCGTCCCTCGACCCGTCGAAGCGATCAATGCGTCACCGGCCTACAAGTTTCGCAAGATCTCTGATCCCGATGGCAGGCCAACCATTTTGTACGATGAAATTGATACGATCTTCGGGCCTCGCGCCAAAGAACACGAGGAACTACGCGGGGTCATTAACGCCGGGCATCGACGCGGGGCCGTGGCGGGCCGGTGCGTGATTAGAGGGAAGACGGTTGAGACGGAAGAACTCCCCGCGTTTTGTGCGATTGCTATGGCGGGACTCGGCAATTTACCGGATACGATCCTGAGCCGCAGCATCATCGCCAGGATGCGACGCCGTAAGCCGACGGAACACGTTGAACCCTATCGGCGGCGAGTGCATGCGAAGGAAGGCAATCAACTCCGGGACCGGCTCGCAGCCTGGGCTCGCCAGATTAGTCCACGCCTCGACACCAACCCTCTCATGCCGGACGGCATTGAAGACCGAAACGCCGATGTCTGGGAAGCCTTGCTATCTGTCGCGGATGCCGTCGGGGGAGACTGGCCGGATCGGGCGCGTGTAGCGGCTGTAGCACTTGTAGCGGCTAACAGGGGGAACCAACTCAGCTTAGGGGTCCGTCTGTTGACCGACCTACAGTCCTTCTTTCGTACCCAGTCGGACGCCGCGTGGACGGTGGATATCCTGGCATCACTTCACAATCTAGAGGAATCCCCCTGGGAAGACCTAAAAGGAAAACCTTTAGACTCTCGGAAGTTAGCGAACCTTCTCCTCCCCTACGGTGTCACGTCTAAGCAGGTAAGGGTTGGGAGCGTCAACCAGCGCGGATATTACCGGACTGATCTCGGTGACGCCTGGGCTCGATATCTCCCCTTAAAGGAGGATGAGGGTGTGGAGCTAAGTCCCTCCTCCCAGATAGCCGCTACATCCGCTACACCCGTGCCCGACAGCCTGTTTACGGAGATAGAGCTATGACGCCTCAGGCGATCATCGAACAAGTGAATGCGGATGGTGTCCGGCTCGCGTTGTCTGCCAGCGGCGGGATTAAGGCGAGCGGCGATCAAGGGGCAGTCAACCGCTGGCTCCCGATCATCCTGGAGAATAAGGCGGACATCGTGGCGGCTCTGGTACAGGGGGACTGGCTCACAGCCTGGCGCGAGGTGGCCGAACTCACCTCTGGCCTTACAGCGGATGACCCTCGGCTCCCCCTTGTCATGGATGAGCTCCTTGCATGGGACGATGCCTTACAGCGAGGCAACTGGGTAGCTTTTCGCCAAACTGCCGCACGGGTGCGGAGTGCCGTCACACGAGGAGGCCAGAGTTAGATGTCTACCGGACGCACTCAACGCACAGCCCGGAAGCTGGATCGAAAAAAGGCGGTGGAGCTGGCTGACCAAGGGATGAGTACGGCGGACATCGCCCAGCATCAAGGGTTCGCTCCCTCTACAGTCTTTCGTTTTTTGCAGCAAACGAAGCCTGAACGCGAGGCGTTAGATGTCTTCAAGAAGGAGCGCGGAGACGTGTTCGCTCGACTGGCGGCGAAGTCGCTGGATCTGCAAGAGCGGATCGTGGATACGTTCGATAAGGCAGTCATTAGCGCGCTGAAGCCGAGCGAAAAGGGAAGCCTCATCCATCAGTTAGGCATTGCAGCGGCGGTGCATTATGACAAGGAAAGATTGGAACGGAATCTGACGACGGCGAATGTTGGTATTTATGAAAGCTCATCGTGGCCGCGGAGGAGAAGCTAGGGATTCCGGCTAAGGCCGCGAACGAGACGGACTCGAAGTGACGAGTCCAGACCATACAATTCACAAGGGAGCCACCGATTATCGGCCTCGCTTTCGCACCTCTCACGGCGGCACCGACTGCGGATCAGCCCACAAGCCTTTCTTCGCTTCTCGCGCTTCAACCTCTAACCCTTCCAGCACGGTATCCCCCGGCGCATATTTTCTGTACCACCAGCACCAGCCTTGCTTCACGAGTTCCTGATGGGTCCAAAAGGCTTGTGAAATCCCTAGCGGATATCTTTGTGATTTCTTTGAGGATCAAGACTGGAAGTCAGAGGGGGCACAAACAACTAATAGTGACCCATGGGTCATTCCACGGTAGTTGATAGTCGAGAGCTTATGGATTTTAAGAGAATCTTTAATGCTCCCTGAAAGGTGGCCCCCTTTGTTTGGACAGAACGCTCCACTCCTTAAGTGGCGCCTCGCGGTGTTCTGACTATGCGGCGGTGAGCCGTGTCGTCAGCTTGTCGCAGTACACCTGTTCTGGCGTCTTGCCGTCAAGCGCCCTGTGCGGTCTGTGCTGGTTGTAGAACGTCAGGTACCGCCCCAATCCCTGACGGGCGGCGCTGATGCTGTCGTAGGCCCGCACATACACCTCCTCGTACTTCACGCTCCTCCACAGCCGTTCCACGAACACGTTGTCTCGCCAGCAGCCGGCGGCGTCCATACTGATTTGGATGCCATGGTCTTTCAGGAGCCCCGTGAACTCCTGGCTGGTGAACTGGCAGCCTTGGTCCGTGTTGAAGATATCCGGAGTGCCGTAGCTGGCCAGGGCCTCCTGGACCGCCTCGATGCAGAAGTCGGTCGTCAGCGTGTTGGACAGCCGCCACGCCAACACCCGGCGACTCACCCAATCCAGGACCGCAAAGAGATACACAAAGCCACGCGCCATCGGAATGTACGTGATATCAGCCGCCCAGACCTGGTTGGATCGGGTGATCGCCAGATGGCGGAGCAGATACGGGTACACACGATGCGCCGGATGTCGCTGGCTGGTGTTGGGTTTGCGGTATAGCGCTTCGATGCCCAGGCGAGCCATCACGGTGCGCACCCGCTTGCGCCCGATCCTGTGGCCTTCTCTCCGCAACAGATCGCGCAACATTCGGGCTCCGGCAAATGGAGAGGCTAGATGCAGCTCGTCGATCCGGCGCATCAGCGCCAGATCAGACGCGGACACCGGACGGGGCTGAGCATAGGCCGTCGAGCGCGCCACCTCCAGGAGCTGGCATTGCCGCACCACAGGCAGTGCGTGGGTTCGGTCGATCATCGCTTTGCGCTCAGCAATCCCGCTTTGATGAGCGCCCCTTCTAAAAAATCATTCTCCAGCGCCAGCTGCCCGATCTTGGCATGGAGGACCTTGAGATCTGGTGCGTCCGCCGTGGCCTTCATCGTACCGCCAAACACGTCGACGGCCCGCGTCAGCAAGTGCTGCTTCCATTCCGTGATCTGGGTGGGATGCACGCCAAATTGTGTCGCCAACTCCACCAGCGTCTTCTCGCCTTTGACCGCGGCGAAGGCCACCTGCGCCTTGAAGGCCGCCCCGTGATGGCGTCTCGTTCGTTTCATCGCCTCGCTCCTCTGGTTCGCCCCCCTTCGAGAGCGTCGGTTGAGCAAGGCTACCACTTAGCCCACTGTCCGAATTTCTGGGGCCCCCTCTGTTTGGCCACAAGGCGGGTCTAATCTTGTTTGAGTGTCCACTAGGAGCCTGTCGGACTTCCCGCATTATAAAATCACAAAAAACCGACGCCGTACTCTTGCCCCTCGGTATAATGACGCGTGTTGCTCAACAAGCTGGAGAGTCTGTATGAGCCGGTTCAAGCCCATCAAACGTGA
The DNA here is from genome assembly GCA_038200765.1 of Nitrospirales bacterium. Lineage (GTDB taxonomy): Bacteria > Nitrospirota > Nitrospiria > Nitrospirales > Nitrospiraceae > Palsa-1315. The sequence goes on from JBBRRK010000082.1 coordinate 12,065, forward strand.
GATGAACTACCTGTTCCCCCCGTCGATGAACGATTGGCTGCCGGAACAGCATCTGGCCCGCTTCATCGTTGAAATCGTCGAGCAACTCGACGTACAACCCATGGAGCGTGCCTACGGCACAAGCGGAAGTGCCCCGTTTCACCCAGCAGTACTGCTGTCTATCTTGGTGTACGGCTATGCCACCGGCGTGTTCTCCAGCCGGAAACTGGAGCACGCCACCTACGATTCCATCGCCGTTCGTTTTGTGGCCGCGGATGAGCACCCCAACCACGACACCCTGAACACCTTTCGCAAACGGTTTTTGCAAGACATCGAAGCGCTGATGGTGCAAGTCCTGCTGATCGCCCGCACGATGGGGGTGTTCAAGCTCGGCACCATTGCACTGGACGGCAGCAAGCTCAACGCCAACGCCTCCAAACACCGTGCGTTGAGTTACGGGCACATCCAGAAGTTGGAAGCGCAACTACAGCGTGAAGTCACGAAGCTCATGGAATTGGCCGAGGCGGCGGACAACGAAAAGATCCCTGACGGCATGAACCTGCCCGAAGAGATCGCCCGGCGTGAAGACCGATTGAACGCCATGGCTGTTGCTCGTCTTCAGATTGAAGATCATGCGAAAGTTCGGTTCGAACAAGAACAAGCGGACTACCAGGCCAAGCTGGACAAGCGTGCGGCAAAATCAAAGCAAAGCGGCAAGCTACCTCGTGGCACCCCCCCTGTGCCGCCTGTAGCGGGCACACGTGACAAAGACCAGATCAATCTCACCGATGAAGAATCGCGCATCATGAAGGTTTCTGGGGGTGGCTACGAGCAATGCTACAACGGCCAGATTGCCGTGGATATGGACAGCCTGCTGATCGTGACGACCGACACCGTGCAGGCGTGCACTGACAAACAACAGGTGGCACCCATCCTCAAGCAGCTCAAGGCCTTGCCGGTCGAACTGGGGCAGCCGGTCAACCTGGTCGCGGACACGGGGTACTTCTCCGAGGCCAACGTCAAGGCCTGTGGTGAGCAGGGGCTGACACCGTTGATTGCGATGAAGCGGGAGGCGCATCACCCTGATCCGCTAGCGCGATTTACCGAACCACCCCCGTTCAAGAAAGATGCGACGGAGGGGGAGACGATGCGTCATGTGCTCCTGACGATGGGGGGACGGGCACTCTATGCGAAACGCAAATGCACGGTGGAGCCGGTGATCGGCATCATCAAGGCGATATTGGGATTCCGCCAATTCTCGCTGCGCGGATTGGAATACGTCAAAGGGGAGTTGAATCTGGTGGCGATGGCGTGGAACCTGAAGCGAATGTTTGTGCTGGCGGGGTCGTGTCGAGCCGCAACGGCCTGATGGCCGACGGCAACCACCCTTGATGAGAGGCTGAGAAGCGAGTTGAGGGAAACCTGAACCGCTGTTTTATGACAACACGATCATATTTGCCTGACAAGGCCGAGTTGCTGGTAGATTCAACAGGAAGTCCGACAGGCTGCTAGGGGATGGGTAATAGACGGATGGGTGAGTGTTCGTACACTCGACACAGCACCCTTCGAGCACAGCCCACTGTGCTGCGGATCGCATTTCCAATAACAATCATAAGTCTGTTCACCGACCTTCGGAGGGAAAACCCGTACCCATGCGCGATTCGGTCTGCGCATGATGTGTGTCGACCTTGCCGTCAAAGCCGGAGCAGAATGTCCTTGTCCTTTGCCGAGTCCATGCTAAGGTTTCTGCCTACATGAGTGATAATTCAGATTGTGGGAGATAGCTTTGGCGGCGGTTGGCGAGTTATTCCGTGAGCCGGCAAAGATTTGTGGTACGTTGAACTTGCGAATCAGAAAGAGGTGGAGCATGCCGATCAAAAAGAATCCTTTCGCAAAAGACTTTCCTGTCATTTGCGTGGGCGGCTCGGCCGGTGGCCTCGACGCCTATATCCGGTTGCTAAAACATCTGCCGGCCGATATGGGTGTTGCTATCGTCATCGTTAACCACATCACCACCATGCCCACCATGCTCCATGAGATTCTTCCCGGCTACACAAAAATGCCGGTTGAGCTGATCACGGAAAGCTTACGCATTCAGCCCAACCGTGTATTCATCATCCCAGCAAATCGCGACTTACACATACTTCATGGAGAATTCCGTCTCAAGCCGATCTCGAAGCCCAGGGGATGGCCTGACGTGATTACCGTGTTCCTGTGTTCCCTGGTGCAGCACTGGGACGGAAAACTGGTCGCGGTCATTGTCTCTGGTCTAGATGGGGATGGAGCAGCAGCACTGAGCAGCATCAAGCAAGTCGGCGGCATTACGCTCGCACAGTCGCCCGAGACAGCCGTAAAGCCAGATATGCCTGAGAGTGCCATAGAAAGCGGGTATGTAGATTTTGTGCTTTCACCTGAAGATATCGCTCAGGAACTTGTGCGGATTGCGCACGCGCCCCAAATGAAGGCAACATGAGTTTCCAATTCGGACTATAGTGCCGGAGCAACCGCCAGCCGGTAAGGGAGAGATTCCAGATGGTGCCGTCGCCCTTAAAGTCGCCACATTGGTACGTGACTGGACAACACACCGGAAAGCGACGGGATGGACGAATTGAGAAGGGCATGAGGGCCTCGCAGGGAGGCGTATTGTAGGAGGGGGACGATCAAACCGCAAGGCGGGCGAGGGGAAACGCGTGTATTGATTGGGGGGAGCGTGTCGGATCTGCGTGGCTCAGCTATCTCTATATATTTCGTTGGCTCCCAATCCTCCCAAGGTGTGGCAAGTGCCTGGTAAGTTGCCGCTTTGGTCACTACCAAATACTATCTTCGTGACTTTTACTTCGACCTGGCCACCCAGCGCGGTGGCTCAACAGTGAGTCCCTTAGCGATAATTTTTCCGAGGTATGCAGATTCAGCGGCTGGAGAAGCCACTAAATACTCTCCACAATACGGCACTCAACGCCCAGAGGATAATGAAGGCTGGAATCGCGGCTATCGCCCACTTCACCATGAAAGCGACCATCGACATGAACGGCATATGGATGTCTGTTATAATAACTTTCTGTCTCTCCTCATCGTCCAGCATCGATACCCCTCCATTTGTGAAACCACGGTAGGCCGACTGTGGTGAACTGTCAAGGCTATGGAGAAGAGAATCGTACGTATTTGCTGGCTCGCGCTGCTCAGGATGCCGCCAACGTTAGAACCCAGTGATGGGGATCAGATAAATCCGATTCCGCTCCGAGGCCGCCAGCAAGGCGAGACAGCCGCACACGCTATTCGCCAAGTCATCATGTGCACCTGGCGGATGGTCCACGCTGTCCCGTCCTGAGCGAGCCGTTCGGCGTTCCAACTGCATCAGTTCAATCGTCAGGGGGTTGATAATCGAGTAAGTCAGTGGCCCCAGTCGTGAACGAGGGCAGCGCCTCAGTGTACAGCTCGCTTTTGGTCTGTTCGCTGTGTCGGTAGGTGATGCCTTCCTTGCTGACCGCCTCGACGACCCACTGCCCCGCGTACCCATCGCCCGTCCTGGACCAAATGCAGAGGTCGGTGTTCACGAGGACGGCTCGTTTCCAGGCTCCAGTAGCCCCAATGTCTCTTTGAGCTTCAGCCGGATCATGGCGTCTCGCTCCCGCCGTGCCTGCCAGGCTTCTGCTGGAATCCGGCGAGTAGGCACTTCGCGGAACAGAATTGGTGCTCAGAGGGGGCCCCGGAAATTCGGACAGTGTGATAAGTGGTAGCCTTGCTTCACCAACGCCACCAGCGGGTGGCAAACTAGAGGAGCGAGGCGATGAAGAGAACGAGACGCCATCACGGGGCCACTTTCAAGGCCCAG
>JBBRRK010000083.1:0-15550 GCA_038200765.1 Nitrospirales bacterium
AGCGATAATGAGGCCGCCAAACACCTCAACGAGGCCAGGACACAACTGTTTCAACTGATGAACAACTCCCAACAATACGCCACCTGAGGCTCAACACTGACACGGTTCGCTCAGGCTCATGTCGGGATTGGAAAATACTGAGACAGACTGTCACTCGTCGTCGTGGCTCACGCCGCCTAAGCCAATTACTGACGACCCGTGTTTGGCGATCAGCGAGTCCATCGTTTCGATGGCTTTTACGCGCCGTTGGTCGAACAGTCCGGAGGGTGCGGGCGATAGGGAAGAAAGTGCGAGCCCGACTAATCGGTACTTCGTGCCGGGCCGAATGAGTTCTCGCAGCGCTTGTTGGACGGTTGGCCACATGTCTGGATCGTAGTTCAACGGGTGGGGAAAGCGATGCTGTTTGGTGGTGATGGCGAAACGGGCGTTTTTCAGCTTCACCGTACAGGATCCGGCGGCCAATCCTTCCTGTCGGAGATCCCGCGCCAGGTCGCGAAGGAAGTGGCGCAGGGTTCGCTCAAGAAAAGGATGATCATGCGTATCCTGTTCGAAAGTGGTTTCGTGGCTGAGGCTTTTGGATTCCCGATCGGCCACCACCGGTTCATGGTCGATCCCCCGCGCCAGCTCTCGAATCCAGTGGAGTCGGGTGCCGAAGACATAACGCAAGGGTTGATCCCACCGTTGGTCCAACAGCTCGCCGATCGTCTTGAGTCCGAGCGGTTCCAGTCGCGCGGCGGTCTTGGGACCGATTCCCGGCAATGCGCGTAGCGGACGCTGCGCTAAGAATGCTGCTTCCGTACCGGGCGGGACCGTCACCAGTCCATCCGGCTTGTGACTATCCGCAGCAATTTTGGCGACGGTCTTGCCGGTCGCGACGGCGATGGTGCAGCGCAATCCCGTGGCCTCGCATAGCGCATCCTTCACGAGTTGTCCGAGCGAGTGAGGGTCGGGATGGCGAGTCTGGAGCTGCGTCGTATCGGCATAAAACTCGTCGATGCTGCTCCATTCGGTGAGCGGGAATAATTGATCGGTCACTGCCTGCATCTGTTCATGCAGTCGGTGATAGAGCGGCCTGTCCGGTGGAAGAAGAATGAGCTGAGGGCAGAGACGTAGGGCTTCGCCTGTCGGCATGGCAGAGTGGACGCCGAAAGCACGAGCCGCGTAACTCGCTGCCGCGATAATTCCTCGTGGGGATGATCCCCCGACGGCCACCGGTTTACCCGCAAGGCGTGGGTCTGCCAGGACGGCTGCCGAGGCGAACATCGCATCGACATCTCCAAACAGGATTTGGCGAGACCAGTGCATCATTGAGCATCGTCACAGGTCAGAGGTCATTCGTCAAGGCAGCGAAGGAAGGAGGCTGCTTCCCTTGGACCAGCAGGCTGCGGGAAAATTTTGTATGCGAACACATCACGGATCTGCGCGATGCGATAACGACGCATGGGATAATGTGCGTCCCTGGGCAAGGAAGCTGTCTTGGCAGCTTCAGGGAGGGAGGGTGAAGTAGCTGCCGGGGTTGGGCGGGTGAGAAGAGCGACTATTTCAGCATCCGGCTAGACTCTTGGATGGAGAAAACACCAAATTCAGTTGTTCATCCCGTCCAGTCGCTGGGGCATTGGAGGAGCGCTCCTTGTTGTCCGCGAATGCCGCATGACGATGGACGTGTGACGGGGTCAATTCCTGTAACGATCCTCGGCAGATGCCACAATGGTGCCGACGCGGCTGAATCGTTCGCCGCTGGCGTCGGTACACTCGGCCGCATTGCCGACAGCGCCAGGCAAATCGCGTGAGCGCGAGGACTTCCTTCTGTAACGAATGGTAGAGGGTGATGACCAGGGCGCCGTCCCGATTCATCTCGGTCATCTTGCGGAGAAAATCCGGTCCATGATTCGGTCGACGCTTCAGGATGTCGTATTGCCATTGATGAATCATTTCGTGCGCCAGGGTATTCACGATTTCCTGCTCGCCGTACTCGCTCCGCTGGAGTACATGTTGGAGCAAGGGAAGGGAGAGGCGAATCTCACGCTTGGGCGCTGGGCGAAGACCATCTTGACCCAGCCGTGGCCGTGGGCCTCGACGACTCACGAACAGGCCCACGGAGGAGGTCAGCCGGCGGCTCCAGACGAGTTCGATCGGGGGCAGTCGATCCGCGAAGTAGCGTCCATTCAGTTCGGTCCACATCTGGGTCAGATGCTGCGGGGTCATTGGGGGGGATTGGTGTGGAGACATGCGAAGGGGGTCATCCCAATTCTTCGTATACAGCCGCTGCCAGCAACGGCACCAAGATTTCGTGGTGGCCGATCAGGGAGTAGCCTTTCCCGCCCTTCTGGGTCGGTCGACGCACCACGTTGGTGAGCGGGCGGTAGTGAGCCATGAAGTCCATGTCCACGGTCGTAATGTTGGTCAGGCTATGACCGAGATTACGCGCGAGCGACACAGTTTTGAGAAACACTTCCGGTAAAATGACGGCAGAGCCAAGATTGAGATACACCCCCCCTTCCATCCCCGACACGACGGCTGCAAGCCGTCGAAAGTCCAACAGCGAAGTTGCCCCAATGGCGGCTCCGTCCGCGGCAGGATGCATATGGATGATGTCGGTCCCGATGGCGACGTGCACGGTGACCGGGATGCCGAGTTTCGCTCCGGTTGCCAGGATGCTGGTCTCGCGATAGGGAAACTGCCCCTGGCGTCGATTGATGTAGTGGCCGACGGATTCCCCGAGTCCTTCGCGATCGTGGGCCCCGCGGACGATTGCCTCATTCAGCATGCGGCCGGTTTCTTCTGCCATTCCGAACCGTCCCTCGTCAATCTCTGCATCGACTTCCTCCGACGTGTGTCCCATGAGCGCCAATTCGAAATCGTGAATGATCCCGGCGCCGTTCATAGCCACGGCCGATACAATCCCTTGCTGCATGAGGTCCACCAGAATCGGACTCAATCCGACTTTGATGACATGGGCGCCGATCCCCACAATAACCGGTTTGCCTTTGCGATGAGCCTTCACGATGGCGTTGGCGACTGCACGGAGGGTTTTGACGCCCAGGATATCCGGCAGCGAACGATAGAATTGGCTGAAGCTGCCTCCTCGGCGCCAGGGTTTAGCAAAATCGGAGATGCGAACCTTGCTGTGCCGTTTCTTGAGCGGATAGGTCGTGAGATCCGTCACGTTGATCGGCGGGATGAACCTTGGAGTCGTGACGGGTGGCCGCTGCCGGTCAGGAGGTTTTGCCAAGGAGCTGTTCCTCGATGAGTTCACACAGGACGTGGCCGAGCGTGATATGGCTTTCTTGAATGCGGGCTGTGACCGTCGAGGGGACGACGAACGGATATTCCACCAGGCCGGCGAGTTTCCCCCCGGTTCCCCCGGTCCAGCCGATGGTGGTGAGGCCACAGGCCCGCGCGGTCTCCACACCCTTCAAGACGTTGGGTGAATTGCCGCTGGTGCTGATCGCGATGGCGATGTCGCCTTTTTGGCCATGGGCGCGAATCTGGCGGGCGAAGAGTTCCTCAAAGCCGTAGTCGTTGGCGATACAGGTAATGGCGGCGATGTCGGTGGCCAGGGCGATGGCTGGGAGCGGGTCCCGCTCACGTTTGTAGCGGCCGACGAACTCGGCTGCGAGATGGGCCGCATCCGTGGCGCTGCCTCCGTTGCCGAACAATAAGAGTTTGTGTCCGTTGCGAAAGGCGGTGGCGATCAGCGTGGCCGCATGCACAATGCGATCAGCATGCGCGCGCGCGAACTGTTGCTTGACGGTCGCACTGTCGGCAAATGCTCTGAGTACACATTCTTTCATGGGAGGGATTCTAGGCAACCTGTTCTCACCTGTCAAACGTGACTCGCAGGCCGGCTACGGCTTTTTCATTGTGGCGATGGGACCTGTCTGCCGGATGGCGCTCATCGCCAAGGCAATCATGGAGCCGACATCGGAGACTGTTGCCGGCAGGATGAGTGTATTGGTCGTTTTGGCCAACTCTCCAAACTTCGTGATGTACTGTTCAGCCACGCGTAGCTGGACGGCTTCCTGACCGCCCGGTACTTGGATCGTTTCCGCGACCTTGCGCAGACCCTCTGCCGTGGCCTGTGCGATGGCAAGGATGGCTGCAGCCGCTCCCTCTGCCTCGTTAATCTGCTGTTGCTTCTTCGCTTCGGAGGCTTTGATCACTTGTTGTTTCTCGCCCTCGGCCTGGTTGATCGCTGCGTCGCGGTCTCCCTCGGAGTTGAGAATCACCGCCCGCTTTTCCCGCTCCGCCCGCATCTGTTTCTCCATCGCGTCCAGTACACCCTTCGGCGGGGTGATGTTCTTGATTTCGTACCGGAGGACTTTCACGCCCCAGGCCTCTGAAGCCTTGTCGAGTTCGTTCACCACCTGAAGATTGATGTTGGTCCGTTCCTCGAACGTCCGATCCAGTTCGATCTTACCGATCTCGCTCCGCAGCGTGGTCTGCCCCAGTTGGATCAGCGCGAAATGAAAATCGCTGATTCCATACGAGGCGCGCTGAGGGTTCAAGACCTTGAGGTACAAGATGCCGTCCACCGACACCTGTACGTTATCGCGCGTGATACAAATCTGTTCCGGGATGTCGATGGCCGCTTCCTTGAGCGAATGTCTGTAGCGAATACGGTCGATGAAGGGGACGAGCATATGAAACCCTCCATCCAGCGTGGCTACATATTTGCCGAGCCGTTCGACCACATAGGCGCTTTGCTGCGGTACAACCACGGCGGTTTTAGCGATGATGATCAGCACCAGCGCCGCCAAGACCAGCAGTACGAACAGTCCTTCGTTCATCGTTGTCTCCTCCATTCTCGTTCCGTGCTGTCCCCGCTCATTCCGACGTTATCCAGATGGTGAGTCCCTCGATCCGCTCGACCTTGCACCGTTGGCCCTTTATCAAGGGAGACGGCCCGGCATTGTGCGCGGTCCAAGTCGTGCCGCGCAGTTCTGCCTTGCCGGTCCCGCTCACCGCCAAGTCTTCAAGGGGAATCGCGCTTTCACCGGCGAGTGTATCCACGGCAGGCAGACCCTGATCGTGTTTGTTCAGTCGGGCCAAGAGCGGGCCACGGAAGACGAGCAGCGATAGAATGGCGAGTCCTGAAAACAATAGCCACTGGAGCCAGTCTGCTTGAGCGATCCCCATGCCGGCCAGGCTGCCCACGATCAGGGCTGCCAGTCCAAAAAATAAAATATAGAAGCCTCCGGGGGTGACCATCTCGACGCCGAGCAGCACGAGACCGAGAAGCATCCAATACCACCAGATCATCGAGGGGCCTCTTTCACTGTTCGAAAGAACTACGAGGAGTGGGATATGGCCATGAAAGTCTAAGCGCGTTTCCGGAGACCGTCAAGCAGAAGGCGCATTACCCGACTACGAATTGATCGCGGTATAGGCCGATGGTATAGTCCGCTCGCAATGGCGCACGACCAACCAGTCAAAGCCTTAGTCATCGCCCTGACCGGCCATGCGGGGGCGGCGGTCTATTCGATTAATCGTTTGCAGCCGGACTTGCTCTGTTTCGTATTGCCGGAAGGGGCGAAATCGCTCGTAGAATCTGAGATCCAGTCGAAGATCGAGCACCTGCCCAGACGGTGGGATTGGGTGATCCTCGCGGAGACCGGCGAATTTGTCGGCTGTTATCAAACGCTCGCCCGGACACTCCCGGAGATGTTGCGTACATGGGATGTGCAGCCAGGCGAGCTTGTCGTCGATGTGACCGGGGCGACTCCGGCCATGGCTGGAGCATTGACGTTAGTCACGATGCCGATGAGTTCGCGGATCGTCTCGCTCGTGTCGGCGCCAGAGGGCCAGGAGGAGGACAGAATCGACATTGCCGGGCAACCGTTCGTATGGACACAGGCAAATCCGTGGGATGAGGCGGCGTCTGTCTCACGCCGTGCAGGCTGTGAGCTGTTCAACCGGGGATTGTTCACCGCAGCGACGAAGCTGTTTCGCGAGGTCGAAGTACGGGTGAGCGGAGGGCAGAAACCCCTCTATCGCGCGTTTGCAGACCTGGCTGATGGGTACGATCTGTGGGAGCGATTTCACTATCGTCAAGCCTGGGAGAAACTGAAGACTGCCGTAAAGGCCTTCGAGATAGCGGCTCTGTGGGGTGGACCACCAGGACTCACGTCGATGTTACCGGCCATCAAAACCAACGCGGGATTCCTAGAAACGCTCGTCCTCGATCCTGCTCCCGTGAAAGACAGGCAGGCTTCTGATCTATTGGCCCATGCCGGACGGCGATTGCATGGCGCGCATGATCCTGAAACAGCGATGGTCTCGTTGGTTCGCGCGCTTGAAGCCTTCGCCCAGCGGCAACTGTTCAAGCAATATCAGATCAAAACCTGGGACGTGCAGCCGGAGCAATTGCCGCAAGCGTTACGAGAAACCTGCCGATCCTGTTGGTTGGAAGATCTCGACGGCAAGTACAAATTGCCCCTGCAGGCACAGTTTCGTGCGCTGGCCGGATTGGGTGACCAGATGGGCCAAGCCTTTTTGCGCGAGTGGCCAACGATGAAACCGCTCCTCGACGCCGCCAACCACGCAGTCCTAGGCCACGGCTTCGAGCCGGTCAAAGCCGAGCGGGTTCAGCAGCTCTACGATGTCGTCGTGAAGCTATCGGGTGTCAGCGAGTCATCGTTACCGAAATTTCCGATGCTGGGTCTCTAACGAGGTGCGTTGGGGGGAAGTCTTGAGGACAGAAACAGGGCTCAGGGCAGTAAAGGCGGATCGAACGGAATGTCGAACGTTTAGGGAGTGCCGAGATGCCGGGCTCCTTGAGTTCAGGTTGTTATGAATTTGAGAACTAGACAGACAGGCGTGCGTAGTTCACTGCGCGATCATTTCTTGCCGCACGCAATTTTCCACACAGTTTGACCCATACTGCCTGGCATAACTGGTATCCACTTACCTACTTGTGTGGTGGTGCGAACCATCGTTCCACTTCCCATATTGCCCGAGAATTCCTTGAGCGCCCGCACCCGACTGCGCTCTTCTGTGCAGTCGAATTCCCATTCCTCCTCGGCAGTCAAAAACTTGATGCCCCCCACGGATTGTACAGTCTTATAATCGTAGAATTGCCACATCTTCACCAGATTCCTGTTGCGGAGTATGGTGGCTGGATCCACGTATACAGTCTTTCCACCTTCGTCGCTGTCACGAACCTTTATCCACTCAGCATATGCCGGACTACTACTCAGAAAGAAAAGGACAATCAGGAGCAGTCGTTTCATTAGGTTGTCTCTGTACGAGCTCGTCATGTCTGCTGATGGAACTGGGGCAGTCATTGTTTCATGCCTTCCGTTGCTTTCGAAGTTGGCACCCTAAGGAAGGGTTAGATCTGGATAAGGTACGGGCAGCCATGTATCCAGTTGGCTCATTGGCAATGCGGGAAGCGTAATCTGGTTTAGAAGCGAGATTTCCTGTAAGAGTTCCTTGTACCACGCCCGACGGTCTGCCGTACACCATTTGTTCTCGATATGACGTACCGTCAGTGCTGCAGGTAGCTTTGGTCGTATCGGTTTCGCCGTGGAGCTGCCTTCGGAGCACATGAGAGCCCGATTTTTTTGCCGGGACTGGCACTCTCTATGCTTGAGCAGCTCGATCTGTTTCGAAGATCAAACAGGTATATTGGCGATTCAAAGTCTGGCATAACAGTGTCTCCAGTTTTCGGAAGGTGCCAGCCGTTTCGCCGTCGGCTGGGGATGCTTCATCATGTCGGCGTAATTGGCTAGGCGCAGTATGGCGCGGAGCCCAGAGACCGTCAAAGCAAAGAAGGAGTGTGACGATCACAAGTTCACAGTTGTTTCCCAAGCAGTGGCGGATTCCCGTTGCGTTGTCTAGATAGGGAGATGAAGCATGGCATGAAGAGTTGTCGTTTGCTATAAGCTGAAATTTGCTACTCATGAACCATTGATATTACCATGGAAATCAAAATCTATTATGAAGACACCGATTGTGGCGGAGTGGTGTACTACGCGATCTATCTCAAGTATTTCGAGCGGGCGCGGACGCAGTACCTTGAGGAGCGAGGGTTGTCGGTGGCGGGACTTATGAACGAAGGCACAGTGTTTGTCGTGGTGCATGCCGAAGTGGATTACAAATCTCCAGCCCGCTATGGCGACCGGTTGGTCATCGAGACGGTCGTCTCCGACATGACGGCAGCCTCCTTCACATTTTCACATGTGATCAGAGAGCGGGAAAGCCGGCGTGTGGTCGTCGAAGGATTGGCCAGGTTGGCGGCGACGGATGGAAACGGGAAAGTGAAGCGCCTCGACAAGGCGATGGTTGCCATATTAGAATTGAGAATTATAAGGAGTCAGTAAATGGAAACGGACTGGGTAAGTTTCGGAATGGCAGGGATTTGGAGCTGGGTCATTATGATCGCCTGGACAATCGGTATAGCCGTACTTGCCTGGTGGTTTTTCATGCCAAACCCAATGGATAGAGACAGAAAGCCCAAGAAGAAGCCGTAATTTCACTTCTGCTCCTCTCCTCCACCCTGATCTTCGCCGCTGCCAACATGATCATCATGTGCCGGGGTTGGTCGTTCTCTAGAGCGCACGGAGTGGAGGGGCGCACCGGCATTCTTGATGGACCGTCCGATTCAACCCTCCTGCAAGTCATCTTTATCGCGAAAGCGCTGGTTCAATGCGATGCCGAGTTCTTGGCATGTTTTCACCAGGTCTTCGTAGCTCTTGAGATCGGCGTTATATTTCGACATCGGATACGTACTGAGACCGCCCTGGCTCTGCTCGTCAAACCTCCTGCAGATCTCCTGGAGAGCGTGGATTGCTTCGAGCACCGCCGCCGTGTACTGGTGGGAACCCTCCACCGCCCCTGGCTCCGCCTTCAATGCGGCAGAAGTTTCCGTCAGGTTTGATGCCAGCCGATCGAGATCTTTGACGTGAGCCCCAAAGTCAGTGGCTTTGAACAGCCTTGGAATCGATGAGAGGGCTTTGCGCCACGAAAACTTAAAGATTGCATCATGAATAGCGACATACTCGCCAAGAATCGCGTTCGTTCGAGTCAGTTCTTCAGGAAGGTCCGGCATGTGTGATCCACGAAAATAAGTCTCACCGAGCAAAATTCAGCGCTTCGACCCCTGAGGAGCGAGGATTGCACCCATCGGGCAATGGAAGGATTCGTTGCAGCACATGGCTAGGCGTGACCTCTGTCTCGTCTCTCTCGTTTCCACGCTCCCCAGGCATAGAAAAACCCCACCGGCGCACTGATGAGGCACACCCATGCCAGGGGAGACGATTCTGCATACAGCCACCCGGCAAGAGCGGTATAGATCACGGCTCCGACAAAGTAGAGATACCAAGGAGCCTTGAATTTTTTTTTCGAAGGTGGATCGGATTGCGATGACATGTGAGGGCCTCTCTGTGTCCGGTGATGGCTGACTATCTAGTATCTGATTCCATATAACAAGTCACCCCCGGCCCGCTCAATGGATGGGTTAGCCTTCGACTTTGCCGCCTGCAGTACGAACGCATTGCACAATATACGCCTGCGTTTCTGGGGGCAGGCAGGCAAGGGGCAATGTGGTGAACTGTGACTTGGAGTACAACAACAGCCACACGCTCGGGAACTGCCACAGCTCTTTGACGGCGGACCACTGAAGCGTGGTTGTGCCGATGTCAGAACTCATAGTGAACGAGGACTCTTCGGCGCGGAACGTGGATCGAGGGTTGCCCATCTGGCGGAACTTGTGCAGCGATCGACGATAGTGCACGACATAGACAACGAGGGTGAACACGATACCCACCAACAGCACGATTGCCAGGCCACCGATGATCCAAGAGGATTGGCCTAGCGCCACGAGTACGACGAGACCGAGCGCGGCAATCAAGAGCGCCACAAAGAAACCGACACCGACGGAGCGCCGCCAGAACGCGAATACTGCCTGACGGAGCAGCGTCGTACTATAGATGAGTGTGGCCTCGTGGGGCATGGCGGCTACCGATCCACGCTCAGAGACCCGGTCCACAAGGAACTCCTATGGCCACCACAGCGCGATGGCTTGACTCGCGGCAGCGCATGGTGAGGCGTCGTCGTCATCATGCCCTCAATCTACCAATCCAAAGGGATTGAATGCTACTGCCCTATCAATGTTGCACTCACGTGACGAGGGGCATGTAAAAAGGTCGACTGGAACGATGTATGAGGACCGAGCGTTACTTAACCGATGACTCCGCAGAAGGGCTGGAACGTAGTCGATGCAATACGGCGTTGAGCCATTCCAAACTAGGAACGGATTGTTCACGCCCACACCGCACGTGATACGGTTCTCCGGAACGACTGCTCGTTGTGCCGCCCTTGAGAATGAAATCCTCAGAGCTTTCAATCAGCTTCTGTTGACGAAGGTATTTGTACTTCCTCATCAGATGCGCCTGCGCGTCTGACGCACTGTGCCAACTCCCATTGCGATAGAACCGACAGTCCGAGGTTCCAAGTACGCCGAGGAGCGTAACGATTTCACGCTCCACCGCCGGGGATACCTCCGCAGCCTGAGCTACCGTGTAAAGGGCGCTGAGGAGCAAGGCACATATGACGATACGCAGTGCGATACTCATTTTTGCCGCTGCAGTTTTACCTATTTGCGGGAGGGTATTGTACCGCGAGCACATCGTGTCCGTGACAGCTGAGAGGGAGAGATCAATGGTTCCTGGAACCTGTATGAGTTCGCCACTAGCCGTGGCGGTTGGCAACCGATGTCGAAGGCAGCGTAGTAACTCGCTGGATGGCAGAAGAACTCGGCCGGGATCTCCACACCATTTTCCTCGCAGTAGGATTATATGCGCTCTGCGTACCTTTCTGCCATACCCTCTTTCCTTAAATCCTAACTATTATGTGAGCTGCGGGGGCCATGTCGTTCAGTGGCGGCCTATCCCAACAGTCTTCATATTCTTTCATGCCGTATTTTCTCGCATTGTCATGAACTTTTGAGTGCCTGTCAATGAGGCTTACCAGGATAAGATCGCCGGTCTGGCAGCCTATCTCCCTATTGGCCCGCGGCCTATTTCTGGCTGACAGAAGCACAACGGTCGGCTCACCCCAACCGGTCCGCAGGGTTGTAGACACCGCGCCCACCTCGATTCAGTACATGTGTATAGATCATTGTCGTCGTCACGTCTCTATGTCCAAGCAGTTCTTGGACTGTCCGAATATCGCACCCGTCCCCAAGAAGGTGAGTCGCGAAGGGATAGGAGAGGGTCTCTGTGACACCCGGATTCGTCACTCGGCAGGTTCTCGTGTTTGCGAACCCTGTGGCGGTGCGAGTGGGCGGCGAGGTAACGTTGACTTGAGGGCTTGGTCTAATGAGCGATGGGTTCCCTTCGGGTTCTTGTGCGGGCGCAATCCTTTTTCACGGTGAGGTCGATGCGGACGCAGATCGCTTCCCGGCCTCCGTTCCGGTTTTCGGCAGAGGTCGCAAGACGGACGAAGTTCGGACTCGGTTGACCCAGGAATTAAGGGCTTTGTGGACAATGACGAGGGTGGGGCAGTTGATTGTTGTGCCGGGACAAGATATGGAAAGATCAGCACGATACCGATGGCGATGACTGCACCGAATGTGATTCGATCTTGTGCCATGGTGTTTGTGGGAAAGCTCACTCCATGCTAGAGCAGTTTGGTTGACAATGCAAAAAGCCGCGTGCTGTTATAGCGATATCTCTCGTCGTTCGTGCTCTCGTCATTCGCGAGGTACGCTTCACAAAATACGAGATACATTTCACGGGTGTTGCTTCACGATTTCACGGAGGCTTCTATGGATATGATGGGACGTGTGGGGCTAGTCGAGATTCCAATCTTGATTGCGCCTGATCAAAAGATCTGGATGGATCGTATGATTAAGGAGGGCAAGATCGCCATTCCTCCAGGCGGGACATTGGAAAAAGGCTCGCTCTATTCGATGTTTGTACGGATGCTTCTGCATAATGCCATGGAAGAGCAGAAGCGACAAGAAGTATTAGATGCGGAAGACGAGGACGACGAATAGGAAACTGTTGAAAACAACCGCCAGCTTCGTTCTCGCTTCGCTCAAGGCTTCCACGTACTCGGAGAACGCCTCAGCTTTTCGCTCGTTGCGACCTTGCTGAACGGTCGTTTTGAACAGCTTCTAAGGCAGGCTCCGACTCATGCTTCACTCGTCGCAGTCTCGTAATGAACTCGTTTTGAGCATCCTGAGGGGTTAAGAGACTGTATATGAAAGGATTCAGATACAGTATCCAAAGAGATTCACCCGTGATGTAATTAGAGGTTCTTCATTGCGGAATGCGCGGCTTTAACGGTGTATTCGATATCGCGGGGTGAATGCGCGGTTGAGAGGAAGGCGGCTTCGAATTGAGAGGGGGCCAAGTACACTCCTTGTTCTAACATCGCGTGAAAGAATTGTCCGTATCGCTTCGTGTCCGATAGTTTCGCAGTATTCCAATCTACAACCGGACCTGACGTAAAGAAGGCCCCAAGTATCGAACCGACTCTGGTTTGCGTGAGCGGTACACCGGCTTTCTCGGCGGCGTCTCCAATCCCTTTGGCCAGGGCTGCTGATTTCTCTTCCAGCTTCTTGTAGACCCCACGGGCTTTGAGCTGCTTGAGCGTTTCAATGCCGGCGGACACGGCTAACGGATTTCCCGACAACGTTCCGGCTTGATAGACCGGCCCCAATGGCGCGATCAGATCCATGATTTCTCTCCGCCCTCCGTAGGCGCCGACCGGCAATCCTCCACCGATGATTTTCCCAAGAACCGTGAGGTCAGGCTTGATGTCGTAGAGCGCTTGGGCCCCTCCATAGGCGACGCGAAACCCGGAGATGACCTCGTCGAAAATCAGGAGGACACCCTGTTCTTCAGTGAGTCGACGGAGTGCCGCAAGGAAATCAGGCGTCGGCGGCACGACGCCCATATTCGCGGCGATCGGCTCCAGAATAATGCAGGCCAAGGTGTCCCGCTGTTCCTTAACGATCTGTTGCACCGCCTGGATGTCGTTGTAGGGGACGGTCAAGGTGTGTTTTGCAAAGTCCGACGGGACTCCAAGTGAATCTGGAATCCCCAACGTGGCCAGGCCCGATCCGGCCTTTGCGAGCAAATAATCGCTGTGGCCGTGATAGCACCCTTCAAATTTCAGAATATTGTCTCGCTTGGTGAAGCCACGCGCGACACGAATCGCGCTCATGACCGCCTCGGTGCCGGAGCTGACGAGCCGGACCTTTTCCATCGACGGAAAGGCATCGCGGATCATGCGTGCGAGCGTGACTTCCAGTTCGGTCGGCGCTCCGTAACTGGTTCCGAGCGCAGCAGCCTTTTTGATCGTACTGATGACCGATGGGGCAGCATGGCCCAAAATCATCGGGCCCCATGAGAGCACATAGTCGAGGTAGCTGTTCCCATCGACGTCGTAGAGGCGGGCCCCTTTGGCGCGTGCAATAAACCGGGGTTGGCCTCCGACGGAGCGAAAAGCGCGCACCGGGCTATTCACGCCTCCGGGAATCAAGTCTTGGGCATCGGCAAACAGCTTGGCAGAACGAGTGGTTTTCATGATGGGCGCGCACAGTAGCACGCAGTCGAGCCTTGGTCAAGAAACAGAAGGTTCAGTCGTGTGATAACGCGGCCAGGGCACAAAAATGTCTGAAGAGATACTCTTGTCAGGATTTTTCGATAGAGGCTGTGTCGCTGCGAGCCAGGGGATTTTTGTAACCCCTTGCAAACGTGCTGGTTCTTCCTACCAATCAAGTGCGGCCCAACTTTTGCGTGATTAATCGGACACTATTGGGAATTCTTGAAAGTGAGTAAGGGCTCAACGATGAAGATTGTCTGTTCGTGGTGCCAGCAAGAAGGAAAAGCCGACCTAGTGGGCGAGAAGGCCCCTTTCGACGATGCGCGGGAAACGCATGGGATTTGCGCCGTTCATCGTCACGAAGTTGAAGCCCGCTGGCGGAGATCGCTTCACTCGGCCTCCCAATCTGGAGTCTCGACTAGATTGTCTTCTGCATTCTTCCGCAATTTGAAAGGCGTGCTGAACGTGACCAAGAAGATGCGCCCATAGGGCAGGTGCATCTTCTTGGCGATCTACCGGGAGTTACGCTCCCATCTTCCCCTGGAACATCTTGAGCAACTGGTCGATCCCGCCGGCTTCAATCTTGCCGTTCGGCGTCACTTTATCGATCACATCAGGTAGCAGGCTAGACAGCTGAGCACTCGCGGCATCGGGCGAGACGCCGGCCTTGCCTGCCAAATGGTTCAGAACATCACCCCCCAGGCCCTGCTTAATCTGATCCGGTGTGACGGGCATATTCTTACCCGTGCCCACCCAGGAGTTCACAATGTCGCCGAGTCCGGCCTTCTGGAATGATTGGACGAGACCAGCTAATCCCCCCACGCTGCTATTCTGTCCGAGCAAACTCGTGACAATTCGCAACAGAGGATTCTGTGCCGCCTGCCCACCCATTGCCCCGCCAGCTGCTTGTCCCAATTGATCCATGAGTCCCATTGTTGATTCCTTTCATTGGAAGACGTTGAAAAATACCGCTTTCCTACTCTCATTGAATGACAGGTTCGTCGTCAACGAATTCTAGGAACGTGAAGGTTTACGTGTGGGAGACCGCTGTCTCGTATTCGCCCCCCGAGTCAGCTCCGCATTGATGTCTTTCATCCCCCAGTGGGCCCGCTTGGCTCTTTCCCGTTCGGAAACAGCAAACAGCACGTGAAATGGCGTCGCTCGTCGCGCGCCCATTCCAGCCTGTCCGTTTCCCCAGGCCTCTCCCGCATCGCGCAAGATCTCAAGAAAGGTTTCATACTCTGCTTCGTCGTCGGGCAACACATGGGTTGCATCGGTGATGAGAAAAATATAGCCTCTGGCCGGCAGCCATTCCAGATCAACCAGACATTCCTCCAAGGCGTCCCAGTTGTGGCCGAAGTAGTCAGGGAATTCCAACGCTCGCGCGAACTCCGTAAACAGATTGTCCGGCGTCTTGCAGTGACGGCCCTTGATGACCTTCAGCGCCAACCCAGTTGGTGGGCGAACGAGTGATTCGGCGCGCTGCTCGGCTGTGACCATCAGCAATGAGGTCCAGGGGGCTTTCGTCGATTGGAGATAGGCGGTCAATGCCAGCGTATGTTTCGGAGTCATGGTCTCTCATTCAATGGGATGAACGTTCGGTAATGGTTGCCGGTATAGTAGGCTCTGCCGGTGTCTTGCTCGATGACGATCCGTTCTGCATCCCGCGAGCGGCCGCGTACTTTTGGATTCACATCGTACTCGCGATAGTGGCCCGGGGGAAGGCGCCGTTCGCGATTCTGAAACACCCTGCCGCCGATATATCCAGGGAGGGCGTTGCCTCCATGTTGCCGAATTGCCTCCAGCAGGTCTTTGGCTTTTTGAAGGGGGTCCCTCGCAGCTCGATGCAATGGTCGATCAAGCGATGGCGTGGCATCGTGAAGAGCTGACCCTGCGGACTGAACGGATGGGACAGAGGGAGACGATACGGTCGGTTCAAGCGACGAGCCGGCATGGGGAGAACCTGTCAGGCCGCCGAACAGTAGCCCAGCAA
>JBBRRK010000084.1:0-15462 GCA_038200765.1 Nitrospirales bacterium
CAACGAATCGCCTTGGGCCACTCCCAGGCTCAGCGTTTCACGTTCGTCGGCAGTCATGTGCGTATAGCAATTGTTCGACATAGCAACACCTTAGCCCAACCGGGCGTGTAGTGTTGCACTTGGAGTTAGAACCCAAGATCATTATCTCGACGAAGGGGAAGAAACCTGATGGCGGAGCGGACCGCGAGGGGCACCCCTTCTTCCGGCATCCTGAGTCAGCCTATGTCCCACACATATACAGCGGGAGAGCATGAGCATTTACTTGCGCATTCGTGCGGAATTCATCGCGCATAGGAGGTCATCTCTGTGACAAAGACACAGGTCTACAGGCCGTTGACGGGTGTAGTGCGGTGGGGGATCTTGATGCTGGGTTTGCTGAGTCTCAATGGCTGCGATTACTGGCCGGCGGCGCTTCAGAGTCAAATCGTAGTGCTTCGGACTGAGCTCAATGACGCATTGGACGACCGGCAGCGGCTTGACCAGGAACTGAGGGGCTTGCGGACCCTGCAGCAGTCATTGGAGCAGGAGGTCGAAGCGAAGGCTCGCGAGAACAACGCACTCCAACAACGGCTGGCCACGCTACTGAAAACTCCTGCTCGACATCTCTCATCTGAGCCTAAGACACAGGCCAGAGTCGTGATCGCGGCGAGGCCAACACCAACTGGCTATGACCTATCGCGCCCGTCATCCGTTCGGAAAGGATCGTATGACTCCTTAGAACTGACCCGCCCGCATCGTCGAGGCCCACACGTCAAACAGGTACAGCGACTCCTACGCCGCCATGGTCTTCCCGTTCAAGCAGACGGCATCTACGGGGGCACCACCGAAGCGGCGGTTCGGTCGTTTCAACGGGTCCGCGGGATCCCAACCGACGGCGTCGTAGGACCGGTGACTTTTAGGATTCTCCATGGTGCTGCTCGGACCGTTCAGCCGGTCCGACAGCTCCAGCTCCAACGCCCTCCCATCATGGGACCGGATGTCTTACGGATTCAACGAGCCTTGCATCGTGCAGGCCATCGCATTCCCGTCGACGGCCACTACGGACCAGAAACCGACATCGCCGTGACCCGTTTTCAGCGAAAACACGGCCTCGAGCCGGACGGCATCGTGGGACCGCAGACCTGGACTGTACTCAAAAAGAAATCACGCTGACGTTCCCGCTTTCTTCTTGATTGTACTGTTACGAGACGGGCTACTATTATCTCTAACTCCACGTGCAACACTACAAGGCCCTAAAGGGCTCGTGTTGCCGCACAGGAAGACCACTCCGATCCCGAAGAGTGCACATACAGCGAGGGACAGCGCCGTACTCTTCAAGCGATGCGGGTCACTGCGCCATCAATTGAATCACATGTCCTCGTGTTCCTGCTTGCTACAGGACTGCACCCTGCTATGGGGCTGGAGATCGGCAGCCACTGCCTCTTGCATCTAGGCCTACATCTCCTTCTGATCCTAGCGCGGACTTTACTTCGGACGACTACAAATGCGTCACATCGTCTGGCTCTTCGTCGGCGTTCCGCCATCGCCGTTCCAACACTTTCCGCGCAATGTTCCGTCCACCGAGACCGACGGCGATGGACAGCGCCAACACCACACCTCCAAAGACGATAGAAAACGCCGCTACGACGACCTCTTTGGCGATTCCGAGTTGCGTCAACACCATCGCTGCGGTGAACATGAAAATGCCCCATCGCACCAAGTTAGCGATGAGCCGCGCCTCCTTGACCTGTGCATTGACCGTGGCGATTAAGATCGCTTCGGCGAAGAAATTTCCCAGCAAGACGCCCACCAAGATCAACAGGCCAGCCGCCATGACACTCGGTAAGAAACCTAACAGCTGGCCCATCAGCCCGGCCGTTGCCGGAAGATTCAGCGCATCCACGCCCATAAACACGAACAGGACGAACACCACCCAAAAAGCCAGACGGCCCACAACCTGCGAGAGCGGCTGCTTAAACCCTGCTTTGGCCAGTGCGACTTGAAGTCCCCACCGCTCGCTGAGCGCATCAATGCGCACCGCCCTTAATAGGCGCTGGAGAACAGATTTGATCGCCCAACCGATGATGACACCGAGCAGAATGAAACTGAGCAAGGCCAGCAGCTTAGGCAGGAAAAGTGCCACCCGTGTTATCATATCGCGAAACGCTTCCAGCATGACATCGCCCCATACGTCATTCATCGCGCCACCTCCATCGCTCAACCAAATATGGTTTCATAGTTTCGAAGTGATCGCTCAGACGCGCGAGCTCCCCTTCCACCTGCTCGACGCCCTGCGCGCGCGTCTCGAGTATGAAGGATGCGGTGTACCCGAGATACAACGGAGTCAGCGCCTTGAGCAGATGCTCCCGGTACAATAGGCGTTCATGGTAGGCCAGCGCAAAGTCGTAGACGATCTGCACCCACAGCTTGAGAGGAAAGCGAAAGCCATCCGCATTTTCGACGCCGAGTTCCAACACCTGCTGAAATGTCTCCGCCGGCAGAATAATCTGCCAGATTGGAAACAAATCACGAAGGCCTTGGCGAAACCCGTTGACCAACCGCTCCACATTGATCGATCCGGCCTCGGTCCCCAACCCCAACGGGACACCGACCGTCGGGACGAACACCCGCCCCGTAATGGATTCCCACCTCTTCTCATAGCGTTCCATCAAATGAAAGATGCAGCCGACGGATTGGGCCACGACCGCAGACAAGTCGCCCATTGGCTTAGCCTGAAATAGGCGAGGCCCAAGGGCGGCACGGCACATCTGAAGCGGTTCCGCAACCGCCAACGTCGTCGCCCATCCATCGAATCCGTATTGCATGATCTCTTCATCCCACGGCTGCAGCAGCATGGTCGAACGGATCATGTGGCCAGAAAATGCGTAGGCCCCTCCCAAGTGGTAGGGGACCCGCTTCCCATACAATGCGCCGGTGAGCGGAGCGAGCAGGGTATTCGTCAAGGTCCCTTCATACCGATTGCGGTGGAACCAGGGCAGGACGCAATCGACTCCCTTGTCGAGAATCGGATCGGCAAGGAGTTGTGGCCAGCTCGCATCAATCGATTTCACATTTCCGTCAACCACCACACATGCGGTTGCATTGAGCGTATCCGTGATCGCGGCGAGGATGCGGAAGGCGATCTCGCGCCCTGGCACGCCGGATTCCGATACCAGCTTAGATGACGCCCCAAGAACGGGATGACGGATCGTCCATAAACGCGCCTCTGCGCCAAGACTCTGTTCAATGGACTGGGGCGTCCCATCCTGCGAGCCGCCATCACAGTTGACCACAAGGATGCGTCGTTGCGGAAAGGAACGGATACAGCCATCGGTCATCGCGCGTGCGAGTTCTGGCGCAGTCGTCTTATCGTTGAACGTCAGCAGGCCGATGACGACGTCAACCGGCTCGGCCCCGTCCAGCAACGTGCGGACCGATTCCGGAAGAAACGAGTCTTCCACTAGACAACCCTCATAGAACATGATCGATTTAGCCGTCCGAGCGCCGAGCTATTCGGAACAGAGGAGCTTCAGTAGCGTGAGATAGTCGCCCAGGTGCCTCGTGATCAGAAAGTTTCGCCTGACGTGTTCTTTCGCCAGCGCACCCATTCTGCTCATCGCACTAGGGTTGCTCAAGAGGTAGCGGATGCGAAAGGCCGCGCCCTCGACGGAATGGACGATGAAGCCGGTCGTTCCGTCGACGATCTGCGCGGATACGCCTCCGGCCCTGCCACCGATCACCGGCTTCCCCTTCCACATGGCCTCCGACACGGCCCCGCCGAACCCTTCCTTGAGTGCCTTTTGCATCACGATCGAGGCGCCCCGCTGCAGCGCGTTGATTTCGCGGTCTGCCTCTGGTGGCAACTGAAGGATATGAATGTCCGGGTCATTCTGCGTCGCCTCCTGCACTTCCGCCAGTACGGCTTCGCCCTCCAGATCGTGCAGCACGCCGCTGCCGGCCAACACGAGCTGACAATTGTGGTGTTTCTTGGCCAGACGATACGCGCGAATCGTGCCGAGCTGGTCCTTGAATCGGTCGAAACGCGCCACCTGCAAGAGCAGCGGTTTTCCTCTGGCGATCCCGAACCGATCGAGCACCTCCCCGATCTCGGCGCGCGACAGCTCACGATTCTTCTCGGTCAAGGGATCGATCGAGGGATGGATTAAAAACTTCGGGATAGGCAACCGCTGTGCAAACCCTGGAAGTGAGAAGACCGCGGCGTCGTATTTCAGCACATGCCGTCTGAACAGGCTCCAGACCGAACGATTCGGCTGGCCAACGTCGAGGTGACAGCGCCACACCCATTTGCCGCCTTTTCGATGGTCAACGAGCGCGGCTGGTTGCGGATCGTGGATGAAGACGAGATCCGCGTCAAGATCCAGAGACTTGGCGTTCCTCGCGCTGACGTCCAGATAGATCTGGTACATTTCGTCAGTGATGGTTTCCGACCGACCCTGCAAGCCATCGGCAATTCGGCGCGTCACGTCGGTAAACTCCTGCGTCCCGGCGATGACTTCCCAGCGCGCCTCGACACCCAGCGCCTTCATGATCGGCACGAGCCGACGCAAGATGTCCACCATCCCCCCGCCGTACCGCACCGTATTGATCTGGAGAAACCGCTTCCCCTGCACCAGATGGCTCAAGCGCTCCAGAAAGTCGAGGGTCCCTTTCGGCGCCACCTCGCGATATTGCTCCAGTTCCTTGATCATCGACCTCGCCCCTCCACTCTCAACAGATGCGTCCCATTCATGCCATACCCTAATTATCTATAGCGCCGTCTGTTCGATCCCATAGAGTTCCGCCTCTGTACGCTCCGGCACCACATTGAGCCAGTAATAGCCATAGGGCGCCAGTGTTACGACATAGGGAAATTTCGTCACCGTGGGGAATCGCGACTCTCCTAATAGTTCCACCGGTGTCGACCCGGCGAATTCTTTCAGATCCAACTCCACTGATTGCGCAGACCCGGCCAGGTTGTGGACGAGTAGGAGCACAATGCCTTCGTGCCGTCTTAGATAGGCCAGCACTTTGCCGTTTGCCGGCCGCAGAAACGTGATGGTCCCGCGGCCGAAAGTCGGATAGCGCTTGCGCACCGCGATCATCCGTTTCATCCAGTGCAACAGCGAATGCGGGATCTCCTTCTGCGACTCGACATTGATCGATTGGTAGCCACAGACCGGGTCCGACACGACGGGCAAATAGAGAAGGGACGGGTCGCAGGTGGAGAATCCCGCATTCCGATCCATCGTCCATTGCATCGGGGTGCGCACCCCGTCGCGATCCTTCAATTGAATGTTGTCTCCCATGCCGATCTCGTCGCCATAGTAAATGATAGGACTGCCGGGCATCGTAAACACCAGGCTGTTGAGCAGCTCGATCTTTCGGCGGTCATTGTCCAAGAGCGGCGCAAGCCGCCGTGCGATGCCGATGTTCCGCCGCATCTTCGGATCACGCGCGAACGAGTAGTACATGTAGTCCCGTTCTTCGCCAGAACACATTTCGAGTGTCAGCTCGTCGTGGTTCCGGAGGAAAAGACACCACTGGCAATTCGGCGGGATCTCCGGTGTATGGGTAAACATGTCGATAATCGGGTCGCGCGTTTCGCTCCTCATGCCCATGTAGAGCCGAGGCATCAGCGGAAAGTGGAAGGCCATGTGAAATTCGTCGCCGTCGCCGAAGTAGGGCCGCACATCCGACGGCCATTGGTTCGCCTCGGCCAATAAGACACGTCCCTGATAGGTCTCGTCGATGCGGCGCCGGATTGCCTTCAAGTGCTCGTGCGTCTCGGGCAGGTTCTCACAAATCGTGCCTTCGCGTTCGAGCAGATAGGGCACGGCGTCGCAACGGAACCCGTCCAGCCCCTGCTCGAGCCAGAAGGCCATCGTATCCAGCATGGCCTTCTGGACCTCCGGATTGTCATAATTCAAATCAGGCTGATGACTGAAAAACCGATGCCAATAGAAGGCCTTGGCTTCCGGGTCCCAGGTCCAATTGGACTTTTCCGTATCGATAAAAATGATCCGCGCCTTCGCATACTTGGTGTCGCTGTCGCTCCAGACGTAAAAATCTCGTTTGGGCGAATCGGGAGAACTGCGCGCTTCCAGAAACCAGGGATGCTGATCCGACGTATGATTCAGAACCAAGTCCACGATCACGCGCATCCCTCGCCGGTGCGCTTCGTCCAGGAAATACCGCATTTCCTCGGTCGTGCCGTATTTTTCAGCCACGCTCTGGAAATCGGCGACATCGTAGCCGTCGTCCCGCAGCGGCGACGGATAAAATGGCAACAGCCACAAACAGTCCACACCGAGCCACTGGAGATAATCCAACTTGCCAATCAGCCCTTGAAAATCACCGATGCCGTCCCCGTTGCCGTCGGCAAAGGCTTTGACGTGGATCTCATAGAAGACGGCGTCTTTGTACCAGAGTGGATCATGGCTCAACATTATCGGCTTCCTGCTCCTGACATGGGTCCAGATTTTTCCAGATAGCCGCCACACATGGTCAATAGGCTCGACCTCAGTCGTTCGAGACTGCCAAGATAAGGATTCAACGATTTTATCCGGTCGGCCAGATCCGGCAATTTCAGACCTCCCCTGATCCAGGCGGAAAAATCGTTCTCGTCTCGTTGCAACCGAAGATGGGATTCGAACACGTGAAAATACAGGGCGCTGACATCGACCTCTGCAATGGCATCGTGGAACTCGCGCAACGTCTTCACCTCGAGCCCGGTGGGCACTTCCAAGATGCGCGACCGATTAAAGTAGAAGGGGGTGCCGAACGACACACGCGGCACCGTCGACAGGCCGGCGAGATGGTCGTCGATGATGGATATCAGTTCCTCCCGCAGCGCTTCCAGGCTTGGAAAGTCGAACGGATCCACTACGCACAGCCGTTCAGCCAACAGATGATCCCGCACCTGCTCGCCCACCCATTGGGCGAAGTCGTTCGGATAGGTGCGCTCGATGAAGCGGCTCCGGAGGAAAAAGCTGTGCATGTGATAGTAGACCGAGTCGAGCGGGACTTCCTCCAACAACTCCGCCAACTGGCGTTCATCCTCGGCTTGCTTCCCCAGAATTTCTTGAATTTCACTGCATCCGATGAATCGAAACGTCGTCTCTGCATGCGTCGTTGTCACTGCGCCAACCTTTCTTCTGAAACAGATCTAACCGACTGCGGTCCGATGGGAACCCAAAGCCCGATCGAGATTGTACGCGGCGCTGATCAGTCCGATGTGAGCAAACGCCTGAGGGAAGTTACCAAGATGCTCCCCCGTCACCGATAATTCTTCCGCATAAAGCCCCAGGTGATTGGCATAACTTAGGATTTTCTCGAACATTAACCGAGCCTCTTCCAACCGGCCGGCCCTTGTCAACGCTTCGACCATCCAAAATGAACAGAGCGTAAATGTCCCTTCTTGGCCTGAGAGACCATCCGGGGCCGCATGATCGGGTAGGTACCGAAACACCAGGGCGTCGGAGACGAGGTGGGATTGGAGACGTTCAAGCGTCGTGTTCATCCTCGGGTCTGTCGGCGACACGAAGAAGACCAACGGGAAGACCAGCGCGCTCGCATCCAGCGCCACCCCATCATACTCTTGCACAAACGACGCAAGCTCGCGATTCCAGCCGCGACTCATGACACTCAAGTAGATCCGGTCACGCACATCCGTCCACTTGGCCCGGTCTGCCGGAAACCCTCGCTTATCCGCCAGACGAATACCGCGATCCAAGGCGACCCAACACATGACCTTCGAATACACGAACTGTCTTGGTCCACCCCGCACCTCCCACACCCCTTCATCCGGCTGATCCCAATTAGCGCAGACATACTCCAGCAACCGTGAGAGTCCGATCCAACTGTCGTAACTGATGGGAGATCCGTGTTTGTTGTACAGATAGGCCGCGTCCATCAACGCTCCGTACATATCCAATTGCCGTTGATGGGCCGCACCATTGCCGACGCGAACAGGCTTCGATCCCCGATACCCGTCCCAATCAAGCAGGACTTCTTCAGGCCCAATACGACGTCCGTCGATTCCGTACAAGACTTGTAGCGAACCGTCCGCATTCAGGTCGTGGCAACGGGCCTCAAGCCATTCCATGAATCGGCCCGCTTCCTTTGAGAAGCCAAGACGCATCAGCGCATAGAGGGTAAAGGCTGCGTCTCGAATCCAGGTATAACGATAGTCCCAATTTCGTTCTCCGCCTATGGTCTCCGGCAAACTCGTGGTCGGCGCCGCCACGATCGCACCGGTCGGTGCGTACGTGAGCAGCTTGAGTGTGAGGGCCGAGCGCTGCACCATTTCGCGCCACCGCCCGACGTAACGACATTGCCCGAGCCACTGACGCCAAAAATGGACCGTGTCATGAAAGGCCGTCTCCGCCGTTTGAGGAGCGTCCAGGATACTCTCTGTGTCATCAGCCTCAAGATGCTCCAGGAAAAAAGACATCCGCTGCCCGGCAGCCAGCGTGAATTCCGCCTCAATCGCCCCGTCGACCATCGTGAGCGGAACGGGACTCACCAGCCCGACCGCCATAGACGGCGATCGAAATAGTGCGCCTTGAGGGCGCACGGTGACGTGATGTTCATCCCGGCCGAAGTTGAACGCCGGGCGGCATTCCAGCCGAAAGCGAATCCTGCCCCTTACCACCAACAACATACGAATGATCTGATGTCGCTTCGGACGGATTCCTAAATCGTCGCATTCCACCGGCATGAAATCTGTTAACTCGGCAACGCCGTCCTGATTCAGATAGCGGGTCAACAACACGTTGGTCTCGGGCAGATAGAGCTGCTGTCGCTTCCCGTCATCGAGGGGGGCGATGCGGAACCGCCCCCCTCGTTGGTCATCCAGAAGAGCGCCAAACAGGCTGGGCGAATCGAAGCGCGGGAAGCAGCACCAATCGATCGATCCATCTTTGCCTACCAGGGCCACCGTGTGGAGGTCACCGATCACCCCATAATCTCCGATCGATTTATACGCCATCTGCTCCCGATCTCACTCCGCAGCGTTCCCCATCAATCCCAGAATGCCCTGGAGCGGGATCGACAGCCAATCCGGTCGATTCCGCATTTCGTACCGCAATTCGTAGAGGGCCTTGTCAAGTTCGTACACTTGAATGACCCGCAGAGACTCTTCCCACGTGGACGGCAGAAAGGCCGTCTGCCCCGGCTTGGCGACCGAACGATAGCCGTCCATGAACGATGCGCGAACAGCGCCTTCCCATTCCGTCATCAAACCGCTCTCCGTCGCGGAAACGGTCGTTCGCTGTTTGAGCGCGGCGTGGGCCGCATAGTTGAATGAGCGCAACATCCCGCCGACATCTTTCAAGGGACAGACTTTAGCACGCCGCTCCTCAATCGGTCTGGCTGGCTCCCCTTCGAAGTCGATCACGACAAAGCTATCGGTGGTTTTGAGGACCTGGCCAAGGTGATAATCTCCGTGATGGCGAACCTTCACCACCATTCCTTGAGTCAAGAGCTGGAGGTCACCGAAGCGATCACGGCAGGCCGTTTCTAGCCTGGCCACGTCGTCGTCCGTCAATTTCAGGGCCGATCGCCGCACCGGCTGAAGCTCACGCAGATCGCGACAGACCTCCGTGAGGTGTCTTGTCATTCCGGCTTGCCACCGTTCGACATCGCTCGCACTGATCGATTCAGGGCAAAACGCTTCCGGTTCTTGCCGGCAGGCCAACGCCACATGCAGGCCTCCCGTAATCTCACCAAGACGTCGGATCTGCGCCAAAAACGGTCCGGAGATCTCCATCACCGCCTTCGAGAGATTGTCGCCGCGCTCAGTGACCGCCTTGACTCCCTCATCCAGCAGGGTCACAAGATGAGCCAGGGTATAGCTCCACCCATCGCCGACATTCTGGACGAATCGCTGGAGCACCGCAACGGTGGCGGGCTGCGTCTCCTCAGTTATTCCGTCGTCATACGTGATCACTCCCAACAGAGCCGGAACATCTCGATAGGTCGTGTGCGTCGTCAGGAATTCCAACACCTCGCTGTCGGGATTGATCCCTGCGTCCAGCTTGCGGATTAGTTTCAAGATCACTCGCCGGTCGAAAATCACCGACGTGTTGCTCTGCTCAGCGGATAGGACCTTGGCCTCCCGCACGGGTTTTGCCAGTTCTTCCCGTCCTTGCGGCATAGCCCGGCCCATCAGGCACCCGGACTGTCCAGCCAACTTTCGCTCCTTGGCCACAGCATCGTAGAGCCGGATCCAGGTGTCCGCATCCCCGGTCCCATCACAGACCCACTCATGGGTGGAGGAATCCGGCAGCTCGACAAGCGCCTTGGCATCATCTGGCCCAGTTCTCGGGTTGACGGTCAACGGCGTCACGTAGCGTTCTGTTACGCCGCCTCGATATTCCACGATCAGGAATGCCAGCAGCCGAGGGTTTGCGCCGTCGGAGAGGCCGACGGCATCGGACAGACGCACGTCGGCCAAAGGCTTTCCCTTCCCGCCGAACCATCGCTGGCGCTGGAGGAACTCGATCAGGGAACGCTGCCCCTGTCCGTTCAGCACAGCCAGAGTCTGTTCGATCCATGCTTGTTGCTCAGTCTTCGTCATCGGTACGTCCTCATGAGAAAAAATCGACATCCTGCTCCCGATGGGTCCAACGCCGCACGACGAAGATCGCCGCCGGCTCGACCTGCGGATCCAATCGCACGATATAGCTGTCGCCTATCATGAGATCGCGCCGATCGGTGATGACGTTGTGCAATTGATACGTGTCCTCCGGTTTAAGGCCGAGCGCCGCGATCGGAATCCGAAGATGTGCTTCCTGATATTGGAATGGGCTCAAATTGACCGCCACGAGCACGGAGTTACGCATATCTGTGGTGCTCTTACCGTAGAACAAGACTTGCTCATTATCGGTCTCGTAGAATTCGAGATTCTCCAGTTCGTGCAGCGCGGGATTTTCCCGTCTGATGCGATTGATCGTGGTCACATAGTCGATGAGATGGCCCGGTCGATTCCAATCCCATACCGTGATCTCGTACTTCTCCGAGTCGAGATATTCCTCCCTCCCCGGTAACGCCCGGTTTTCACACAACTCGTACCCACTGTAGATCCCATACGAGGGCGATAACGTCGCCGCCAGCACGAGTCGGAATTTGAAGGCTGGTCGGCCGCCTTCCTGAAGAATCTCCGGCAGGATGTCGGGTGTGTTCGTGAAAAAGTTCGGCCTGAAATAGTCCTTCATTTCGCTCGTCGACAATTCCACCATATAGTCCGTCAATTCCTGCTTGAAATTGCGCCACGTAAAATAGGTGTACGACTGCGTGAACCCGGCTTTGGCGAGGGCCTTCATCATCTTCGGCTTGGTGAAGGCCTCGGACAAAAAGATCACATCCGGGTAACGCTCCTGCACCTCGCCGATCAGCCAGGCCCAGAATGCCACCGGTTTGGTGTGCGGGTTGTCCACGCGGAATATTTTTACGCCGTGGCCCGCCCAGAAGAGGATCACGCGTTTCATCTCGTTCCACAGCCCACGCCAGTCCTTGCAGTAAAAATCGACGTTGTAGATGTCTTGATATTTCTTGGGCGGGTTCTCCGCGTATTTGATCGTCCCATCTGGCCGATGGGCAAACCACTCCGGATGGGCCTTGACGTACGGATGATCCGGCGAACAATTGATCGCGAAGTCCATCGCGATCTCCATCCCCTGCGCGCGGACGGCTTCCTGAAAGCGATCGAAGTCCTTGATCGTGCCGAGGCTCGGCTCGACGGCATCGTGACCGCCCAGTTCATTGCCGATCGCGTAGGGACTGCCCGGATCGGTCGGCAAGGGAGTGAGGGAATTATTCTTTCCTTTGCGATTCGTGCGCCCGATCGGATGAATCGGCGTGATGTAGACGACGTCAAATCCCATGGCCTTGATGGCCGGCAGCCGCGCCGCGCATTCTTGAAAGGTCGCGCTCCGCCCAGGCGTCGCCCCCTGCGAGCGTGGAAAGAATTCATACCAGGCCCCATAGCGGGCCAGCACACGGTCCACCACGACTTCCAATTCACGATCGTAGAGGGTCCAGGCCCGACGTTCCTGATGCCGCTCCACGAGCGCCTTCAGGTCGACATGCAAGGCCACGGCGAATTGAGCCGTCACCGGATCGTCGGTGCGCCAACGAGCCAGCCACTCGTTCAGCGTGGTCTTGTCCTCTCCCGTGGCCCGTTTGGCCGTCGCTTCTACCAGCGTCCGCCCCTCGAGCAGTTCACTCTCGATCCGTTCTCCGGCTTCCTGTTTCTTGGTCACCTCGACCCGCCAGGACTCAAAGAGATTAACATAGGCCACGATCGCATACCGATAGCGCGCGTTGTGGGTCAAGTCGACGTGTCCGGCCCATCGGTCGTTATCGACAAACTGCATCGGCGCCTCTCGCCACGCATCGTCTTTCGCAAGGCGATACCGCAACAGGCAGGCCAGCACGTCATGCCCCTCCTTGAAGATGTCGGCCGATACCTCCAGCCGGTCTCCCACTTCACGCTTGATCGGCCAGCGCCCGCTGTCGATCTCTGGCTGAACCGCTTCGATCACGATCGACGACGAGGTCGCCGGTTCTGATTTCGTTGTCGTGCTCACTGCTTCCATACCTCCATCGATTTGCTCGCACGTTGCGACACTGATTGAACCACTCGACCACTCACGGCGTCTTCGGAACGGGGATCTCGCCTTCAGTCACGGCCTCTCTCGTAACCTTGGCCGCTTCCTTAATTTTGGTGGCCGTACGCTTGACCGCGTCCTGTGCGTCGTTGCGAACCCGGCTCCAAGACTCCTTGGCCTCTCCC
The DNA here is from genome assembly GCA_038200765.1 of Nitrospirales bacterium. Taxonomy (GTDB): domain Bacteria; phylum Nitrospirota; class Nitrospiria; order Nitrospirales; family Nitrospiraceae; genus Palsa-1315. The sequence continues at coordinate 12,776 of JBBRRK010000084.1, forward strand.
ACGATCCCGCCGAGTTCCTCTTGAGCCGTCTCCGCCCCTCGCCTTACACGCCGGCGAACCGACTCACCCGGTTCCGGCGTCGTCAGCAATGTCACCACCGCACCAGCCAGCATACCGAGTCCGAATGCCGCCAAGACCGTCCCAACCCCCATCACATCGGCGTTGTCATTGCGCCCTCGGCGTTCATCTGCTCGTATCTGTTCCATCGATGCACTCCTTTCGCTCAATATCTGAATGTTCTGCACTTCGATTTGTTTTCACGGTGTCTTCTGCTCCGCCTTCATCACACCGAATGTGCCAAGACTTCCGAATGTTGCATCAGTCGCCGCAGCGTCAGCCAGCAGGGAGATAGTCCCGAAGCCACCCACCGCCGGGGTGACGGAAATCTCCGTCTGGCGTCGGATGGGCGAACATGCGCCTTTTATCCAAACCATTGGGGGCCTTCCCGGTTGTCATAACACTTCACCTCACACAACCTTTTCAAGCCAAGCGCCAGGACTATGCAGAAAGATTTCTCCCATAGGCAACACCTGGCGATCCTCGCTGGTAACCGTGCTCAGCATCGCCCCCGTGAAAATGTTGCGAAACTTCGTGCCTTCCCGCCAGGCGGGAACTTCTAGCCACATATCTTTCCACACCTCTTCTCCCAAGGGAGGCGTCTGGGCATCCGGAATCACTCGGGTCAGCAAGCGTGGGATAACGGTGACCAATGATTCCCCGTCGTGAATGCGGGCAAACGCGAACAGGTGCTCACTCTTCTCCCCCACAGCATTCAGTCGGGCATACTCCCCCGACTGAAACAGCGCGCGATGGTCCCGGCGGTACCGCAAGGCCTCCGTCGTCAGAAACAGTTTGATGCGGCCATCGGCACGATTCGCGAACAGATCTTGTACGAAAGCTGCTCGGTCCGGCGCAGTTGCAGCATCGTGACTCAGGTCAGCCAAGAGTGTCGCCCGTTTCACAAAGTCAATCGGCCGCCGATTGTCCGGATCGACCAGGCTAAAATCCCATAGTTCAGTGCCTTGATAACAATCTGGCACACCGGGCGCTGCCATCTTCACCAGCACCTGCGACAGTGAGTTGCAGAGGCCGTGCTGGGCCACCTGCTTCTGAAAGGGAAGGAAATCGTCCAGAAAGGCATTCGGCATCGAACGGTCCAACAAACCGGCGACAAATTGTCTTACCGCATCCTCGTACTCGCCATCCGGGCTGATCCAACTGCTGTGCTCTTTGGCCTCTTTGACCGCCTTGTTCATGTAGGCCTGAATGCGCTCGACAAACCGAGCATAGTCATCCTCGTTCATGTCTTCGAGCGGCCACACGCCGAGTAAGGTTTGGTATAAGAGATATTCTTCGTTGCGGTCTGGAATCGCGTCACCGCCGGTTTTCGTCTTGAACCGGTGGTTGATCTTCTGCCAGCGCGTGACGCGATCTTTCCATTGTTTCGGGAGCTCCGACAGGACATTGAGTCGCGCCCGGACATCTTCGCTTCGCTTGGTATCGTGCGTCGAGGTCGACGAGAGTGAGGCCGGCCAGTGCGCCTGTCGGGACTTCCATTGTTGATGCACGAGCGACGGCGCGATGCCGAATTGGTGGGGGTCCGACCCGACTTCATTCAACGAGATAAACCGGTGATATCGGTAGAAGGCCGTGTCTTCGATCCCCTTGGCGGTGACGGGGCTGGTCATCTGCTGGAATTTTGTGACGAACTTTAACCGCTCCTCACGATTCGGTTCACTGGGATTTGCGGGCTTCAGCAGGAGATCCCGCACGAAATCAAAGACCAGGCCGCTCACAGCGGGATTCCGTCGTTTGGCATGAGTCACCGCTTGCCAGATAAACATCCGATCCCGGTCGAGGATGCCGTCGGTCTCACCCGTGATATAGGTGCGATACACAGGGAAGCATGCAATGATCTCCTGAATGGCGTGGGTCAAGCTGTTGCGTGTAAAGTCCCGGGACCGCCGATCCTGCTCGGATAACTGGTTCAATTGATGGCCGAGCACATTCAGTTCGCTGGCCATCGAGACCTGCATGATCAACTGTTTGCATCGATACGTGAGTTCGTCAAACGGCTTGTCTTCTCCGATAAACCGCGTATAGATGGCATCGAACGCTCGCTCGTTGGCACAGTCCACAAAGAGTGCATTCAGCCATGCGAGAAAATCATAGCCAGTCGTGCCGAAGACCAGCCAGTTCGCCGGAATCTGTTCATTGACGCCGAGAATCTTTTCGACCAGCACGTACAACGGCCGGTCCGTCGCCTCGGACTCCGTCGGCAGTTCCTTCTTGGCCCAGCTTTGCAGCTTGTGCAGGTAATCGGCCGGATCATAGAGCCCGTCGACATGATCGACGCGAAGCCCGGTGACGGCTCCCTCCTTCACCAATTGCAGCAAAAGCTTGTGCGTCTCCTCGAAGACCGCCGGGTCTTCCATCCGAATCGCCGCCAGCTCGTTGATGTCAAAAAACCGGCGATAGTTGATCTCTTCCGCCGCGACTCGCCAATACGCCAACCGATAGGCTTGATCGTTGAGGAGCTGATCCAACAGATCGAAACTTTGAGGATCACCTTTCGTTCCGTTGATCATGCGAACATTCTCATCAAGAAACAACCGGATCGATGGGCTGACCTCGACCAATGCGGCAAGGCGGCGCTTGATGATTTCCTTTTCTCGATAGCGTTCGGT
>JBBRRK010000085.1:0-15422 GCA_038200765.1 Nitrospirales bacterium
CCATCGCCCACCGTTGCGCGCGGCCCTGCAGGCCACGATCGGGAAGGCCGAGCGCGTGGAGGCAACTCGCATTGCATGAGGACTGCATCGAGGCCGCTTCGGAATTTCAACTAAGAATGGGATTGACTGGTCTAGCCATCCCTCTGCTCGCGCACACGCATGAAGAGAGAAGGCGGAGTTTAGCCTTTCAGCTTTCGACATGTGATTCGCACAAGACGGTCTTTGGAAGACCGTCCTTTCTTCCCCGCCACTAACACTCAAGAAATAGGGAAGAAATACCGATCTACTGTAGCGAACACACACACGTATGGAGAAAGCATGCTGACAGCGATCGGGGATGTGATGCGGCGCGTGTACGAGCGCGGCTGGATTACGACGAGAGACGGGAATATCAGTCTGCGGAAGCGAGAGGGCAAGCATCTCTTCATTACCCCCTCCGGATGGCGGAAGACCATTGTGCATCCGGAGCATGTCGTGCGGCTCGAGATTGTGAAAGACCCGCTGACGGGCGAATTGATTCCGAACGTCCGTGAGGGGCAGCAACCGTCCGGGGAGCTCTGGATGCACTGGAACTTGCAGCGCGATACGACAAAAACCAGAACGGTCGTGCATGTCCACGCTACGCACATCGTGGCCGCCATCTATGCTGGCTTCGACTTGCAGGCCATCAGCGCAGAATTTCCTGAAATCTCGCGCTATACCAGAGTGGGACCGACCGTGCCCGCGTTGCCAGCCTTATCGCGTGAATTAGCGGACGGCACGGCTGAATGTTTCGGCCTCGGAAATGACGGGACTCTTGCTTTCGATATCGTGGGGCAGGCCAACCATGGAGTCTGTGCGGTTGCGAGAGATCCATGGACCGCCTATGAACATATCGAGCGTCTCGACCACATTTGCGAAATTGTCCTCAAGAGCGGTGTCGCAAGGTCTGCGCACGTGCGTCGGTCCATAGCAGCCTGAAAAAGGACGACCAGGCGCCATCTACTTCCTCCCTCAAAACCCGCTCACGTCTCTATTCAAATGAGTGGCCTGGATTGGTCCTTAACTGCGCGCGTCCAACGAGGGGCTCTGATTCTTCGACTTCTCCAGAAGGAGTAGGCAGATTGTTCTTCACTGCGCGCATCGAGCGACCACCGCTTTATCGTGGGGGCTCTGCGAGCAAGAAGAACGGTCTGCCTGCTCCTTTGCATCAATCTGAGGCCGCGCGTTGCGCGAGCACAGAAGATCATCAGGCTCCCTCCCACTCCTGTTCCGCGAGCAGGAGGACGACTAGCAGGATGCTGAAAAAGACCACCAGCGGCGTTCTCGCATCGCTCAGAGGCTCAACGTACTGAAGCGTACGCCTCGCCTCTTCGCTCACTGCGGCCTTGCTGGACGGCCTTTTTTCGCATCCTGAAGTTATTCTGGCTTCAGCGCCATACGGAAAATTCCAACCATGTTTTTGGCATCAACTGAGTTTTCCCACAGCCTGCTAGGCCGTGCTACCCCACCCCTATTTTCACCCTTCTCCGCTCGTCCCCCCTCCTAATCCTCCAAAGTTCCCACCGAAGCCGCCCTGACCTGTGCCCCAATGTTCATCTTGTTGAATCCGTTTATAGGGATGCCGAAGGTCGTGACGGCTGATCCACCAGAAATATGCGAACGCTCCAATGCCTGTAAAAATGGCGAGTCAGAATCCTAGGCCTTTGGAATGTCCCTTCGCAATGTCGCCGACACGCACCTCCTGTTCGGGAGAGGCCAACGCCACCATGGTACGATAGAGACCTTCGCCGAAATGTTCCAACTCAATCGACGGCTGCAGGCTCTTGCGCCCGACTTGATTCACCACCGCGGGAGTGATCACCAGCCACATCTGCCGGCCTAGCGTAATCGCGGCCTGTCGTTTCTGCACCGCAACCAGCACCATCACGCCATGTTCTTGTTGTGTCGACCCAATGGCTCACTTTTCAAACAGTGGTTGATTACGCAAGACGGAGGTAGCGATGTTTCGATGTCATGTGTGTGGGAAGACCGAGAGCCGTCAAGAACTGGTCAGCGAGGTCTTTGATATCGAGGGTAAGCCCGTGCGGGTTGAGCAAATTCCTGCGACGGTCTGCCTCCATTGCGGCGAACCAGTGTTCAGCCTCGACGCAACCGAGCGAGTTCGGCGCATGGTTCACGGGGAAGCGAAGCCTATCAAGGCGATTCAGATGGACGTGTTCGCCTACCAATAATTCTTTCTGGTCTCTGAATCCCCTCGCATACACCCACGCATCAACTGGTGCCAGATCTCATTTCATGATGTGTGGCGAAGATCTGGCAAGCCTAGTGTATTCAGTTTGGCTCGTTTGCTTGATTCGACGAACGGGAGAAGCCAGACAGACCTGCGCACCGGATAGACTTCTTTCTGGTCTATCTGGTCTATTCTGTTGCCAGACAGAAAAATCAACCAGAGAAACCAGTACGTTCTTCAGAATCTCTGCGGCTCCGTGGGATTCGTAACTTCAGATTGGTGCGGAGTCGCACCCGGTTCAGTGGCGGGTGCGACTTGCCCGGCGTCGAGGAGAATGGCGACGAGCATGTCGCTCATGACGTTCACGCCGGAACGAGCCCTCGCGATAATCCAATCCACCGTCAGGATGAGTGGAATGGCCGCCACAATGACGTGATCCGGCAGGCCCGCGGCTGACAGGACGAGCGGCAATACAATCAGCCCGGCTTCCGGAATGCCGGCCACGCCGGCCCCCGCGATAATCGACGCGACGACGATCAACACCTGACTCGCCATCGGCAGTTCAAAGCCCAGCGCTTGCGCGAGAAAGAGCGCGGCCATTGCTTCATAGAGGGTAATGCCATCGTTGTTGAGGTTGGTACCGACGCAGGCGGCAAGGTGCGCCGATTGAGGCGAGACGTGCATGCGCTCGAGGCACCGGAGTGTAACCGGCACAGTGGCGAGGCTGCTGTTACACGACATGGCGGTCATGATCGCGTCGGCCCCCTGCCCCAAATAGATCTTCGGCGACTTCTTGCCCACCAACCAGGCGACGAGCGGATAGTAGACCAGTGCGTGAATGGCAAGCCCCAGGAGCATGGCGGCGAGAAAGATCCAGAGGACGGTGAACACGCCGACGCCCGCCTTACCGACAACTTGCGCAACGACGCCAAAGACGGCGAGCGGCACCGCAAGAATGATCCACCCGAGTATCTGCACGAGCAGCTGATAGACGCGCTCGATGATTCGCACAAGGGCATGGACCGCTCCGCTACTGTGGCCGGCCCCGCCTCGCAGACGGCGCAGCGTGGCGCCGATGACCAAGGCGAGGAGGACGACGCCGATGACGTTGTTGCTGGAAAATGGCGTCATGATGGTCCGGGGAATATAGGACGCGAGGGACTCGAGCGGGCTCTGCGCCCCGGTTTGCACGGTCGCACGGTTAACAGCTGATGGCGTGGAGTCTGGCACGAGATGCAGTAACTCGTCGACATGGCCATACCAGACCAGGCCCGGCTGCCAGGTGTTCATGATCACGAGGCCGATCGCCATGGCGACGGTGACGTTCACGAGGCAGATCAGCAACAGCTTGCCACCCTGGCGTAGCGGAAGACTGGTGCGGATGAGTGCATCGAGGATCGCGAAGAAGATGAGCGGGATGGCAAGCGTCTTGAGCAGCGTGACGACGAGCATGCCGAGCCAACCCAGATGCTCGTTGCGCAGGCCGCCCAGATAGGGCTCCTGACCGAAGAAGGCTCCCAGTAACGCACCGCAGGCTACGGCGATGAGCACTTGCGTATAGAGCGGTAGCGGGATCCAGCGTGGCATGGTTTGCATGATGGTCTCTTATGAGCCGCGGAAGAATACCCGTTTCCTCGTGGGAAAGCACCCGTGGCAGTCTTAAACGTGTCTCGTAACTGGCTGATCGCTGGAAGGAGGGAGAAGCAAACAGCTTATGGCCTATGATGGATTGCTGATGGATGTGAAGAGACGCAACGGCAGCAGATCCCTGATGGCGGATCATGACCGGATGGCACTGGGCCTGCTAGCAGGATGCTGAAAAAGTCTCTTTTATCACCTGCCCACTCACTGGCACGCCGAGACGTGCCACTGTCCCAGGCGAGGACCTTCCGAGGCCACGCGTTACACGAGCACCACTACCAATGTTCCTTCCAAGCTCGCTTACTTTCTATTTACAAGGGGTGGCCCGATTAGTCTCCAACTGCGCGCGTCCAACGAGGGCCTTCTGAAGCCGCGCGTTGCGCGAGCAAAGGAGACTAACGGGCCACCCCTACTTCCACCCCTCCCCATTTGTCCCCCCTCCGAACCCTCCAAAGTTACCCCCCAATCCCCCCTGCCCTGTTCCCCAATATTCGCCTTTTTTGATCCGGCTGTAGGGATGCCGAAGATCCGGCCGAGTGATCCACCAGAAAAACCAGAACGCCCCGCTGCTGGTAAAGAGGGCGAGCCAGAGCCCGAGGCCTTTGGAGTGTTTCTTTGTGATATCGCCGACACGCACTTCCTGCGCAGGTGAAGCCAACGCCACTGCGGTGAGATAGAGACCTTCGCCGAAATGTCCCAGCTCAATTGATGGCTGCAGGCTCTCATGCCCAACTTGATTCACCACCGCCGGAGTAATCACCGGCAACATCTGTCGACCCAGCGTAATCGCAGCCTGTCGTTCCTGCACCGCAACCAACACCATCATGCCATGTTCTTGTTGCGTCGATCCGATGCCCCACTTTTCATAGAGCGCCGTCGCGTACTCGTTGGCCGACCCGAAGGGCTTGATGGTCGGAACGGTCACCACCACCATTTCCACGCCGGTCTTCCGCTCAAGGTCTTGGCAGACGGACCGGATGCGCTCTTTCCAGTCCCCATCGATCGCCTGCGCATGGTCGCTCACATAGCCTTGAGGCCCCGGCAACTGGATCTTGGGCCGTTCGTAGAACGCAGCCTGAGCCAGGCCCTCAAAGACGACAAGGCAGAGCACCATTGCCATACTGAAGGTCCTCGTCATCGCGTCTCCAACTGAGGAAGTTGCTCAACTGCGCGAGTGACCACTATTGTAGCGTGCAGATACCGGTCAAAGAGACGAGGCACTTCGTGGGGGCCGGCAGAAATCTGTCCGCGCTTGAGCAACCAGGCGTCCAGCAAACCCTGCAGATCAAGGTTCAGCTGCTCGGCGACGTCCGCAATCACCACGTCGGAGTGCGCGAGGGCGGGGCGCCCGAGGAGACGTTGGACCCCGCGCAACAGTGGAACGATCGAGGTGATCGAAAGCGGCAGCAAGATCGTCGTGGCTTCGTCGCTTCCGCCCCCTTCGACATAGCGCTGGCGCAGACGTAAGACATGACTCGTGAGGCCCTGGACCACGGCATCCCTCAGCCGATCGGTCTTCACGTGAAAACCGATGAAGGGATCGCGCCCGTCTAGCACGCGATGCTGTTCCTGGATTTCTAGAAACTCAAGTGGGAAGACCGCTGCCGACAGATGCAGCTCCTCTTCCGTCAGAAAGAGGGGGACCACAATCTGCTCCTTGCCCCATCGACGGTGCAACACACTATACTGTTTGAGGACAGCGCTGTCGTAGGACGAGACCAAGAGGAGGATGTTCAGGTTGGAGCGACCTAAGAGAAATTCACCCCGAACGGCGCTGCCGTAGAGCACTATGCCTTCCAGCTGCCCCCCGAATACAGTGTTGACCTCCTTCACGTAGGTCCGCAGCAGCTTCTGTGTGTCGTTCGGCAATCCCTCGATCAGACGTTCAACCGTGCCCATATTCCTCATGACGACATCGGATGTGGCGCTCGCGCATGCGCACGGATATCTGGGAGAAACCCCGCGGCAATCACGCGATCGATCGGACTGAACGGCGACGTCGTCCGCAACCCCGCCGTGGTCGAGAGGACCTGATAGCGAAGCCGTGCGTTCCGATCCAGCGTCTGAAACACGCGATCGCGTAGGAAGGCCACCACGGGATTTCCCGTATTCCAATAAAACACTTGTTGATCGGCTAATTGTTGCAACATGGTGACGTGCGGTCGCCTAGCTCGTTCAAACTCTTTCAGCCTGGCGGCGGAATAATCCCGATCGGCAAGACAGCCTGGCAACAGATCGGACAGCGCCATGGCATCGACCATGGCCTGCATGCGCCCCTGCGACGCATGGGGATTCATCGCATGGGCGGCATCGCCGATCAACACCGCTCCATCCGCCACCCAGGTCGGTGTGCGTACCCGCCCGGTCGGCATATAGGCGGTCTGGCTCCAATCCCTCAGACGTCGAAACAGCCCGGCAAACTGCGGTGCAATCTGGCTCCACGTGTGCTGCAATGCAGGGATCCCTCGCTGCTTCAGCGCCTCTAACGAACCGCTGGGAATCATGTAGAAGAGATAGACTTTGTTCCCCGTCGCAGGGAACAGACCCAAGATGGCCCTGTGGCCGATATAGTAGAACGATTCCGTGACCGGCTCCTCCGATTCAATAATCGCAATGAGATACCCGTCAGGATAGAGATACAGGTCGGCAGGAATCTTCAGGGCCTCACGCACTTTCGAAAAGGCGCCATCGGCACCGACGACAATTTTGGCGCGGATCGTGCTCGCACCATCTGGCCCTTGGGTGGACAATCCCACCACCTGGTTTCCCTCACGCAAGAGTCCGGTGAAGGAAGTCCCGTAGCGGAGCGTCACACTCTTCTCCTGTTGCACCGCTGCGACAATGGCATGATGGGCCACGTTCGGCAAAGTCACGATGGCGCGATTGTAGGGTGCAGGCAAATCGCCATAGTCGATGCTGCAGAGGCGCCTCCCTCCAGCCCGGCAAAAATGAAAGAGCCGCACAGACCTCGTGGCGTCGGCCGGCAAGGATGGCAACACGCCCAAACGATCAAGTACCTGCTGTCCGTTCGGTTGGAGAATTTCTCCCCGCAGTCCCTTAGGCGGGCCGGCGGCCTGATCTAACACAACGGTGCTGATCCCCTGTTTTGCCAGCGCCAGGGCTAAGACGGCACCGCCACCCCCTGCCCCCACAACTACGACGTCGGTCTGTTCCATCGAGTCTGCCATGGCCTTCAGTGCGACTCCCAGGGCCGATACCTCGTGTGATCGTTCCACATCGCCAAGAACTTCTGCCGGGCCTTGACGGTGATCGCGTGGTCGGTAATGACGTCGAGCCGCTCATCGTTATAGCGATTACCGCTCGTCGTATGGTTCATTGAGCCGGAGGCATTCACGTCATCGTCGATCACCACCTGTTTCAAGTGCATCAGTCCATCGTGCTCGTTCACGAGAATAGGAATGCCGGCCAAATATAAGGCACGAAGCGCCGTGAGCTGCTTCACATCTTCAGTGCGCTTTAGATCGGTGATCAGGCGCACATCGACTCCCCGCTTCTTCGCGGCGACCATCGCCTCCACTGCACGGGGAGAGGTCAACCCATAGACCGCCACATAGAGGTAGCGTGTCGCATGTCGATAGAGCGTCGTCAGGCGATCGAGTGGTGCGTCGTCCGGCCCATAGTAGACCTCCACCGTCGCGCACCATCCGGACCCGACTGGAACGACGAGCATCAACAACGCGAGGCAGCACGAGCAGACGATGGAATGGGAGAGGATGACTCTCATAGTGATGGCAGATACTATTCGAGCTCAAACAACATTTTGAAATGCTCGTCCGTCGCCTCCCAGGCTTGGGGCGCCGAGGTCAAGAGCCACTGTTGCAGAAACTGCTTTTGACCCGGCGTGAGCAATTGTTTGATCTGGTGAGAGCGGCCTTGGAGAGGCTGCAGAAATCCGACCCGCTTCTGGAAATCCAATGTCGCTGTGCGGACATACATGTTCGTGAAGGCTGTTGGCCTGTCGTCCTCCCCATCGCCTTGAATCCACACCGATAAAAACTTCTCTAACTGGAGTCCGGTGCTATCCATGGCAGGATCGGTATCATGGAAGAGCTCGTTTTCAGACTCTTCGAGCGGAAGAGCCTCATCGGACCGGAACATAAAGTTGCGTTTCCACATGTGATCGCTCATCCAAAAGATGGCATAGTGGCGACGGATCGCGTGCAAAGTCAAGCCGCGAGACGGCTGGTTTCGTTGCCTTGACATTGGCGAATCCGCTTTGATAACGTGTTGAAATTGTTTAATCTCTTGGCCATGTTAGGAGTCTTGATGCAGGTCAAAATCAATGGGAAAGCAGAAGAGATTTCAGGGGGAACGGTCCTCGATCTTCTCCAGGCCAAAAAGATTGAACCACAAATGGTTGCGGTCGAAGTCAATGACACCGTGTTGGACCGGAATCATCTCGCCACCACCAGCCTGAACGACGGCGACCGGGTTGAGTTCTTGTTTTATATGGGAGGCGGTCAGTGACGATGACTGCGCACAAAGACATTACCGAACTCATTGGACGGACTCCCCTCGTTCGTTTGAACCGATTATCCCCTGTAGGTGGAGCGACGATCTATGGGAAAGTCGAGTTCTTTAATCCCGGTGGAAGCGTCAAGGATCGAATCTGCCTCAATATGATCAACGAGGCGGAACGACTGGGGACATTAAAGCCTGGCGGCACCATCGTCGAACCGACCAGCGGAAACACCGGAATCGGATTGGCACTCGTCGCAGCGGTCCGGGGCTATAAGCTGATTCTCGTCATGCCGGAGAGCATGAGCATGGAGCGAGCGAGCCTCTTGTCGTCCTATGGAGCACAACTCGTGTTGACGCCGGCCTGGGAAGGCATGAAGGGTGCGATCCGCGAATCGGAAAGCATCATCGCACAGAATCCGTCGTATTTTATGCCGGATCAATTTTCAAACCCGGCCAATCCGGCCATGCATAAAAAGACCACGGCGGTTGAGATTCTCGAGGCGCTCGACGGAACAATCGATGCGTTTGTGGCGGCAGTGGGCACAGGCGGCACCATTACCGGATGCGGGGAACTATTCAAGGAACGGAATCCTCAGGTGAAAGTGATCGCCGTTGAACCAGCCGGATCGCCGGTCTTATCCGGGGGAGAGCCAGGGCCCCATAAGATTCAGGGAATCGGCGCGGGGTTTGTCCCAAAAGTGTTAAACCGGGCCATTATCGATCGGGTGATGACCGTGACCGACGACGAGGCCTATCAAACGGCCAAGCAGCTCTCGAAAAAGGAAGGCCTCTTAGTGGGCATTTCCGCCGGGGCCAACGTGTTCGCCGCACAGAAAGTGGCCCAGGAACTTGGGCCAGGCAAGAATGTGGTGACCATCCTATGCGACACGGGGGAACGATACATCAGTATTGAAAAATATTTTAATATTTGAGTCCCGTTCATACGCTACGCGAGGAGGGATGCTCAAAATGGGCCCAGCGAGGCCGCAGGTGAGAAGAAACCGGAGGCGTACCCTCTGTGGGGTACGTTGAGGATTTCTTCGAACCGAGAACGAACGAGAACGAAGTTGGAGGCCGTTTTCAGCATCCCGGCAAACATGGAATTTACCGAAGATCAGATAAGCAGGTACAGCCGGCATATTCTGTTGCCTGAAGTCGGCGGCAAGGGACAGAAGAAGATCGCCAAGGCCAAGATTCTCCTAGTCGGCGCGGGAGGACTTGGTTCGCCGGCAGCGCTCTATCTGGCCGCAGCCGGTGTCGGCACCATCGGCCTCATCGATAGCGATGTGGTGGACCTGACCAATCTTCAACGGCAAATCCTTCACCATACGTCGGACGTGGGCCGCCCTAAAGTTCTCTCAGGTCAAGAAAAGATTCAGGCATTGAACCCAGACGTCCAGGTCTCGATGTACGAAGAGCGGCTGACAGCCGGCAATGCGCTGAAGATCATCGGCGACTACGACATTGTCATTGATGGGGTTGATAACTTTACGGCCAAGTTTTTGATCAACGACGCCTGCTTCTTCGCCGGAAAACCGTTGATCCACGGCGGCATCCTCCGCTTTGATGGGCGCGTGACGACCATTGTGCCGAAGCAGTCCGCCTGTTATCGTTGTATCTTCAAGACTCCGCCACCGGCTGGGCTGGTGGCCTCCTGTCAAGAGGCGGGCGTGATCGGCGTGTTAGCCGGCATCATCGGCACAATCCAAGCCACCGAGGCCTTGAAGCTCATTCTGGGAATCGGTCGTCCTCTCACAAACCGGTTCCTGGATTTCGATGCAAAGAAGACGCAGTTCAGAGAAATCAACGTGAAACGCAATCCCGACTGCGCACTATGCGGCGCGCACCCGACGATTACCGAACTGTTCGACGACGGAGATCCGTTTGCCGGCTGTGCCGTCCGTCCGTAATTATTGACCGAGCAAGATGGAATCGCCATGGCCACAATGAAAGCCCTAGTCTGTCGCGAGTGCGGAAAAGAATATCCGACGAAGGCGATCCATGTCTGCGAGATGTGCTTTGGCCCCCTCGAGGTAAAATACGACTACGAGGAAATCAAGAAGAACCTTTCCCGTAAGAAGATCCAGGACGGACCCCACAGTATCTGGCGCTATGCCGATCTTCTGCCGGTGGAAGGGCCGGTCTTTCTTGGCCCTCACGCCGGGATGACGCCGTTGGTGCGCGCCAAGAATCTCGGCGCCTACCTCGGATTGGACGAGCTCTATATCAAGAACGATACGGTCAATCATCCCACGCTCTCATTCAAAGATCGGGTCGTGGCCGTGGCCATCACCAGGGCTCGCGAATTGGGATTTGACACCATTGCCTGCGCCTCGACCGGCAATCTGGCCAATTCCGTCGCCGCCCATGCGGCTGCCGCAGGGATGCGTTGCTACGTATTTATTCCGGGCGATCTGGAAGCCGCAAAGGTGCTCGGCAACTTGATCTATAAACCCAACGTGGTGGAGATCGAAGGCAACTACGATGATGTCAATCGGCTCTGCAGCGAAATTGCCGGCGAGCACGGCTGGGCGTTCGTCAACATCAACATCCGTCCCTACTATGCGGAAGGCTCGAAAACGCTGGCATTTGAAACCGTCGAGCAACTCGGCTGGCGCACGCCCGATCAAGCCGTCATCCCCATGGCGTCAGGCTCCCTGCTGACGAAAATTTGGAAGGGCCTCCACGAAATGAAGTATGTGGGATTGATCGATGAGATCAGAACCAAGATCAACGGGGCACAGGCAGAAGGCTGCTCGCCGATTTCCACGGCCTTCAAGGCGGGGAGAGATTTCTTCAAACCGGTGAAACCCAAGACCATCGCCAAGTCCTTGGCCATCGGTAATCCAGCCGACGGATACTACGCCCTCAAAGCAACCGCTGAGAGCAAGGGGTCCATGGACATGGTGACCGACGACGAGGTCGTGGAAGGCATCAAGCTGCTTGCGCAGACAGAAGGGATCTTCGCCGAAACAGCCGGTGGTGTCACGATCGGTGTGCTGCAAAAACTGGTGAAAAATGGCACGATCAAGAAAGGCGATCTGACCGTGGCCTATGTCACCGGGAATGGCTTAAAAACCCAGGAAGCGGTGATCGATGCCGTCGGACGGCCGGTCCGCATTCAGCCAAGCCTGGTCGCCTTTGAGAAAACATTTAAAATGGGCAAGAACGGTGGTGGTGACGCATGATTAAAGTTCGCATTCCAACTCCACTCCGCCCGCTGACCAAGGGCCAGGGAGAAGTCGAAACGACAGCCGCGAGCGTGCTTGATATGATCGAGGCGCTCAATACCGCGCATCCCGGCATGAAAGATCGCCTCTGCGACGATACGGGTGAGCTTCGTCGGTTCGTGAATATTTACGTCAACGAAGAAGATATTCGATTCCTCAAGGGCAAAGATACTTCGCTCAAGGACGGCGACGAAGTCTCGATCGTGCCCGCCATTGCGGGAGGCACATCATGCCGAATGTGAAAGTGCACGTGCAGTTTCCAGAAGACAAGATCAAGGAACCGGTCATCTATCAGATCGGACATGAATATAAGGTCGTTACCAATGTCAGACGCGCCGACGTTCGTGAAACCACCGGATGGATGGATCTCGAACTGACCGGGGACAGCACGGAAATCGAACGGGCGATCGCCGGCCTTCGCAAAAAAGGCGTCGTGGTCGACCCGATCGAATTGAACGTGGTGGAATAACGGGAGCAGCATTCAGCTCTCAGCATTCAGCTCTAAGAAATTCTTATGAACGGAAGCTGACGGTTGATCGCTCACTGCTGAAAGCACAATCCTATTATGGAACTCACTGAACAACAGATTCAACGATACAGCCGTCAGATTATTCTGAGCGACGTCGGTGGCAAGGGCCAGATGAAGCTGACCAAGGCGAAAGTCTTGATCATCGGTGCCGGGGGACTCGGTTCGCCTGCCGGACTCTATCTCGCCGCCGCCGGCGTCGGTACCATCGGCTTGGTCGATGGCGATGTCGTGGATCTCTCGAACTTGCAGCGGCAAATCCTGCACTCCACAGCCACGGTAGGCATGTCAAAAGTGGAGTCTGGCCGCAAAACCCTCTCGGCGATCAACCCGGAGATCGAGATCAAGACCTATCACCAGAACGTCGACAGCGACAATATTCTTTCACTCGTCTCCCAGTACGACATGGTGCTGGACGGATCCGACAACTTTGCGACGCGTTTTCTCGTGAACGACGCCTGCTTCTTCGCCAAGAAGACCCTTATTTCTGCCAGCATGTTCCGCTTCGAAGGCCAACTCACGACAATTAAGCCCCATGCCGGCTATCCCTGCTACCGCTGTCTCTACCCGGAGCCGCCGCCGGCAGGACTTGTACCGAATTGCCAAGAAGCTGGCGTCTTAGGGGCCCTCGCTGGGACTATGGGCATTCTTCAAGCGTCGGAAGCGATTAAAGAAATTCTCGGCATTGGCGAAACCCTGGCTGATCGCCTGCTGATCTATGACGCGCTAGACATGAAATTCAGAAAAGTCCGCCGCCCAAAGGACCCGGCCTGCCCGCTCTGCGGAGAAAATCCGAAGATCAAGGATCTCAGCATGGACTATGTCGTCAGCTGCACCATCTAGCTATCGTGGCAGACCTCATCATTCCTCAATCGATTCTCGACGATATGGTGGCCCATGCCAGGGAACTCGATCCCTACGAGTGTTGCGGGCTCCTAGCCGGAACTAACGGGGCCGTCACCCATGTCTATCGGATCAAAAATATCGTGGCACTTGAAGGAGCCGAGAAATTGTCATCCTTTGACCCGGCCAAGGTTGCCCATCTGGAACGACTGTCACCGGCAGAACGGGCCGAGATTGCCTTCGTGATGGACATGCAAGACTTTTCCGTTGCGAAGAAGGATATTCGAAATAAAGGGCTCGACCTGCAAGTGGTCTACCACTCCCATCCTCACGACCCGGCGCGCCCCTCCATCACCGACATCAAGATTGCCACCGACTACGAGGAAATCTGGCCAAAGATCAACCTGCCCGTCCCCGCTTATCTGCTCATCTCCCTCATGGAAAAGTCGAAACCGGATATTCGCGGATACTGGATTACGGGGGGGACGGTCACGCAAGCCCATATCACAACTACAGACTTTTAAAAAACGGCCCCCAACGTCGTTCTCGGCTCGTCAAAATCCTCTACGTATCCCACTCGGAAAACGAGCTGTCTGGGCAACTCGAGGGCGCGCGGGTGAGAAAGGCTACCCTTCCGGTTTTGACTTGCCCGCGGCCTTGTAGGTAGACCGTTTTGACAAGCCCGCAGGAGACTACTCCTGTTGTATATGTATACTGACCTTCAAAGTTATTGTGTGCCAACATAGTTTCTCCGCAGCCTGCTCATGATGTTCAAAACGCCACAGCGGCTCGATACTTTCTGAATTGTTTCCCAATATCACCTGGTGCGATAATGCGCGCTGGTTTGTCTCGTGAAGAAAGAGGGCTAGTCATGGCATACATGCGTACGACCCTTCTCGCTGGCGTCTTCAGTCTCCTCCTTCTTGGTCTGATTGCGTCTCCTAGTCTCGCCGAGGACAAAAGTTTCTACAGCCCCGTCATTCATGTCGATATGGAAAACCACCGCATCTTGATTTCCACTTCTGGGTCCGTGTTCTGGGTCGACGTTCCAGATGCGGCCAGGCCGCACGTGGAAAAGCTACCGATCTCAGGCCTCGTGGATTTCGTCGTCGAGATGAGAGACAACGGGCAAGCGCCGCTACTGAAAACCTGGAAAGTAAAATCCGGCGAGACAAGCTGCACGTATTTCGATGGGAAAACCTGCCGGTAACTTCGATGCTCTTGAAGCCTCTCGATCAAGACGATTGATCTATTGCCTATTGGACCGAATGATTGACGATGTACTGCAAAAAAGATTCCCGACCCCTTTTATTTTCCTGCTTGGTGATGTGTCCTCAAGCGTCCCGTGGCTGCCCCTCCTCCGAGTTCGATACTAACTAGGCGTGTCTTCGGACACAGCCTGCTGGCATTGACTGGACCGGGACGAGGGCACAGAAGAGTTTCTAGGGCGCAGCGCCTGCGGGCACTGCTGTTCTCTGCGCAGAAGAATGCGAGAACATCGACCCTCCATAGGGGTTTGGTGCAGCCCAGGCTGTGACCAGCAACCGAAATCAAGTCAGCCGCAAACGCTTGGCGAGGATGGTTCACCAGATGTTACTCGGACGGCCACCCCCGCCCCCGCGATGCATCCGCCTGCCCTCTTGACAACGGAGGCCTCATAGGAGTTAGACCCCGCGTCACAGATCAGACCTCAATGGTGCGGCTGGCAGATCGGTGGCTAGCCGCCTCATGAAGGAGCGTGATGCATACAGGATTTCTTCCGCTACTTCGGGACTAAAGTCCTTGGTCCTAAGGATAAGCCTTCCTTGAGCGTGGCTGACTTTGTTCCGCCACGCATTTTTCAGTGCCTCTACGGTTCCCTGAACCTGCTCAAGAAGCTCGAAATGTTGCCTTTCGAAATCTGTACGGTCTTCGTACTTTTTTGCCACAATCTTCTTAAGTTCATTCGCTACCGCAGTCCAGCCAGATTTCGGATCATTTACTTTCATGAACTTCCCAAGTTCTATCAGCCCCACCCCAACTACTTGCAAAGTGTGGAATACTGTCGCAGCGTATCTTGATAATGCAAAGCATTTCCGAGCCTCTTCGATGTCAGTGACCGTATCTGGGAATCGGTCAATGACTACATCCAACCCTTCCGGGGATTGCTGTAGTAGTCCGCCTCCTTTGTGCTAAGTGCGAGAAGAGTCATCTCATGCGCTTCGTCCTCTAGCCGTCCTTGAAGCTCTACTGCTACAGGATAAACCTCCCTAAACTCGCCGTTGGGTCGGGCGAGCAATCGCCGCATCTTTGGAATCGTGAGAACGGAAGTTGTCAATCCTAACTCAATACACTCTTTTTCAACGTCCTTGAGTTCTAACTCCAAGTGCAACACTACCGGCCCTGATGGGCTAAGGTGTTGCCATGCCACAACAATGTTACACGCACGTGAGTGACACCGATCGTGAGACCCTGAGCCTCGGCCTGGCTCAGGGCCAGTCGTTACGGA
>JBBRRK010000086.1:0-15246 GCA_038200765.1 Nitrospirales bacterium
GGAGATGGTGATGCCGGGCGATAATGTGAGTGTGACGGGTGAGCTGATTAGCCCGATTGCGATGGATCAAGGGCTGCGGTTCGCAGTGCGCGAGGGCGGCAAGACGGTCGGCTCTGGTGTCGTGACCGAAATTCTGGCGTAAACCTGACTGCTGTCGCATGACAGCATGGGAGTACTGAGATGCGAGAGATCATTGATTTAGCGTGCACGATCTGCAAGCAGCGGAACTATTCCACCATGAAGAATAAAAAGAACGATCCGGATCGGCTGGAGCGGAATAAGTTCTGCAAGTTCTGTCGGAAGCACAATGCCCATAAGGAAGTGAAGTAGACTAGGTTGCCGGCACAATGGCTGGACTGCCAGCCGTCGTAGGGGCATGGTGTCAATGGCTAGCACATCGGTCTCCAAAACCGAGAGTCTAGGTTCAAATCCTAGTGCCCCTGCCAATTGCTGGGTAGTGGATGGGTTAGGATCAATACCGACGGTAGATTGTGAGCGGCTCTGTCGTGAGCGGGGCTGTTGAACGAAGTGAGTGGGGTGCGTTCTCTTAAGGCATGGAGGTGAGGTCGCGCATGTTCAGGAAGTTTGTAGATCCAATTCGAGAGTTCTTCATTGATGTGCGCGGTGAGTTGAAGAAAGTGTCGTTTCCGACCCGGGCCGAAACGATCGGGTCCACGACGGTGGTCATTGTCTTTTGCATCATCATGTCCCTGTATCTGTCGTTTGTGGACTCGGTTCTCGTATGGGTAGTGAGCAAGATTTTATGAGCCAGGTGTCTGGGTGTGGGCGTCACCGCATGACACGTAGTCAACCAATGATTCGAGGGTAGGGCATGGCAAAGAATTGGTACGTGATTCATACCTACGCAGGCTTCGAGGGGCGGGTGAAGACCAGCTTGCTGGAACGGGCCAATCAAATGGGATTGGTCGAAAAACTGGGTCAGGTACTTGTGCCGACGGAGGATGTGATTGAGATCAAGGACGGCAAGCGTCGAACGTCTCGACGGAAATTTTTTCCGGGGTATGTGATTGTGGAGTTGGAGTTTCCGGTCATTGATGAAACCTTGCAGATGATCAAGGAGACGCCGAAGGTCACGGGGTTCGTCGGCGCCGGCGCGCAGCCCACGCCCTTGTCGACAGAAGAGGTAGAGTCGCTCTTAAAGCAGGTCGATGTAGGCGCCTCCGGGCCACGCGAACAGGTCAAATTTATCAAGACGGATAATGTGCGGATCATTGATGGGCCGTTTCTCGGCTTTAATGGTCTGGTGGATGAGGTGGATCAGGACCATGGTCGGCTTAAAGTCTTGGTCAGTATTTTCGGGCGCTCCACTCCGGTGGAGCTTGGGTTTTTGCAAGTGGAGCGGATTTAGTCTCCGAAATGGTCGAACATGCGTAGGAGTGTAGGACATGGCCAAGGAAGTATCAGCACAGATTAAGTTGCAGATTCCAGCAGGGAAAGCAAACCCTGCTCCCCCGGTTGGGCCGTCGCTGGGTCAGCACGGAGTCAACATCATGGAGTTTTGTAAACAGTTCAACGCGAAAACACAGAAAGAGGGCGATAGCATCATCCCGGTGGTCATTACGGTCTATAAGGACCGGTCGTTTACCTTCGTGATGAAAACTCCCCCTGCGTCCGACCTCTTAAAGAAGGCGGCAGGAATCATTAAGGGATCAGGCGTTCCCCAGAAAGACAAGGTTGGGAAGATTACAAGGACCCAGTTGCGTGAGATTGCGCAGAAGAAACTGACGGATCTCAATGCCGTCGATCTTGAGGGGGCGATCAAAATCATTGAAGGTACGGCGCGCAGTATGGGAGTGGTGGTTCAAGGGTGAGGCGGTAGATCGGGCGGGACTGTCGGTCGTGCTCACGGACCGTGCATCCTGGGAAGGGCTTCGGTTTATGCGCGCAAGTGAGGCCTGCTTTCTGTGCTGAGGGTTGAGAAAAGAGAGGACGTGCGTATGGGAAAGAAGATGAGAGCCGCAGTGGAAAAACTTGAACCTCGGGCCTACGCCTTGCGCGATGCGGTCGATGCGGTGAAGCGGTCGGCCTACACCAAGTTCGATGAGTCCGTCGATCTGGCACTTCGACTGGGTGTCGATCCGAAGCGAGCGGACCAAATGGTACGTGGCACGACTTCGCTTCCGCACGGCACGGGGAAGAAGGTTCGCGTGTTGGTCTTTGCCAAGGGAGAGAAAGAGCAAGAGGCGCGGCAAGCCGGCGCTGATTATGTCGGGTCCGATGACTTGATGGAGAAAATCAAGGGTGGATGGATGGACTTTGATTGCGCCATCTCGACGCCGGATCTCATGGCGGCCGTCGGGAAGCTTGGAAAGGCGCTGGGGCCCCGAGGGCTCATGCCTAATCCAAAGAGCGGGACCGTGACCTTTGATGTCGGTAAGGCCGTATCAGACATTCGAAAAGGCCGTGTGGAGTACAAGGTCGAAAAAGCCGGGATTGTTCAGGTGCCTGTCGGGAAGGTGTCGTTTAAGCCTGAGCAGCTCTATGAGAATGCGGCGGCGGTGCTGGAGGCGGTGATCAAGGCAAAGCCTGCCTCATGCAAAGGACGGTATCTGATGAGCGCAACTATTTCGAGCACGATGGGACCCGGCGTGAAACTCGATGCCATCGCGCTCGCCAAGGAATGGAGTTAGTCGGGTGCTGCCGCGCGGAAGGGGAATGGTTCGACTATGAATAAGGACGAGAAAACAACAGCGGTTGCGGAGTTGATGGAGACATTTGGTCGCGCACGGCTTGCCATTGTCACCGAAAGTGCCGGGCTCTCCGTCAATCAGGTCACGGAACTTCGCAAGCAATTGCGTGGGGCCAAAGCCGAATACATGGTCGTCAAAAATACGTTGGCTGTCCGTGCTGCGGGAGGCACGATCCTTTCCGGGGTGACGACCTACCTCAAGGGACCAACGGGGTTGGTGATCGGCTATGACGATCCGGTGCTGCCGGCCAAGATCCTTCGGGATTTTATTCTGGCGGAGAAGCGCGAACAGAAGATCAAGATCACCATCGGTGTCTTGGAGGGCAAGGTGATGCAGCCGGCTGAATTGGCAGCTGTGGCGAAGTTGCCGAAGAAGGACGTCCTCATTGCGATGTTGTTGTCGGCTATGCAGGGGCCAGCGCGTGGCCTTGTGTATACGCTCAGTGCAGTCTTGTCGAAATTTGTGAGAGTCATTGCAGCCATTCAGGACAAACGAAAAGGAGACGGGGATATGTCAACGACCACGGCAAAATTGTCACAGGAAGAATTGATCAAGGCCATCGAGACGATGAGTGTGCTCGACTTGGCAGAGCTCGTAAAGGGATTAGAGACCCGTTTTGGTGTCACGGCTGCCGCACCGGTTGCCGCCGCTCCTGCTGCAGGTGGTGGTGCCGCAGCGGCAGTCGAGGAGAAGACAGAATTTGACGTCGTGCTCGTGTCTGCTCCGCCGGACAAGAAGATCCAAGTCATTAAGGTCGTCCGCGAACTCACCAGCCTTGGGTTGAAGGAAGCGAAGGATTTGGTCGAAGGCGCGCCAAAGCCTGTGAAGACCGGTGTCACGAAAGAAGAATGCGACACGATGAAGAAGAAACTCGAAGACAGTGGTGCGAAGGTCGAGATTAAGTAGCCTCGATTTAATCAGTTTCTAGTATCTGTGGGGGCCTGCCATAGGCGGGCACCCCTGTTTGCCCATTGTGTAGCGGAGGACCAGCGAATGTCCGAAACGACTCTGCAAGAGTTTACCGAGAGGAAAGATTACTCTCGCATTCATAGCAGCATCGAAATTCCCGATCTGATCGAGATCCAGAAGCGCTCCTATGAGGAATTTCTTCAGCGGGAGGTCGAGCCTGAGCGTCGCAAAGATCATGGGCTTCAGGCGGCCCTGGCGAGTGTATTTCCGATTCCGGATTATAACAATACGGCCGTATTAGAGTTTACGAGCTACACGCTCGGCACCCCTAAATATGATGAGCGGGAGTGCCTTGAGCAGGGGATGACCTTTGCCGTTCCGCTCAAGCTCCGAGTACGCTTGGTTGTGTTCGACAAGGAAGATAAGGGGTCCAAGAAAAAGGTGCTCGACGTCCGAGAGCAGGAAGTCTACGTCGGCGAGCTGCCGCTCATGACGGAGCGGGGCACCTTCATTGTCAACGGCACGGAACGGGTGGTGGTCAGTCAGTTGCATCGGTCTCCCGGCGCGTCCTTCACGCACGATAAGGGCCGAACGCATTCCAGTGGCAAGGTGTTGTATTCCGCCAGGATCATTCCCTATCGCGGATCGTGGCTCGACTTCGAGTTCGACGCACGAGACATCCTCTATGTGCGCATCGACCGTCGGCGGAAAATGCCGACGACTATTCTGTTGAAGGCTTTTGGCTTTTCTGGCGACGATTTGCTCAAGATGTATTATCCGGTTGAAGAAATTCGGGTCGTCAAGGGGAAGATGCTGCGCAAGCTCGACTCGGAGATCCATCAAGGTCTGCGTTGTTCGGCGGAAGTCTTAGAAAGGGGCGGCAAAGAGCCCTTGGTACGGGAAGGCGCCAAGCTCACGAAGGGGCTCATCTCGAAGCTCAAGGCGGCTGGCGTGAAGGAAATCCCGCTTGCGCCGAGCGAGTTGATCGGCCGTGCGAGCCTGACTGAACTGATAGATTCCAAAAAGAACAAGATCGCCGAACGAAATCAGCGGCTTACCGCTGAGATCATTGACGTGCTACTCGAGAGTGACATCGAAGAATTTAAGGCGATCTACTTTGATACGGTCACGTCGACGCCGGTGATCTTGGATACGCTGGAGATGGACAAGACTACCTCGAAAGAGGAGGCGATGGTCGAGATCTATCGCCGCTTACGTCCGGGAGAAACGCCCTCAGTCGACACGGCGCGAGCACTCTTCGACAATCTGTTTATGAACTCCAAACGGTACGATCTGTCGCCGGTCGGCCGTCTGAAGTTGAACAAGAAGCTGGGCCTCGATCTGCCGTTGGAGCAGCGGACATTGACAGCGCAGGACATGGTCGAGGTGATCCGGTATCTTGTGAACTTGAAGTTGGGCAAGGGCGAAATCGACGACATCGACCACTTGGGGAATCGTCGCGTCCGTTCCGTCGGCGAGTTACTGGAAAATCAATTCAGGCTTGGGCTGGTCCGCATGGAGCGCAGTATCAAGGAGCGGATGAACCTCCTGGATATGGAAACGGTATTGCCGCACGATTTGATCAATGCCAAGCCGGTCGTGGCCGCAGTGAAAGAATTTTTCAGCAGCAGCCAATTGTCTCAGTTCATGGATCAAACGAATCCGCTCGCGGAAATTACACACAAGCGACGGCTGTCTGCGCTCGGTCCCGGTGGGTTGACCAGGGAGCGGGCAGGGTTTGAAGTTCGTGACGTCCATCCGTCGCATTACAGCCGTATCTGTCCGATCGAAACGCCGGAAGGCCCAAACATCGGCCTGATCACGTCGCTGGCGACTTATGCTCGGATCAACAAGTTCGGATTTATTGAAGCACCCTATCGCAAAGTGGTGAAGGGACGAGTGACCGACGAGATCGAGTTCCTTTCTGCGATCGAAGGGGATAAGTACATCATTGCGCAGGCGAACTCGCAGGTGGATGCATCCGGTCGCCTGATGTCCCAAACCATCTCGGCGCGAGCAGCCGGCGATTTCGTGACGGCGACCTCAGATAAGATCGAATATATGGACGTCTCGCCGAAGCAGGTGGTGAGCGTCGCCACGGCCTTGGTGCCGTTTTTGGAACACGATGACGCCAACCGAGCCTTGATGGGTTCAAACATGCAGCGTCAGGCTGTGCCGCTGCTCAAGTCTGAGGCTCCCTTGGTCGGCACGGGAATGGAAACGGTGGTCGCACGTGACTCGGGCTATGTGGTGCAGGCCAAGCGCGCCGGCGTCGTGGAAAGCGTGGATGCCACGAGGATCGTCGTGCGTGCCGATTTGAAAGAAGGTCGGAAAAGGAATGACGCCGGCTTGGACGTGTACGATTTGATCAAGTTTCAGCGATCGAATCAGAGTACGACCATCACGCAGACGCCGGTGGTGCGGCTTGGGCAGCCAGTGAAAGTCGGGCAGGTTTTGGCTGACGGTCCTGCCATTGATCATGGTGAATTGGCATTAGGGAAGAATATTCTCGTCGCCTTCATGCCCTGGGGCGGATACAACTTCGAAGACGCCATTTTGTTGAGCGAAAAACTGGTACGGGAGGATGCATTTACCTCGATTCACATTGAGGAATTCGAGGTGGAGGCTCGGGATACCAAGTTGGGGAAAGAGGACATTACTCGCGACATTCCGAACGTCGGAGAAGAAGCGCTTCGTGATCTCGACGAAAGCGGGATCATTCGTATCGGGGCCGAGGTGAAGCCTGGAAATATTCTGGTTGGGAAGGTGACGCCGAAGGGTGAGACCCAGCTCACGCCGGAAGAAAAACTGCTGCGGGCCATCTTCGGTGAGAAGGCGGGTGATGTGAAGGATACATCGCTCACGGTGCCGCCGGGCGTTGAGGGCATTGTCGTCGACGTGAAGATCTTCTCGCGCAAGGGGCTTGATAAAGACGAACGGTCCAAGAGTATCGAAAGTGACGATGCGATGAAGCTCCAGCGCGATCACCATGAGGAGCTCCGTATTATCGACGAAGAAAAGACGAAGAAGATCAGGAAGCTGCTGCTTGGGAAGGTGGTTGGTCGCGATTTGATGGATCCTGAGAGCGGTGATGTCATTCTGAAGAAGAAGGGCAAGCTGACTGCAGAGATTCTCAAGCGGTTGCCGGATGAGACGGTTCGGTACATCATTTTGAGCGATCCTGACGAGCAGAAAGAGCTGGAGGACGTCGAACGTCGGGCGAAGGAACAGATCGAGATTTTACAGACATTGTACGACGAGAAGGTTGGGCGGTTGAAACGGGGCGATGAGCTTCCTCCGGGCGTGATTAAGCTCGTGAAGGTCTATGTCTCGATGAAGCGCAAAATTCAGGTCGGCGACAAGATGGCCGGAAGGCATGGAAACAAAGGCGTGGTCTCTCGGGTATTGCCCGAAGAGGACATGCCCTGTTTGCCGGATGGAACGCCCGTGGAAATTGTGCTGAACCCGCTGGGTGTGCCATCACGTATGAACGTCGGTCAAATTCTTGAAACTCACCTGGGTTGGGCGGCGAAAGTATTGGGGATCAAGGTGGCAAGTCCCGTGTTCGATGGAGCGTCAGAAACGGAAATTAAGGAGTTGCTCAAGAAAGCAAATTTGCCGACTAGCGGGCAAACCATGCTGATGGATGGCCGGACCGGCGAGATGTTCGGCAGCCCCGTCACGGTCGGGTACATGTATGTCTTAAAGTTGCACCACTTGGTCGATGACAAGATCCACGCCCGGTCGATCGGTCCCTACTCGCTCGTCACGCAGCAGCCGCTCGGCGGCAAGGCACAATTCGGTGGCCAGCGGTTAGGAGAAATGGAAGTGTGGGCATTGCAGGCCTATGGCGCGGCGTCCACATTGCAAGAGTTCTTGACGGTGAAATCAGATGACGTACCAGGCCGATCTCGGATGTACGAAGCAATCGTCAAGGGTGAGCCGTTCCTGGAGCCTGGATTACCCGAGTCGTTTAACGTCTTGGTCAAAGAGCTCCAGAGTTTGGGACTCGACGTCGAACTGATTAAGTCGCAAGACTAACCCAGTTGTGTGCCGGCCTGAGGGTCGGCATCAGAGGAGGTCATTACTTTGGAAGGCGTCTATACATTGTTTGAGAAGCCGCGCGATGCGGTGTCATTCGATTCGATGCGGATCCGGATCGCGTCACCCGAAAAGATTCGGTCATGGTCTTATGGCGAAGTGAAAAAGCCGGAGACCATCAATTACCGGTCGTTCAAGCCTGAAAAAGACGGACTGTTTTGCGCGAAGATTTTCGGCCCCATCAAGGATTGGGAGTGCAACTGCGGCAAATACAAGCGCATGAAGCACCGCGGTATTGTCTGTGACAAGTGCGGTGTTGAGGTCATTCAGTCCAAGGTCCGTCGAGAGCGCATGGGCCATATCGAGCTTGCGGCGCCGGTCGCACATATTTGGTTTCTCAAGGGCGTGCCGAGTCGGATCGGAACTTTGCTTGACATGAGCCTCAAAGGGCTCGAACGCATTCTCTATTTCGAGAGCTATGTCTGTGTCGATCCAGGATCGACAGATTTAACGGAGAAGGAGCTGGTCTCAGAGGAAAAGCTTCGCTCACTCCAATCCGGATACAGCCCTGGTTCCTACAAAGTCGGTATCGGTGCCGATGCCATTCGGGAGCTGCTCCGCAAGATCGATATCAATGCCAAATGGGATGAGATCAAGGCGAAGGCGAAGACGTCGGCCTCTGCAGCGCTCAAGAAGAAATATGCAAAGCAACTGAAAGTCATCGAGGCCTTCCGCAAGTCCGGAAATATGCCTGAGTGGATGATTATGGACGTAATCCCAGTGCTGCCACCGGAATTGCGCCCACTCGTGCCGCTGGACGGCGGACGTTTTGCGACATCGGACTTGAACGATCTCTACCGCCGCGTCATCAATCGGAACAATCGGCTGAAGCGGCTGATTGAGCTGAAGGCACCGGGTGTCATTATTCGAAACGAAATGCGGATGTTGCAGGAAGCGGTCGATGCGCTCTTCGACAACGGGCGTCGCGGTCGTGCGATTCGTGGACCCAACAAGCGACCGCTCAAATCTCTGAGCGATATGCTGAAGGGGAAGCAAGGACGTTTCCGTCAAAACCTGCTCGGTAAACGGGTCGATTATTCTGGCCGAACCGTCATCGTTGTGGGGCCGGAGCTTCGGCTACACCAATGCGGGTTGCCCAAGAAGATGGCGCTCGAACTCTTCAAGCCCTTTATCTTCCACAAGCTGGAGGAACGAGGCGCGGCGACGACAATCAAGAGTGCCAAGCGCCTGGTCGAAAAAGAACGTCCTGAAGTGTGGGACGTACTCGACGAGGTGATTCGCGAGCATCCTGTGCTGCTGAACCGTGCTCCGACCTTGCACCGTCTCGGTATTCAGGCGTTCGATCCTGTGTTGGTCGAAGGCAAGGCTATTCGGCTGCATCCGCTGGTCTGTGCCGCGTTTAACGCCGACTTCGACGGCGACCAGATGGCAGTCCACGTTCCGCTGTCGGTCGAAGCGCAGGTCGAGGCACGCGTGCTGCTGATGTCGATCAATAACATTCTTTCGCCCGCCAACGGCAAGCCGATTGCGGTGCCGTCGCAGGATATGGTGCTCGGCTGTTACTGGCTGACCAAAGAACGTACAGGATGCAAGGGAGAGGGGAAAGTGTTTGGCTCACCGGAGGAAGTGCGCATTGCCTTCGATTCACGAGAATTGGAGGTGCATGCACGGATTAAGGTGCGGATCGAGGGGAACCTCGTTCAAACCACTGTCGGTCGAGTGATTCTGTCGGACGTGCTCCCTCCAGGATTGCCGTTCGCCAACGCGAATAAGCTCATGACCAAGAAGGAAATGACCAAGCTTATCGATACCGTCTATCGCCAGTGCGGCCACCGTGAGACCGTCACATTCCTCGACAAGGTCAAGGATACAGGGTTCGAGTATGCCACGCGTGCCGGCATCTCGATCTGTATCGATAACATGCATATTCCGACCAAGAAACAAGAGTTGCTGGGGAAGGCTCAGCATGAAGTCACGGAGATCGAACGGCAGTATGCTGAGGGGTTGATCACCAACGGCGAGCGCTATAACAAGGTGATCGATATCTGGGCGCATGTGACAGAGCAGATTGCCAATGAAATGATGAAGGAGTTGGGGGCGGGTGGCGATCCGAACAAGGCCGAGTCCTTCAACCCGATCTTCATGATGGCGGATTCCGGTGCTCGCGGAAGCTCACAGCAGATTCGCCAGTTGGGTGGTATGCGCGGGTTGATGGCGAAGCCGTCCGGTGAAATCATCGAGACGCCGATTACCGCCAATTTCCGTGAAGGCTTGACGGTGTTGCAGTACTTCATTTCAACGCACGGTGCCCGCAAGGGGTTGGCTGACACGGCGTTGAAGACGGCAAACTCCGGTTATCTGACGCGCCGCTTGGTGGATATTGCGCAGGATGTGATTATCAACGAAATCGATTGTGGTACGACCGACGGCATCATTGTGAGCGCCTTGGTCGAGGGAGGCGAAATCATTCAGCCGATTGAAGAGCGGGTGTTGGGACGGTTGGCGGCAGAAGATATTCGCGATCCAGTCACGGGTGAGATCATTGTGTCGTTCAATGAGGAGATTGACGAAGACCGGACCAAGGCGATCGTGGAAGCGGCGGTCGACCACGTCAAGATTCGTTCGGTGCTGACCTGTCAGTCTCGCCGTGGAGTCTGTCAATCCTGTTATGGGCGCGATTTGGCCCGCGGACGCTTGGTGGAAAAAGGCGAACCCGTCGGTGTCATCGCGGCGCAGTCGATCGGTGAGCCTGGGACACAGCTGACCATGCGGACGTTCCACATCGGCGGAACGGCGAGCAAAGTGGTTGAGCAGACGGTGACCGAATCCAAGCACGCAGGCACCATCAAGTTCATGAGCTTCGATGCCAAGAAAAATGCGGACTTCCCTAACCCCGGGATTGCAGTACAAAATAAAGAGGGCGAATGGGTCGTCATGAATCGGAACGCCAAGATTTCCATCGTCGATGAGACAGGGCGTGAGCGCGAGAAGTACGGTGTTGTCTATGGCGCCAAGATCAAGGTGAAAAACGGTGGTCGTGTCGAGGTGGGCCAGAAATTGGTCGAATGGGATCCGTACTCACTGACTATTCTCACTGAGGTAGGTGGTAAGGTAGCCTATGGAGATATCATTGAAGGCGTCTCCATGAAGGAAGAGTTTGATGAAGTCACCGGCCTCTCCCGCAAGGTCATCGTCGAGCATAGTGGCGCGACGCTGCGTCCGCGCGTGTCGATTAAGGATGAGGGTGGAAAGACTGCTAAGGTCGCCGCGGTGGCAAATGTGGCTCGCTATCTTCTTCCAGTCGGGGCGCATATCTTTGTCGAGAAAGGCGCAGTGGTCACTCCCGGCGACGTGTTGGCCAAGATTCCGCGGGAGACGACCAAGACCAAAGATATTACGGGGGGTCTGCCTCGTGTGGCGGAGTTGTTCGAGGCCAGAAAGCCGAAGGAGACGGCCGTCATCAGCGAGATCGACGGCGAAGTGTCGTACGATGGTTTCGTGAAGGGTATGCGCAAAGTCTTAGTCAACAATAAGATGGGTGATGTGAAAGAATACTTCATCCCCAAGGGCAAGCATGTCAACGTGCACGAAGGCGATTGGGTCAGGGCCGGTGAGCCATTGATGGACGGATCCGCCAATCCGCACGACATCCTTGACGTGCTGGGCCCGAACGAGTTGCAAAAGTATCTCGTCGATGAAGTGCAGGATGTCTATCGGCTGCAAGGTGTGACGATCAACGACAAGCATATCGAGATTATTGTGCGGCAGATGCTGCGTAAGGTCAGAATCGAAGATCCTGGCGATACGGAGTTCTTGCCCGGTAGTCAAGTCAGCAAGATGTTGTTTGACGAAGAGAATGAGCGAGTGGCGTCGAGGGGTGGGCAGCCGGGTCTTGGGAAGCCGGTCCTACTGGGTATTACCAAGGCCGCATTGACGACCGATAGCTTTATCTCTGCAGCCTCATTCCAGGAGACCACCCGTGTCTTGACAGAAGCTGCGATCAACGGGCGTGTTGATAATCTGTTGGGCCTAAAAGAAAACGTCATCGTCGGTCGCTTGATTCCAGCTGGAACCGGCTTCGAAGAGTATCGGGACACCTTTGTCATTAGTCCCAAGCCTGAGCCCGTGATTGTTGGTCAGGGAGATGTTGCGGCGCTCACACACGAGGGCGTAGCGACGGGGTCGGGAGAGCCTGCGCACTCATAGTGCGAGCAATGTAAGTGAAAACTTGACATCTCGATCAATGCTCACTACAATTCACCGGCTCTGACCTTGAAGGAATGCAGTCAAACTGTGCCGAAGATGAGAGTGACGTACTAATGCCGACAATTAATCAGCTAGTCAGAAAAGGTCGCCAGCTGGCACACGCGAAGACGAAGAGCCCTGCACTCAAGTCCTGTCCGCAGAAACGTGGCGTGTGTCTTCGTGTCTATACCTCAACGCCGAAGAAACCAAACTCAGCATTGCGTAAAGTTGCGCGTGTCCGGTTGACGAATGGAATGGAAGTCACGACATACATCCCTGGTGTCGGCCACAACCTTCAAGAACATTCTATTGTGCTCGTCCGTGGCGGCCGTGTGAAGGACTTGCCGGGTGTGCGCTATCACATTGTCAGAGGCGCCCTCGATGCTGTCGGTGTGGCGGATCGAAAACAGAGTCGGTCGAAGTATGGAGCGAAGCGTCCCAAGTAAATGATTATCACAGTTGGTAACGAGAGAGTAAATGATACATGCCAAGGACTAGATTTTTAGACCACCGCGATCCTCTCCCTGATGTGCGATATCGGGATAAGCTCGTCGGGAAATTTTTGAATATCCTGATGTCTGGCGGAAAGAAGAGCACGGCCGAACGCATCTGCTACGGAGCCTTCGATGTCATTCAGGAGAAGACCGGCAACGATCCACTGAAAGTATTCCGGTCGGCGATTGATAATGTAAAGCCGGTCGTTGAGGTAAAGTCTCGTCGAGTGGGCGGCGCCTCGTATCAGGTGCCGGTAGAAATTCGTCCGGCTCGTCGGATGTCGCTGGCGCTTCGATGGCTGGCAGAGTATTCGCGAACTCGCGGCGGTAAGAGCATGCGTGAGAAGCTTGCGGCTGAGTTGCTCGATGCGTCGAACAACACGGGCGCGGCGGTGAAGAAGCGGGAAGATGTGCATCGGATGGCGGAAGCCAATAAGGCATTCGCACACTATCGCTGGTAATGTTGTTCTGTGCTGCAGCTGGGCCGTACTGCGATCCGCTGATGCGGGGTGCTTGTAGGTCGCAGTAATTCATCGGCCTTGTTTGCGGCATGTGTATTTTTAGGGGATCTTCGTGGCACGTCAATCACCACTAGAGAAAACTCGCAACATCGGCATCATGGCCCACATTGATGCCGGTAAGACGACGACGACTGAGCGCATTCTCTATTACACTGGGATTTCGCATAAGATCGGTGAAGTGCACGAAGGTGCAGCCACGATGGACTGGATGGAGCAGGAACGTGAGCGCGGAATTACGATTACGGCTGCGGCCACAACCTGTTTCTGGCGCGACCATCGTATCAATATTATCGATACTCCTGGGCACGTCGATTTTACGATCGAAGTCGAACGCTCGCTCAGGGTGTTGGACGGGGCTGTAGCGGTATTTGACTCTGTGCAGGGAGTTGAGCCGCAGTCCGAGACGGTTTGGCGTCAGGCTGATAAGTATAGTGTGCCTCGCATTGCGTTCATGAATAAAATGGATCGCGTCGGCGCGGATTTCTACACGAGTGTTCAGACGATGATTGATCGGCTTGGGGCCAATCCAATTCCGATTCAAATCCCGATCGGTAAAGAGTCTGAGTATCGTGGGTCTATCGATCTTATCACGATGAAGGCCTATGTGTATGACGATGAGACGCTCGGCGCCAAGTATAAGATCGATGAGATTCCAGCTGACTTGCTTGATCGGGCCAATGAATACCGTACGAAAATGGTCGATGCTGTCGCTGAGTTCGATGAGCAGGCGATGGATAAGTATTTAAATGGCCAGCCATTGACGGAGGAAGAGATCCGTCGGGCCATTCGTGCTGGTGTGCTTTCGATGAAGATGACTCCTGTCCTCTGTGGAACTGCCTTTAAGAATAAGGGCGTTCAGCAGTTATTGGATGGGGTTGTGGATTTCCTTCCGTCCCCACTTGACGTTGAATCAGTGACCGGGATTGATCCGAATACTGGGCAGGAGGTGAAGCGGCGCCCGTCGGATAGTGAGCCATTCGCAGCCTTAGCGTTTAAGATCATGACAGATCCGTTTGCGGGTCAGCTCACTTTTTTGCGGGTCTATTCTGGCATCTTGAAGACGGGAACGTCCGTCTCGAATGTGACAAAGGGGACGAGGGATCGGGTCGGACGTTTGCTGAAGATGCATGCAAACAAGCGAGAAGACATTGATGTGGCCTATGCGGGTGATATTGTTGCGGCCGTCGGGCTAAAAGGGGCAACGACGGGAGACACGCTGTCGGATGAAAAACAGCCTGTCTTACTTGAGGTGATGAAATTTCCTGAGCCGGTCATTGCAATGGCGATCGAGCCAAAAACCAAGCAAGATCAAGAGAAGATGGGGTTCGCATTGCAGAAGTTAGCGCAGGAAGATCCATCGTTCCGAGTGAAGACGGATGAAGAGACTGCGCAGACAATCATTGCTGGGATGGGGGAGCTGCATCTGGAAATCATCGTCGATCGCATGCTGCGTGAATTCAAGGTGGAGGCCAATGTCGGAAAGCCGGAGGTGGCCTTTCGTGAAACGATTCGCAAGAAGGCTGAAGCTGAGGCGAAGTACATTAAGCAGACCGGTGGTCGTGGCCAGTATGGACATGTTGTGTTGACGGTCGAGCCTGCTGAATCGGGCAAAGGCTTGGATTTCATCAATAAAACTGTCGGCGGCTCTATTCCAAGAGAGTTCATTCCGGCGATCGAAAAGGGTGTGAAGGAGCGGCTTGATTCCGGCGTCATCGCTGGGTATCCACTTCGCGATGTGAAGGTCACGGTCATCGATGGGTCATTTCACGACGTTGATTCCAATGAAATGGCATTTAAAATCGCCGGCTCAATGGCATTTATCGATGCCTGTAAGCGAGCCGATCCTGTGTTGCTTGAGCCGATTATGAAAGTGGAGGTTGTGGTACCTCAGGACTTTATGGGTGATGTGATCGGTAATTTAAACGGTCGTCGTGGCAAGATTCAGGGCATGAAGACGCGGGCAGCTGCGCAGATCATTGATGCGTCGGTGCCGCTCAGTGAAATGTTCGGGTATGCGACCGATCTTCGGTCTCGAACACAGGGCCGTGCCACCTATAGTATGGAATTCGACCGGTATGATCCGGTGCCCAGGCAAATTTCAGAGGCTATCATTGCCAAGTATCGGGGTGAGTAGTCGAATTGATTCTTCAGTGAGGACGGAAGGGAGCGAGGTATGGCGAAGGCGAAATATGAGCGGCGGAAGCCGCACGTGAATATTGGGACGATTGGGCACGTGGACCACGGCAAGACGACGTTGACCGCGGCGTTGACGAAAGTCTGTGCGGATAAGGGCATGGCCAAGTA
>JBBRRK010000087.1:0-15137 GCA_038200765.1 Nitrospirales bacterium
GCTGCAGTCGTGGGGAGTGAACGAGTCATGCTGGGGCATCTCTTCACCAGCTTTCACTTCCCCGCTTCAACGGTGAACGCCTTGCTCTCGTCGAGTGCGGACGAAAGCTCCAAGTGCCCGGAGTATAAGGTCTCTACCGTGCGCGTGGAACCGATTGAACGGGAAGAGCTCGATCCGGAAGATGAAACGGAACTGCGCCACATGCGACGCCAACTGATTCTATAGCGAGAGATGGGACAGGGCGCGACCAACAGTCTGCTCGATGCCTACGGTCCCGCACAGATCGCCATGCGGGTGCGTGAGGTCGCCGTCACAAAAGCCGCGATGCCGGTTCTGACCATGTTTGCCCTGGCTGTCTTGGCCGGGGCCTTTATTGCGTTGGGTGCCTTGTTCTTTACGATTACGATGACCATTGGCACCATCGGTCAACCGCCGGATTTTGGTCTCATGCCTGTGGCAGGCGGCATCACATTCAGTTTGAGGCTCATTCTAATGGTAGTGGGAGGAGCGGAACTCTTTACCGGCAATAACTTGATCGCCATGGCCTGGGCTTCCGGTCGGGTGACGACACAACAAGTCATGAGGAATTGGAGATGGGTCTATCTCGGCAACCTGGTTGGAGCGGTTAGAACAGCAGTTTTAGTATGGCTGGCGGGCGTGCATACGATGAGCGACGGCGCGGTCGGAGAGACGATGCTCCAGATCGCCCGCAGCAAATTGCCCTCGATCTGGTTCGGTCTTTGCGCGCGGGGTCCTCTGCAACGTGCTGATTTGTCTGGCAGTCTGGTTATGCATGGGAGCGCGGACGGTGACCGATAAGATTCTTGCCATTGCCTTTCCGATCACCGCATTCGTCGCTTGCGGGTTTGACCATTCCATCGCCAACATGTACTTTCTTCCGATTGCCGTGGCGCTTGCCGCAGGGACCTAGGCGCCACTCTCAGCCGTTGATGTGTTCAGCAATCTTGTGCTGGTCACAACCGGCAACATCTTAAGCGGGACCGTCCTCGTTGCGTTGGTCTATTGGACGGTGTATTTGAGAAATTCACATCAGATCACAGGAGGCCTCACACCATGAATGCTTCTCGTACGATCATCGGTATCTTAGTCGGAGGCGGGCCGGCGCCTGGCATCAACAGCGTGATTAGTGCGGTTACGATTCGCAGTATTCTCGCCGGATGCGACGTCGTTGGGATCATCGACGGTTTCAAGTGGCTCATGGAAGGAAGTACGAGTCAGGTCCGCCCTCTTTCCATCGAAGAAGTCAGTCGCATTCATTTTAGAGGCGGGTCCTATCTGAGGACCTCGCGGGCGAACCCGACGAAGAAGCCGGAGTCTCTCGCCGTCGTGCTTTCCTCTTTGGTGAGTCTGGGAATTACACGTCTGGTGACGATCGGAGGAGACGATACGGCCTTCTCATCGCTGAAACTGGAAGAACGGGCGGCTGGGCGCATTCATGTCGTCCATGTGCCGAAGACCATCGACAATGACCTCGATCTTCCCGCCGGTATTACGACCTTCGGTTTTCAAACGGCCAGGCATGTCGCCGTCGAGATCGTCAAGAATCTCATGGTGGATGCCCACACCACATCGCGCTGGTACTTTGCCGTCACGATGGGACGCAAAGCCGGCCATTTGGCGCTCGGAATCGGCAAGGCTGCCGGCGCCACCCTCACCGTCATTCCCGAGGAATTTTCGGAACGGCCCGTGCGACTTCAGTGCCTGGTGGACCTCGTGATTGGGACGATGATCAAGCGGCTTAGCGGCGGACGCACCGATGGGGTGGTCGTGTTGGCAGAAGGACTGATCGAGATTCTTGACCCGCAAGACCTGGGTGGATTGGACCATGTCGCGCGGGATGAACATGGCCACCTGCGACTAGCAGAGGTGGATATCGGCGATGTGCTCCGGCGTGAAGTGACGAAGGGCATGAAAGCGTTGGGATTGGCCACGTCGATTGTCGCGAAGAATGTGGGGTATGAATTACGTTGTGCGGACCCGATTCCGTTCGATATGGAATACACTCGCGACCTCGGCTATTGTGCCGCGCAGTTTCTTCTCGATGGAGGCACGGCAGCCATGGTGTCGATTCAAAATGGACAGTGTGTGCCGATTCCTTTCAAGGAGATGGTGGATCCCGTCAGCGGCCGGGCGAAAGTGCGGATGGTGGATATTACGGCGCAGTCGTACCAGATTGCGCGCCAGTATATGATCCGGCTGTCTGACGAGGACCTCAACGATCCAGTGATGCTGAGCCGCTACGCGACTCTCGCGGGGCTGTCTCCAGAGGCATTTCGCAGCCGGTTTCAGCTTGCCGGTTTGAAGGTGATGGAAGGTCAGGTGAAAGGACGCGCATCATGAAGGTGCTCGTGGCGACGGATGGATCGGAGTAAGGACGATGGGCGCTGAACCGGGTGGCCATGCTGCCGCTGGTTGAGCCAGCAAAGTTTACGGCGCTGCATGTACTCGATAGTGCCGCGTTCCATTTGCCGTTTCGGACGAAGCTAGAGACTTAGCGCATGGAAGCACGCTCGGCAAGAACTCTCCTGAAGGCCACAGAGCAGTTGGCCTCGCTGAAGCTCACGGGCATGGCCCGCAAGGAGCAAGGTTCCATCGCGCCGACGATCTTAAAAGGCGCTCCGAAACGGAATGGGCTCCTGGTGATGGGCAGTCAGGGCCTCGAAGCCCTCAACCGCTTCCTGCTCGGCAGGATCTCGACGAAACTCATCCAACATGCGACCTGCCCGGTCCTCGTCGTGAAGGGCGAGGCGGTCCCGTTGCAGCGAATCACCTTGGCGACCGATGGATCGCCCGCATCGGCCAAAGCCTTGGAGTTTGTGCTGAGCAAGTTTCGACCGGCAAGGGCCAGCATGTGCCGATTCATGTCAGCGTGATCCATGTGATGGCCCGCCATTCCCTGGCTCCCGCCGAGGGTGGAATAACGATCCCATGGATCAAGCAACGGGAGCTGAAAGTAAAAGAGGTAGGCTGGAAATTAGTCGAACAGTACGTGCAGCAGCTGATCGAGGCGGGATTCATGGCCGAGCTTCTGCGTCAGTCTGGTAATTCCGCGGACAAGATCGTGAAGGTGGCCTCCCAACAGCATGCCGACCTGATCGTGATGTGGGCCCAAGGGTTGGCTGCCATTGACCGGTTTTTCCTCGGGAGCGTGTCGACTCGGGTCGTGCAGCACGCTGACTGTGCCGTGCTCGTCGTTCGATGAGAGAGGGAACGTGCTGAGAGATCACACGAAAGGATGGGTACTATGAATGTGCTTGTGGCGACGGATGGATCGAAGTATGGAGGATGGGCACTGAACTGGGCGGCCAAGTTGCCGCTTGTCGAGCCGCCCAAGGTCACGGTGTTGCATGTGCTGGATGTCACTACGCTTCGCGCGCCGTTTTTGGCGCAGCCGATGATGGTCGGCAACGAGCGATACATTCAGGAAGAAATACAGCGTATGGGAGCGCATTCGGCCAAAACCCTCAAGGAGGCCACACAGCAGTTGGTGTCGCTGAAACTCAAAGGTACCGTCCACAAAGAGCAAGGACCGGTCGCCCCGACGATCTTGAAACGGGCGCCGAAACGGGACGGGCTTCTGGTGGTGGGTAGTCAGGGCCTCGACGCCCTCGACCGCTTCATGCTCGGCAGCGTCTCGACGAATCTTATCCATCATGCGACCTGTCCGGTGCTTGTGATCAAGGGCGAGGCGGCGCCATTGCGGCGGATTACTTTGGCGACTGATGGATCTGATGCCTCCGCCAAGGCCCTGAAGTTTATGCTGACCAAGTTTCAGCCGGATCGTTCGATGGGCAAGGGCGGGCGGGTGCCGATTCACGTGAATGTGTTCCATGTGCTGCCGTTGGTCATGTATCCCGGGTTGAAGGAAGCAAGCAAGAAATTACTCGAACAGAGCGTGCAGAAGCTGATCAAAGCGGGATTTACTGCCGAGCCGCTGTGTTACCTTGGAAATCCCGCCGAAGAGATCATGAAGGCAGCCTCCCAACAGAAGGCCGATCTGATCGTGATGGGGGCCCAAGGGCTGGGCTCCATTGCTCGGTTTCTCATCGGAAGCGTGTCGACGCGAGTGGTGCAGCATGCGACCTGTGCCGTGCTTGTCGTTCGATGAGAGAACGAGAACCATCGAGGAGAGAGACGATGAAGCGAACGAGACGCATTCACGGGGCGGCATTCAAGACGCAGGTGGCCTTCGTGGCGTGCAAGGGCGACAAGATGCTGGCGGAGGTTGCGACACATGTAGTTCGCGGGCATCCCGCCCAGACCACGGAATGGAAACTGTACGTGCGGCGCGGGCCGTTTGATGTATTTGGCGGGACGAAGAGAGTCGGCACCGTTGTTAGGTTGATCTGCTGAGGTCACGGTACGTGCACGCCATAGTAAAAAAGTCCTGTCTTTAGAGAACATGTGGATGATGCACTTGTGGGAGGCGCGGGCGCTCGTCGACACGATTGATTAGAGATTACTCAGGTTGCACGGGTGGCTGGAGCGGAGCGGATGGCTCTATGGTGTTCGGAAGGGGGTGGGGAGTTTCATCCTGGTGTTCGAGTTTTTCTATGACATCTTGCTTGAGCTTCGTGGGCTCCTCAATTCGATTTTCGCGCTGCAGTGTTCTCAACTCCGCTGCTCTTCGAGCATTCACCTCCGCCATGTCTACCTCATCCCTGACGAGGGTTGGGGTCAGGAACACGAGCAGGTTGAGCTTCTCGACTTGTCGGCTTTGGAATTTGAACAGCCAACCGAGGAATGGAATATCGCCCAAGAGCGGAACTTTTCGCTCGCTGACGGTGATGTTATCCCGTACAAGTCCGCCGATGACGATCGTCTGCTGGTCTTTTGCGATGGTGGTCGTCTCCATCGACCGTTTGGTTGTGGTGGGTCCGACCGGGATGCTGCTGTTGCCGCTTCCGATCGTTTGTGCGATATTCTCTGCGATCGCGGTCAGCTCCTGCTTGATTTCTAATCGAATCAGGTCGTTCTCCAAGACCTGTGGGGTGATTTCCAGCGTGACGCCGACATCCTTTCGCTCGATCGTGACAAGGGTACCGCCGGTGATTCCCTGGGCCTGACCGGTGGGGAACGGACGATTTTCACCCACGACGATCTTGGCCTTTTGGTTATCTGCGGCGAGGACTTGGGGGGTCGACACGACATTCGTGTCCGTCAGGCTTAGCAACAGTTGCAAGAAGGCGCGCACGTTGACCGTGTTGAGCGCCGAGACCCCTCCGGTTGCGGCGCCGGCAGCAACCCCGGTAATGGCCTGCGCGATGGTTGATAAGCTTTCAGGCGCAACGTTGAATCCACCAATGCCTTGCAGGGCACCGCTCTTGCCGGCCCCTATGACCTGAATAGGGTCGCTTCCGATCTGTCTAAGCCGATCGACCTGCACCTCCAAAATGACGGCTTCGACAAAGACCTGATTCCGACGCGTATCCAAGTCTCGAATGACGGACTTCAATTGAGTGTAGGCGTTTTTTGTCGAACTGATGATGATCGCGTTCGTGGCCTTGTCGGCAAAGACTTGGACGGGGGCTTCGAATTCACTTAAGGGCCGAAAGAGTGGCCGTGTGCCCGGTGACGTCTGTATCACGGTCTGAGATCGGGCGACGAGATTGGTCAGGACTGCGGCAAGGTCGGTCGCATTGGCGTGTTTGAGTTTGTAGACGAAGGCCCCTCGTTCCGGAGGAAGTTCCCCCATCGCCACGATTTGATTGACATTCCCTTTCGTGATGACGGCCAGACGACTGACTTCGAGCGCCGCCACAAACATGCTGTAGGCTTGATCGTGCGTAACCTTGGTCGGGGAATACACGCTGATTTTCCCCCCGGCCTTTTTGACCACTTCGTCCAAGACGAAATTTTTACCGGTCAACTCACTAATGAAGCGAACAAAAACCGAGAGTTCGACATCATTGAAGTCGAGGGACACGCGTCCGGAATTATTTCCTCCGGATTCAGCCCGCGGGGTGAGAGGAAGCAGCAATCCACTCAGGGTCGCCAGCAGACAGATGAGCAGTGCTTGCCTCATCCATCTCGATTGTCCGATAGAGAAAAAATCCATGGTTCCCAATCGATATACGTGGAGAAACCCATCACCCCTAGGAACAGGCCGAACATGAAAGTGGGAACAGCGGACGGTACCATAAGCCCGTCATCGACACAACCAACTAGCGAATCTGCTGCACGAGAGTTACTGCAGTAACCGCCGATCAGCACCAGGTTCATGCGATCGGACGGTTGGATGTACGGCTTGGTTGCTCGACATCCTGCGAGGGTATTCTCTCTTTGCCCCAGACATGCAGCCCATCGCCGCGCGGCTGTGCCGAAATAGTTTTTTTCCAACCTGGTTAGGGATACCCCTTGCCTGCTCAGCACTGGTTTGTGTGTTGGGACTCTCACAGAAAAGACCGGCCCGTTTGCTTGGAGTTTCCTCGTAGTCCCTCCGCGAAAAGGCTCTCGCGCGGCGATTCTTGACACCCTCGTTCATTCTTGAAAAGAATCGAGGAAAAGGGGGAAGGCGTTGCGCCCAACACCTTAATAATTAACGGTGTTTCAATCTACGGTCAAGACCAGAATGGCAATAGGATTGCATTCCCAGTCCAGTTTGCCTTCCCCTCAAGATCCTAGAGGTCGAGGGAAACGAAACCTGGTGCAAATTGGCCAGGGGAAGCACTTTGTATCTTTCGATGATCTGCTAAGGTTATAACGTGCGGACTGATAAGAAACCCTTTCAAAAAGCTGATAAAAAGACTGCCGCCCGAGTGCAGAACCGGGGGGTTGTCGGCTATAGCAAGAAAAGCGCGCTTCTCGAAGAAGCCATCACCCACATGAATACCGGCAAGTACGGCCGGTCGTCTGCTGTGCTGAAAGAGCTGCTCGTCCTTGATCCTCACAACACGGAAGCCCGACGGCTCTTTGCCACATTACATCTACGACTAGGCAGCCTTGTCACGGCTCGGCAAGCATTTGAGTCCCTCGCCAAAGAAGCAATCGAGCGACAAGACCTATGGCTGGCCGAATCCCTGTTACGCGAGTACTTGGCTGCCGGACCCCGTTGCGTCCCATTCCTCGAACTCTTGGCCCATGTGTACGAGGAAAAGGGGGATGCCATGGCTGCGGTGACCGAATTAGGCAAGGCCATCGAGATTCTTATCGAGGACCCAGACTCTGAAAACCCCAAGAAACCTTCTCAGCTCTATGCCAAAGTAAGAGAGCTGGCACCGGTAAGCCCTGTGGCCTTTCAGTTTGACTCTCTCTTCGACATCCAAACAGGCGAGCTTCTTGTTCCTCACCCGCCAGCTCCTGCCGCAGTGACGTCATTGGCAGTCGATGGCTCGCACCCTCAAGGCGAAATCCTCGTTTCGACGGAAGAGTCGAG
Source organism: Nitrospirales bacterium (assembly GCA_038200765.1). Lineage (GTDB taxonomy): Bacteria > Nitrospirota > Nitrospiria > Nitrospirales > Nitrospiraceae > Palsa-1315. Next base: position 7,397 of record JBBRRK010000087.1, read on the forward strand.
CGCGTCTTCTGATGTTATGCCGTGGGAGCAGTTCGATGGGGCTCCCAAGAATGAAGAGACTCTTCCACCCACGTCGTCGAATCCCATCATCGAATCGCTTGATACCTCAGATGTTTTGTTAGACCCGGCGCTGGTCGGTTTGGTTTCACAGGAACTGGAGATTTCTCCGCCCGAATCTGCTGGGCCGATCCAGGAGGCAAATCGTCTCGATCAGGGAATGCCGTCATCAATATTGGCTGTGCCGTTGTTTTCGTCGAATGGACATCGTGATGAGGAGGTGAGGGATCCGATTGTCGACCGTTCGCCTGTTGTGGAGGAGGAACGTACTTCTATCTCTTCAAATGAGCGCTCAGTGGATGTCGGGAGAGACAGCACCCCTTCCGTCGAATCGCCGGTATTATCATCCCCCATGCCTTGGGAGCAGATAGAGAACTCCACGATCAGGATTGAGGAAGCGGCTCTGTCGACGGTTCCCATAGCTCAATTGGAACAAGCACCCCTATTGGGCGGTGAATCCGCGCTTACCCCGACCGCTCCCACTCAGCCTGATGTAGTATCAGATCTGCTGTCGAGTCTGGTTCCTGTGCCAGATCTGACAGAGCCTAACGAGTCGATCTTTGCAGTGGAGCCGTCAACGATCCCCGCGGTACGTCCAGAGTCTGAAGTCCCGACCCCGCCCGCCGCTGATTCCTTGCCGACGGCTCCATTTTCATGGGACACCGTCTTCGACGGCGCATTGAAGTTTGCTCCAGGAACGTTGTCGTTGAGCTCGCCAGCCGCAGTTTCCACGTCGGGTACGAGTTTACAGGACGCAAGGGAATTAGAATCAGTTCAACCAGAGCCAGAGCTCTCTTTACCATCCATTACATCAGCTCCAGATCCGCCCATCTCATCTGGCTATCTCGAGCCGTTGCCATCGGTTCATCCCTCGATCTTGAGTGAAGAGAGAGGATCGATTGCAGAAACAACTGGGATCAGCGAGCCCGATCTCTCATGGGCAAAGCCGGTTCTCCTTTCTGAAATACCCTCGCAGCCACTGGAGCCACCGACTTTTTCGAGCGATGCCCCAACCGCCTATAAGGTATGCCTTCCGGTGCCGCCCCTGTCAGACTCAGTCGCACCCACCCGCGAATCTGAACCAGTTCCGTCCCCGTCTTTTATGAAGCCACAGCCTGTGGCGCTCGCTCCTGAAACCTCTGCTCCAGAGCCGTCACGTTCAGAGATAATTCCGGAAGCACCACCTGTACCTGAATCGGTTTCCCCAGAGCACAGTGACATACCCCTCACATTGTCCAAGGCCACCGAGGCACCTCCGCTCTTTGCCGCGCCAAGTGATGCGTCATCGGCAGCTCCCGCCTCGACGGATACGTTGTCGCATTGGAGCACTGGTGAAGTCGAGGTTCAGTCACATCGTCCGTCTGAAAAGAAACAAAATTTGGGCAAGGAGAAGGTTCCGGTTGATTTGCCAACTCCGTTACAGTTGGTTGAAAAACCAACTGACGTGGTTGCCGAGCTATCGCGTAGTGGTGGATGGGAATCGGTTCCTTCGGAAGCGGTTCCTGTCGTTGAAGCGGCTGCTCCCATTCTTGAAAAAATTGTTCCACAAGAGGACACGAGACCCGAGTGGATTCGGGCGAGTGAATCGATCACATTTGTGAATACTCCCCCACCGTCTTCTGCGGCGTGTCAGGGTTCCGTCGTCGAATCCACTCATTCGAAGACAGAACCTGCATTTTCGGTCTCTACGTCGGCCGTTGATGTTCTTTTTGACTCAACGGCAGAGAACAGCCAGGCTTCGACTCGGGATCGTGTGGCGCCGCCAAGCCCCCGCCCTCGGGTTGCGGCTAGTGTGGCGCGGGTCCGCATTGGCCTCTCGTCGTTTATCGGGTCTTGTTTTTCGACGACGCGATCGATTGTGTTGTTGTGTGTGGGGCTGGCGTTCTCCTGTGTTGTGCTGGTAGCGGTCGCGATCGTGGCAATTGGATTGGTCTGGTTGGTGATGGAAGCTCCCCCGTCGCCGGTCTATCAGAACCTGACGGCGAGTCCTCCTCGGGTACTCACCGATTCAACGAAAAACGGGTATTTCTTGCTGCTCGGATTTGATGTTCCCGAGGGACAAGATCCGCTCCGAGCGGGTTACGAGCGCAAAGTGGAAGGGAGCGATCTTCAAGTTGCGAGCGCTTGCATGGTCGGTGATGATGGAGAAGGGACGACGACAGGGGCCTCCGCCAACGTGGTCCGTGGGTGGTTCACCAGTGCAGACCCGGTGGCGCAGCTGAAGCTGCAGGCTGCATCAGTACGATCATGGGCGGCTCAGGAAGCGCTCGCGCTCAAGCGCTACCGACAGTGGCTGTCGATGCCGTTTGAAGATGTAGGCTACGGGCAAATCCTCAGTCCGAACTGTGCTCATATTCTACTGGCTCATCGACTGTACCTGGCAGAAGGGTTTACACAGGATCTCAGCACCGGTCTCGAACGACTTGAGATCGATATGAGATCCTGGCGCAAGGTGTTGGGAGAGTCGAAGACGTTGATGGTGAAGATGCTGGCAGCGACGGCAGTGCAGGACGATGCTGCAATCGCATCCGGGCTCTTGACCCAACAGGATCTCGACGAGGAGGCGATCAGTCGACTCGGCAAGATCGTTCGTCCCCTTGATCAAGTTGAGTTGTCCCTCCGATGGCCAATGCAAAGCCATCTTTCGTGGGCGACAAAGGCTGTGACGAAGAGCCTAAAGAACGACAAGGTCGACGAACGCCCTTTTTATATTGCGCTGGCGGCTGCGATGCCTCTTCCCGTGCAGCGGCGAGCCAATGCCTATGCCGACTATTACGAGGCGGCGAGCAAAGCGGTGGCGGAAGGGCGCTACACCAACTTGCCGAAACCGTCCAGTTTTATTCGGACTCCCGCTGTCAGTGTAATGGACTACGTGGCGAATCCGATCGAGCACATTGTTGGAATCGAGCCGCTCCCATCATGGGATCCCTATGTTGGGCGAACGATGGAGACCGATGCGCGGCTTCGTCTGGTGAGCTTGCAAGCCTGGCTCAGACAAGGGGCGCAAGATGGAAATGTGGTCACGCGACTCGCAAAGGCAGGACAGGCCCACTACGATCCCTTTACCGGTCTTCCTATGCTGCTCAATCAGCAGAGAGGAGTGATGTATAGTGTCGGGCAAGACGGCAAAGATCAAGAAGGCGATCCGAGATACGACGTCGTCGCAACAATTCCACGACCCAATCGACCGTGATTGAGAGCCGCTGTTCCATGCCTCCGTTTCGATCCCAGCCATCCCCTGGCTCCTTTTCTTCCTCAGCCTTAAATTTCTGACTCCTTCGTCCGATCTGGATTGCTTGACACTGCCGACCGTATTCCACAGAATCACCGCACACCGTTCACGAGAATAGGCACCATGGCGTCCGCATCATCACCTTTTCCACATCTTCCTTCGGCTAGGAAGGGAGCCTCATTTCAGTCCCCCATTCCGACGCAGATCGTATCGAACGAAGAATTTACTCCTTTCGGCCAGACCTCAGACCAGGCCCGCGTTGAAGCGTTTGCCAGAACACTTGTGGAACGGACTGCACCTCGACGAGGTCTCACGCGTCGAGACTTTCTCCGGACGACCGGCGGGATGGCAGCCGCGTTGCTGGCCGTGAACTCGATCTTTGGGAAGTTCTTTGACATTGGAGAAATCGAACTGTTTGAAACGGCAGCCTTTGCTGAGCAGCAGGGCGCGCCCTATTTCATCTTCGATGTGCAGACGCATTACGTGAGCGCTCACTTCGATCCGACCGATGCGGAAGACAGTCGAAAGGGCGCGGTGTCCAAGCAAGCGCTCCTCTCGCTCAGACGATGGATTAGGGAATCAGGTCTCAATCCGAAGCTTGCGGGCGATCGAGGCACCATCGACGCTCTTTCGTGGAGAAATTTTGTAAAAGAAGTGTTTCTCGATAGCGAGACCACCATCGGCCTCATCAGTACGCCGCCAGGACCCTATCCACAAGAAGCGGTCGTGCCGCCGAACGAAATGGCGCACATCCGTGACGAGATCAATCGTCTTGCTCAGTCCCAACGAATGCTCGCACACGGATTAGCTACGCCTCAACTGGGGGCAGCAGATTTGGATTTCATGGCGATGCAAGCGGAGACGCTCAAGGTCGATGCGTGGAAATGCTACACCGGTTCTTGTCCGAAGGGATTCGATCGTGGCTGGTGGATGGACGATGAGCGGATCGCCTATCCAATGCTGGAGCAAGCTCGGAAGCTCAACATCAAACGTGTCTGTGTCCACAAAGGACTTCCCCTTGGGCCGGTGCCGGACTACAACCATCCCAAGGACTTGATCAAGACGGCAAGAGATTTTCCGGACATCGATTTCCTGGTCTATCACTCGGGGCTCAAGAGTACTTTGATGGTGGATAGGGTGTTTGCGAAGACAGGGGAGATTCCCTGGACCACCGAGTTCTGCCGCATGAAGCAGGGGCAGCCTGGAATCAAGAATATATACATGGAGCTCGGCTCGACCTTTGCGCAGCTTGTCACAACCCATCCGGTGGTCTGCGCGCATCTGCTTGGGCAGATCATCGAGGCGTTCGGTGTCGATCATGTGCTCTGGGGGACAGATTCGATTTGGTATGGTTCGCCGCAATGGCAGATCGAAGCCTTTCGGCGATTCCAGATTCCGGATCAGCTGATCGAGCAGCATCGGTACCAGCAGCTCACACGGCAGGTGAAGGAACGGATCTTCGGACTGAACGCGGCGCTGGTGTTTGGCGTCGATGCCAAGGCGAAGCGGAATGAGTTGCAGAAAGATGTGTTGGGACAACTCAGGATGAGTTATCTGGAAGAAGGACCGGAGCCGAGCCGCAAAGTGTACGGATGGGTGGTATGAGAGCCGGTCTGTGAATAGATGGAGGATAGGGCGACATGAAAAGTGAAATCTTATATCCAGGGGCCTTTCCCATGGTGCGGGTGGAATTGGCAGCTGGTGAGCACATCAAAGCCGAGTCGGGCGCGATGGTGGCCTGTTCACCGACTATCGACATTGAAAGCAAGATGGAAGGCGGCTTTCTCGGCGCCATGTCGAGAAAGTTCCTGACGGGTGAGAAGTTCTTCTTCCAGACGCTGCGCGCCAGCCGGGGCCCCGGTGAAGCCTTGCTGGCTCCGACGGTGCCGGGAGAAATTGTCATCTTGGAGCTTGACGGCGTGAGTGAGTACATGGTGCAGAAAGATGGCTTCCTTGCAGGCGCCGACGGAATCGTCATCGAAAGCAAAATGCAGAGCTTGACCCGTGGACTGCTGGGTGGAGAGGGTTTCTTCATTCTGAAAATCAGCGGGAAGGGGACCCTCGTGCTGAACAGCTTTGGGGCTATTCACAAGATCGAGTTGAAGCCAGATCAGGAATACATCGTGGACAATAGCCACCTGGTGGCCTGGTCCTCCACGACCTCATACAATATTGAAAAGGCCACTTCCGGCTGGGTAGCCAGCTTCACCTCAGGCGAAGGATTTGTTTGCCGGTTCCGAGGACCAGGTCTCGTCTACATTCAAAGCCGGAATCCGGGCAGTTTTGGAGCGTGGATACGGCAGTTTATTCCAGTTTCCAAGTAGCGGATGCTGAAAACGCCTACGTTGTCACCCGCCCGACCCAGTCGCGCTAAGACGCGCCAGTGCCCAAGCTTCGTTCTCGGCTCGAAACAATCCTTAACGTACCGCACACGGGGAGAGAGCTGTCTTGGCAGCTCGGGGCGGGAGGGTGGGAGCTACGACGTCTGCGGTTCTTTCTCACCTGCGGCCTTGTTGGCTGCCGTTTTGAGCATCCGCACGAGGGCCTTCCGCCGGCAATAAATCAATCATCAATTTGCCATGACTCAATTCTTTCCCAACGCCCTCTGTTTCGGTGATGAGTTTCCCGCTGCTGGTGCGCCTTGTCTTGTGCAGGTTGATGGGGGTGGGCTGACGATCACCTTTGAATCTGAGGGAGCCGAGGGTGCACGAGAGGCCGTGCATTTTTCAGGCCTCACCGTCTCGACGGGCGGACTCGACCATGACCAGCTTGTTGTGAAATGGTCCGGTCAAAAAGGGGAACGGACGCTCTACTTAAAGAACCCAGAGGTGATTCGCGCTTTTCGCCAAGCGGCGCCGGATCATATGAGTCATTCCTTTGAACAAGCGGCGGAACGCGTCCGTCAGGTGCGTCGCAGAAGTCGGTTTGCCTGGAGCCTGGTCGGAGGGATGATTCTGAGCACGGTGCTGGGCCTCTGGCTCGGATCAGATTTGCTCGTCGAAATTGCCATAAGCCGGATTCCGGTGGAGTGGGAACAAAAGTTGGGCGAATCGGCCTATCGGGATTTTCTCAGTCATCAGGAGGTGATGAAAGAGGGCCCTGCGGTGACCGCGCTGGGAGAGATGACGCAACGTATGACGGCGCAGATTCCAAATAGCCCCTACAAGTTCGACGTAACCGTAGTGAAGAGCGATGTCGTCAATGCCTTTGCGCTGCCGGGTGGGTATGTGGTGGTGTTCACTGGGCTCATGAAAAAAGCAGAAAGCGGGGAAGAAGTGGCAGGTGTGCTGAGCCATGAGTTGAATCATGTGCTGCGGCGGCATGGGCTTGAACGGATCGTGAAAAGTCTTGGGCTGATGACGGTGATGGCCATTGTGCTCGGTGATCAACAGGGCCTCGTTGGGATGATGCAACAGCTTAGCGTCGAACTGCTCACCCTCAAGTTTGGCCGAGAGCAGGAGACCGAGGCCGATCTGACCGGATTGCAATTGCTCCAACGGGCGAAGATCGATCCCTCCGGGATGATCACGTTTTTCGAGCGGCTCTCGGAGAAAGACGAGGGTCGGATGGAGTGGCTCTCGACGCACCCGATGAGCGCAGCCCGGGCCGAACGATTGAAAGCCGAGCTCGCCGCCTTGCCGAAGAAATCGCCTGAGCCGTTCACCTTCGACTGGAAACAGGTGCAGGCGTCACTCGGATCCCAGCCGGTCGCCGCCCCATGATCCAGCGGAGCGCCATTCGGGTGTGTGCTTCGCGAGGGGATGGTGAACAAGTTGTTCACGCTGAAGCTCAGTCGAGAGCAGGAGCCTGAGGTCGATCTGACGGGATTGCAGCTGCTCCAGCGGGCGAAGATGATCCTTCTGGCATGATCCGGTTTTTCGAATGGCTGAATGCCCCACACATACGCTGTTGTTGATGGAAGACTGGGGAGCATGAAGAACAGGATTCGGCGAGGCTCATAGTTGATGGGAGGATGTTGACAATTCGAGAACCTGTACATAATGTTGTTCACCGCATACAAGCATGCATTTGTGAAGTTCCTTCAGAAGGAATGAGAAACATGATGAGAAGAATGAGAGGCGTATTGACCCTGGCTGTCATGGGAATAGTCTTTACGGGTTGTACGAGCGCAGTCTCCATGGGTAGCAAAGGAGGGTTGGACCAGAAAATAAAGATTACTTCAGATCCTCCCGGTGCAGAGGTGTTCCTCATGGGGTCCATACCTCTCGGAGAGACCCCGCTGCTGGATATAACAATTGAACGAACACCGAATACGTTCCTGATTCTAAAGAAGAAGGGATATGTCGACCACAATCTCCTCCTGAAACATCACTATCACGTCGTGCTGAATCCGAGGAAGCCTTCCCGTGAACAACGAGAGCAGGTTACGCGATTGAAGACAGTGAGAAATCTCACGCTGATAGGGTATTCAGAGGTTCAGCAAAACTTGGC
>JBBRRK010000088.1:0-14925 GCA_038200765.1 Nitrospirales bacterium
CAGCTCACCGACAAGGTGGATCACTGGCGCACGTCGGACCAGAAACAGCGCTGGGTAGCCAGTGCGCTGAGCTTCATCGAGCCGCGCCTGCGGCGGATCAAAGGCTACCGCCATCTCCCGCAGTTGCGGGCGGCGCTGCAGGCCAAGAGCGGGAAGGCTGAACGCGGGGAAGGAACTCACATTGCATGAGGACTGCATCGAGGCCGCTCCGGAATTTCAACTAAGAATGGGATTGATTCAAAGTGGGGTAAGTTAAATGATGACAGCGCTTAACACAGAACTCTTTGTCCACGAATCAGCGTCAGGCCTTGTAACCCAACATTGGCCAACCGCAGCTTCGAACTTACCGGCGAGAGAGGCGTTACCTTGCACTCGCTTCGTTTCATACCTTTGCGGGATGCAGCACCGTACTGGCTAGCGAAGTCGCTGAACACCTTCCGAAGTGCGCGCTAGTTGATGGCCGCATCAAACGCTCCGGCAAGAAAGAGCACTTACTTTCTTGGTCGTTTCTTAGCCAGATTCCAGAAGTCGCGTGGATCGGTGATCGTCAAACCACTGACTTCATGAGCCACGTCCAGCAAGTCTTTGTGGCCTGTGACGAATACATCGGCCTTGGCAACTCATACAGGAATGAGAATCCACTGGCCGTTTTTCTGCATTGCAAATGGCACTGAGGCCTGGGAACCGCACTTGCCGAGCAGCTGCGGTCGCGTAAGCGACCACGAGCATTTTCGAAGTTCCGTTCGAGCGTAGCTCTGAGCGGAACAAGTTAAGCAGGCGAACAGACGAGATGCTTAGTGCGGTCGAATCGAAGCGCGTGAGCAGAGGCAGGACCCATCAGCCTACGTTCCTACTCCCTCACTGGAACGGCTTGTGAAGTCGGCGAAGTTTCAGGAGTGGGAACTGTCGCAGTCGTAGGAGGCGTGACACCGTTCTTGAACGGCAAATCAAGCAGCGCATAGGGATTTACGCGGGCGCCGTTGAGTTTGACGCCCCAATGGAGATGCGGGCCGGTGGCGCGGCCGGTCGCTCCTACCTTGCCGATGATTTGTCCCACTGTGACCAGATCTCCGTCTTTGACCAAGATCTCCGACAGGTGGAAGTACATGGAGTAGAAGCCCATGCCGTGATCGACAAAGACGCCTTTACCGGAGAAAATATGATCGACCGTGATGCGGACGATCCCGTCATTCGTTGAGGCGACATCGGTCCCCATCGGCGCGCCGATATCTTCTCCATTGTGCGGATTGCGCGGTTTGCCATTCATGATCCGCACGCTACCGAAAATGCCCGTCCGCTTGCCGCTCACCGGCTCCACAAAGTTACTGTGCCATAATTTCAGGCGTGAGTTCTCTGCGAGTGCCTGCTTGACTTGTTGCTGCTCGGCTTTCCAACGTGTCACGCTCTTCTTATTCAGATCGACCTTTTCCTTCGGCAGCTTCAGATGCTCAACGGCAAATTTCTCTTTGGCCACCAGGACATTAAAGCTCAGCTGCTTCGCCTGTTCGCCCTGCTTCACTTCGACGGCGAGTTCATACGTCCCCGGTTCGTCCTGCATGTCGATCCCGAGCAGCCCGATATAGCCGTCCGGCTCCCCAGGCCTGAACTCCCGAAAAAATGGAATTACCCGCTTCAGAAATGTCCCATTCACCTCCGTCGCCTGATCTTCGCTCTGCACCTTGACTACCAGCACCTGCCCCTGCTTGCCGCTGTATTGCCCATCGAAGCCCTTCGGCGCTGGAGCCGTATGGGAAAACAACTCGACGGGGAAAATGCTGGACAACAACACAACGGCCGTAATCAGTGTTCGGTCTAGCCGTGAGATCCGCGTAGGCGTCTGTATCCGCGCCGTCGTCATCATCATCATCGATAAAACCGCAGTCCTGACACCTGTGAAAGCAACTCATCTACGCGCCGATTCACGGCGCTGAAGGGGTCCATGCAGAGAATGGTTTCTTCCCAGTAACCATTGAGCTTTAGATAGGTCCAGTCAACTGTATAGGAGCGATTCTTCGCGCGGGCAAACCGGATGAAATCGCCGCGCACCTTCGCCCTCGTGGTTTGTGGCGGAGTCGACATGGCCCGTTGCACCGCTTCCTCCCCCACCACCCGTTCGATCAGCCCCCGCGACTCCATCAAATAGTACAACCCTCGTGTCCGTTTGACGTCATGAAATTGAAGATCCAGCAGGAACACCCGTGGATCGTCCCAACCGCACCCCTTCTTATCGATATAAGACTGGATCAGATGGCGCTTGGTCACCCAATCGATTTCGCGCACGAGCTGCATCGGATCCTCTTCGAGCTTATCCAGCACCATGGCCCATCGATGCCACACATCGTCGAGGGTCGGATCATGCTCCTGTTGGGCCAAATAGGTCTGCGCTCGATCCAGATAGACCCGCTGAACTTCGACCGCCGTTAACTGACGACCATCATCCAACTTGATCTTGCGCTTCAAGGTGGGATCGCGCGACACTTCTCGAATCGCTTTGACCGGGTCCTCGAACTCCATCCCTTGGACTGTGTACCCTTCCTCAATCATGGACAACACCAACGTCGCCGTACCGACCTTCAAATAGGTCACGAACTCCGACATATTGGAGTCCCCGACGATGATATGGAGCCGCCGGTATCGTTCCGCATCAGAGTGCGGCTCGTCTCTCGTATTGATGATGCTGCGCGAGGAGGTCGTCGAAGAGGACGTCTTCTCGTGAATGTGTTGTGCCCGTTGCGAGATGAAATATTGAGGCTTGCCCGAGACTTTCAGCACCTTTCCCGCCCCGCTATAGATCTGCCGCGTCACAAAGAAGGGAATGAGTTGCTCAGTGACCTTCCAGAAATCGACGTCGCGGCGCATGAGGAAGTTCTCATGGCACCCATAGGTATTGCCGAGCGAATCCGTATTGTTTTTGAAAATGTAGATCTCCCCGGACAGACCTTCTTCCCGCAATCGTTCTTCAGCCGCCGGCAGACAGGCTTCAAGCAGTCGCTCACCGGCTTTATCATGGATGACGAGATCGAGAATGTTGTCGCACTCGGGGGTGGAATACTCAGGATGGCAGCCTGTGTCTTGATAAAACCGAGCGCCGTTCACCAGGAACGCGTTGGAGGGCCAGCTGTTCGGAATGAGGCCTTCGAAAATATACCCCAGCACCTTCTCCATCGGCAGATAGACGCGTCCGTTTGGAGAAAAAATGAGACCGTACTCATTCTCCAAACCGAAGATTCGTCGTCTCAAAGGGCCTGGTTGCACCATGCTATAGGGAACAGAATACCAGCCGGCTCCGCCTTCTTCAACAGAGGGACAGGATCCGCCAATGAAGAGACAGGAGCAGGCTGCGAGAAACAACGCGGTTCTGGCTAGTGTCCGGCGGATGCCTTCTCCGTTTGGACAGCCAAGAGATCTTTTTTCTCAGGGATCTGTGTCAGCAGATCGGCACGAATCTGGAAAATGCCTGGGATCCGTTGCCCCATGGCATAGGCCAGTCCGTTGGCATGGCTCCCAATCGAGAGTTTCCCTGCAATCTTCCCGTCCCTTCCCGTGGCGACAAATTCTGCTGCCGCGGTCACGAGACCATAGGGCGCCAACGGCCCAGCCTGTTTGACCACACGATCCTCGGCTGGAACATTCGCGACACGGCTGACAAACAAGTCAGTGGCCTGTTGGTCCAATTTTTCGGTCGGTTGATCCTCCAAGACCCATTCGTTCTGCTGGTTGATCAAGACATACTGCTCGGTCGAGGTTTTAACGGAAAGCATGGCGATGTCGGTGTAGTCAATGCCGAGTAGCCGCTTGTCTTGGAACGTAAAGAGATCTTTAGTCAGATCTCTGATTGCGTTTGGATTGACGCGATAGAGCGGGCCAGTGGGACTCGTCTCTGCAAAGGCTTCGCCGCTGGCCGGGTTCGGTTGGTACAGCTTGACGGTCTGGTCGCCATCGGCCGTATGGATCATGACCTTCACTTTCGGCTGGGTGAACGTTCTGGCCAGCGAATCACGTTCGGCCCCTGGGTCGACGATGCCCAGCGCCTTTAAGTCCTCGAGCCTGAATAAAAGAGTCCGTACTTCCGTTTGATCGGCTTCGCCTTCAATCGGGTAGCGGAGCTTCCATTTGCTCTTGGGTTTTTCCTGCCCTCGATAGAGCACAATTTCGGTGGTCTCATAGGTGAGACGGATGCGATCGACGTCGTTTTGTGACAAGCGCAAAAGGTCTTTACGGCGAAAGGTCATCAACGTCTTGTTCACGAAATCTTTAGGGGCCAGCGTGGTGAGCAGAACCTTGCGATCCGATTCACGAAAGACATACAGGGTAGAGGTAAGGGGACCACTATCCCCGATGGAGAAGGTCTCCCGTGCGGCGCCGGCTGCGACGGTGATGGTGGTCACTGGATTGTCGAGGCCAAAGGGAGTCAGGTTGGTCGGATGGTCTTCCACAGCGCGAGTCACGGTGCCTGTGACCAAAGCTCGGATCAGGTTTTGTACTTCCCGCTGATCGGCTTCGGTGCTGAGGGGAGCGGTCAACACCCAGCCCTTCTCAGGGGTCCGAGCAAACACGAGCTCCTGTCGGTCAGTCTTGATGGTGAGCCCGGAGAGGGCGTCCTGGTCGAAGAGCAACACCTTCTTATCGGCGGTGTCTTGCCGCTCATGCGATTCTTTCTGTGGAAGCTCGATGACATAGAGGTACAGGCCGAGTCCGGCCAGGACGAGTACCATGACGAGTGTGGGCCAGTACCGCATGGGCTAGAGGCGCCGACGCCTGCGCCAAACCATGATGCCGGAGAAAAACATGGTGGCCGGCAGGAGGATGACTTGCAGATAGAGTAGGGCTCGTTCCTGCAAGGGGTTAGGGGTAAAGGGTCGAAGCGCGGAGTCCCGAGGGACAATCGCCAAGATATTCCGTTCTTCGGCCAACCACCCGGCCGAGTGGAGGAAAAAATCGCTATTGCCGGGAAAATTCACAAAGGCATTGGTCGCAAACGTCGAGTTGCCGATGACCACGATCGCCGGTCGGGGCTTGCCTTCCTCCGGTGCAACTTTTGGCGAAAGGGCCACAGCCATCGGCAGGGGGCCTTTGATGTCTTGTTTTTCATCGAGGTTGACGACGCGGCCCTTCAGATCGGTTTCTGCCCAGCTGTTCGGCGACGTTCGGGCGAGCGGCACATAGTCCCATGCGCTGCCGACCTGTTCATCGAAGGTAATATGTCGTGCGAGAGGAAACAGCACGGCGGCGGAGAGGTCCTGCGTAATTTCATGTTCTGTGAACGTGCGGACAAGCAGGGACGTTAGATCGCCTTGAGCTAATCGATCTTGCAAATCGACCAGGACCCCAGGCCCCACCCCTAGACCCCACCGCTTGAGCAAAGGATTTAGATCGGCCTGCGTATCCGGATCGATCAGCAGCAGAAGATGGCCGCCCTTTTCCACATAGGTGTGAATCCGTTCTTGTTCCTCTGTGGTCACGGGCCGACGGGGACCGGCGACGACAAGGATGGCCGTGTGATCCGGCACGGCTGGCTCTTTCAGCAAGCTGAGGGTGCCGATATCGTACCCCTGCTTGAACAAGATCTCTCGTGCGGCAGACAGCCCCGTTCGCTCTCGATCATCGAGACTCGGCTCCCCGTGCCCTTCGAGAAAGAGCACGCGTTTCTTGCTGTCTTGAGAGACACGGATCAGGGCTCCTGTCAGCTCCGCTTCCGAGGGCGCGTTGACTCGAACGCTCTGCCCGGCGCTTTCAAACACGGCCGTATCGGTTCTGGTAATGCCATATTGCTGGGCGATTTTCGGCTGCCGTTCCGGATCGACGAACTCCACGGAAATCTTCGAGCTGGCTTGTCGATAACTATCGAGCCGTTCTTTGTAGGATTGGTAGCCGGGGTCCTTTTCTCTCGTGAAGACGGTGATGGTCACCTCGCGCGGAAGGCTCCGCAACAGGCGATGCGTTTGCGGGGCAAGGGAGAAATTCTGATTCTCCGACAGATCCCAACGAATGGAGTGGCGGGCAGCCAGAAAATTGACAATGACAAGAATGCCGACGAAAAGAAGTATCATCAACAAACTGTTCGCCCCTATACGCGTCGAGCGGCGGGTGGAGAAGGCTTTCAGACCACTGACATGTGCGATAAAGAACATGATGAGGGAGAGGAGGGCCGCTCCTCCCAGGAGGGCTATCAGCCAGAGTTTCTCCGGAACAAGGCTATACCCGATCGCTCCGGCCGCAGCCAGAGCCACGCCAATCACGCCGAATGGAATCGTCTTCATAGTCATTTCCACCGTGCCGAGTCCACAACTCGGTGCGCCAAAAACAGCATCAAGGCAAGACTGCTGAAAAAGTATACGAGGTCTTTCGTATCGATCAGCCCGCGCACTAAATGGTCGTAGTGCTCCATGAACGAGAGATACGAGACGGCCTGTCCGATGGCCGTATCCCCGAGCAGTGAGCCCAAGCCGGCGAGGAGCCACAAAACCAGTAAGAGGCCTATGCTCACAAAGGCCGCGACGATCTGGTTTTCAGTCAGTGCCGACGCCAGCACGCCGACAGAGAGAAAGAGGGCTCCCAGTAAGACCAGCCCAAGGTAGCCGGTAAGCACGGGATACCAATCGAAGTCACAGAAGAGGGCGAGCATGAGCGGCATAAGACCGGTCAGCCCGAGTAAGCCCAGAAAGATAAGAAAGACGCTCAGGAACTTCCCCGCCACGATTTCGTTGATGCCGACCGGAGAGGTCAGCAAGAATTCAAACGTGCGGAGTTTACGTTCTTCGGCGAAAAGCCGCATCGTCAAGATCGGCAAAATAATCAGGAGGATAAACCGTGTGCTCGCAAACAGATTCCGGAAGACCAGATCGTTCAGATTAATTTGGGCGCTTCCCTGCGCCTGCATCAACTGAATCGCTTGGGCTCCGGCAAAGACCACGTAGAGATAGGCGAGCAGTCCCACGATCAGGAGAAACACGGCTCCCACGGCATACACCACGGGCGAGACGAAATACGAACGCAGCTCTTTGGCGATGATGGCTTGAACTGGCGTCATGCTGGCTGGCCTGCCGGTTCTGCTGAGGTGACCGCTGCGTCCGGCGCAAGGCCTTCCTCCTGTCTGGTCAGTTGGAGGAAGACGTCTTCCAACGTCATGGAAATGGCTTTCAGTTCGAGCAGCCCCCATCCACTGGTAACCGCCAGGCGCGCCACCTCTTCCCGCACATCACGACCAAGTTCGCATTCCAGGAGAAAGGTACCGGAGGCCCTGCTCGTGAATACGTTCTGGACCCCCTGCACTGCCTTCAAGCGGCTATCAGTGTCCGCGGCGGGAGATTTGAGGGTCAGCGAGATCTTTTCGGACTGGCGCAGACGCGCGGAGAGTTGCTCGGGTGTGTCTTCGGCCACAATACGCCCACCGCTAATGATCACGACACGCTGGCACACAGCGGTCGCTTCGGGAAGGATATGGGTACTCAGAATGACGGAATGGGATCCAGCCAGATTCTTGATCAATTCTCGGATCTCGATAATCTGTTTCGGGTCGAGCCCAACAGTCGGTTCATCCAGAATTAAGATCTGGGGATCGTGCAGCAGTGCCTGAGCCAGCCCGACGCGTTGGCGATATCCGCGCGACAGATTCCCGATGAGCCGGTGTTGCACCGTGCCAAGGCCGAGCCGCTCGATTTCACGCTGCATAGACGAGGTGAGAATTTTCCCACCCAGACCACGGAGGCGGCCCACGAACTGAAGATACTCTGTGACCGTCAATTCCTGGTAGACCGGCGGAGTCTCCGGCAAGTAGCCGATCCGGCGTTTCACCTCCATCGGCTGGTCCGCACAATCGAATCCCGCCACCCGAGCCGTGCCTTCAGTGGCCGGCATAAAGCAGGTGAGAATACGCATCGTAGTGGTTTTACCAGCCCCATTTGGGCCCAGGAATGCCAACACCTCGCCTTTGGCGACCGAGAAACTGACGCGATCGAGGGCGGTATGTTGTCCATACCGTTTCGTGATCTGCTGGACTTCAATCATATGTGGTGATGAATTTGGATCGGTTGAGTTGGGGAGTGCTGGCGGCGGGGCGATCGTTGCACCCTCACAGGCAACACGCGGGCATCTTACTCAGTCGGATTGAGGCAGTCAATATCGAGTTCCAGCGGCCTCCAACTTTACATGATTTCTCTACCCTGATAGAGTCCGCGCGCGTGAACAGGCCTCCCCGAAGGAATCAATCGATGACCAGCGTACGTCAAGCGAACGGGGTGCTATTTGCCATAACCACACTGATGATGCTGCTCTATACTCCGCCTGACGGTGAAGCAGCCGGCGAGCGGACCTATCGCGTTCATGGCCAGGTCATCGCGGTGAACGTCGCCAAAACTCCCCACATGATTGTCGTCAAGACCCCGTTGACTAAGCATGACGACATGACCGTGGGGGCCAAGGTGACAGCCCAAAGCAGAATTGTGCGAAAGGGAAAACGGATCGCACTTCAGACCATCGGCGTGGGTGAGGGGGTATGGCTGACCTACGTCAAACAGCGGGATGGCGTATTTGCCAAGATCATCCAGGTCCAATAGCGCTTCTGACTCAAGCCGTTACGGCCATACATTCGGTCTACGGCTACAGGGTCGAATTGGTAGCTTCGCGAGAGGGAACAGTATGACAGTTTCAAACCTATCCCCATCAAGCCGCCCGCGTTAGTCCCGATCATGGGTTGACTCATACACGCACTTTCTTCTATATATATGGGACTGCTAGGTGGTCAGGCCAACCCAAGATTGTACGGTTCGTTGCCATACAGTTCCGTATCCGTCTCTCTCAATTTCCTCCACCCTAAAGTAGGGGTTAGGGCTACGCTGTCGGTATTGTAGGGGACTCGGTTGAACCGTACTGTGGGGCATAGAGGCTGGGATCCTGTATGACCGCCGATTCAACCAGGCACAAGAGGTGGTAGATGATGACCGTTCGAACTCATAGAAACAGCCAGCAAGTATTATGGACGATAGGTCTCAGCTTGGGGATGCTCCTGAGTGCCTGTTCGTGGGTTCCTAAGGGGGCATCTCAATTGGACGTGGGGATTGAGGATCGTGGGGTAGCCTCTTGGTATGGTGAGTTGTTTCATGGCAAGCAGGCAGCCAACGGTGAGCTGTTCGATATGGATGCATTGACTGCAGCCCATCGGACGCTTCCACTCGGTAGCATGGTCCGAGTCGTGAATTTAGCGAACGGGAAGCATCTCCATGTACGGATTACCGACCGGGGTCCCTACGTCAACAACCGGATATTGGACCTTTCCCGTGGCGCGGCAGCTCTGCTAGGGATGATGGAAGGGGGCCTATCCATCGTACGGGTTCAATTAGTTGGGGAACGTCGGTTCGCCGCGCTTCTTTCTTCTGAGGCTATGGAAACGGCATCGGTCGCTCTCATTCTCGGGCTAGAGCAAGCCCCCTCAGGGACCCCTGGGTTCCTCCCCTCAGCTTGGGAAAATTTCACTCCGCTACTGGCCTATCCCCTTCGACTGCCTCCTGCCGATATCTGGACCCAGCAACGAACACGACGATTGACAGGGATGCAGGCGGCTGATCATACCGACCGTACTGAAATTGCAACCCTCGTTTTTTCTTAGTCCGCAACGTATCAGCCTGGTCACCGAGTTTCACGGCGCAGCTTGTGATCGTCTTGCGTGACGCGCCGTTCGTCTCTCAACCGAGTGCCTATGTACCATTCGTGATTACTGAAGAGATGTGAGGAAAACGTTACGGTTCAGGCTGCGACTGAACAGGTCTTGGCTCACCATCCATCTATCGCCGTTGCGATCATCTTCGGCTCGCTTGCGACAGGCCACAGCCGCATTGACAGCGACCTGGATCTTACCGTGGCTTCGACCACGCCGCTCGACCCACAGATTCGAATCCAGCTCGTCGAAGAACTTCCGGTTGGGCTGGGTCGGTCGGTCGACCTGATCGATCTCGCACAGACTCATGGACCGCTCTTGTAGCAGATCCTGACGAAGGGGGACTTGCTCATCTGCACAACCCGAACACGCTACGCCGACCTGCTCTTGCGAGTGGTCTACGAAGAGGCCGACGTAATGCCCTATTATCGCCGTATTCTCGCGAAAAGAAGGCACGTATGGGTTGGGACTTACTTGAAGCGAAGTTGGAATCGCTCCGACGTTGCGTCGAGTATATCGCGGCCAAGACATCGTTGGCTGCCGATCAACTGGCGCAGAACCCAGACCTGCAAGACATCATCGCCTTGAACCTTCAACGCGCCGTCCAACTTTCTGTCGATCTGGCATCTTATCTGATTACCGGGCGTCTCCCACTGTGCGCAGTTTTCTCACCCGCCCGACCCTCCAATTGCTTCGCAATTGATTTCCCATGACGTGCCATTAGCCCAGGGAGAGCCTTCCAATCCTCTTCATCTCTCGTTAAGGGAGTCGCCAAAGCTGCCCTTTACTGCGCGCATCGACCGAGCACATTCTTATCGTGCGGGTTCTGCGAGCAAGAAGGAGTCTGGTTACTCCCCCATCGCCCCAGCCACTTTTCTTGACTGCAGTAAGAGGGCCGTGTTAGCATGACCGCGTTTTCACAAGGATTTTCGCCTATTTCCAAGTCAATCAACGTGGGGCTGTAGCGCAGTTGGGAGCGCGCGTGAATGGCATTCACGAGGTCGCCGGTTCAATCCCGGCCAGCTCCACCAAATCTCAACCGTAGGTAGGAGGCACACGGCAAGGGGCTAGCAATACAAGCAGTTTTCGGATTTGGCTCCTGGTCTGACGCCGAACTGATCTCTTTCATTTCTCCACTGTAGCCTTGCTCCCCTAGCCTGTCCAAACGTACATGCTCCAAGTCGAGTCAGTTCACAAACAATACTCCACGAGGGTGCTACTTAAGGATACGTCGGCGCACCTTCGCCCCGGCTCACGGGTCGGCTTGGTGGGACCCAACGGCGCGGGCAAGACTACGCTCTTCCGGATGATTCTCGAAGAGGAATCGCCGGACAAGGGGACCATCCGCAAGCGTCCTCGTCTCCGCATCGGCTACCTCCCGCAAGAACTCGAAACTATCACGGGCAAGACCGTGCTGGACGCCACTCATCGCGATCTGTACCCCGAACATGAAGCCGAGCGTATTCTCATGGGGTTGGGATTTTCGGAGATTGACTTTAGCCGTCAGATCGAAAAACTGTCCGGCGGCTATCGAATGCGTGTTGCCTTAGCGCATCTGCTGCTGACCAACCCTGATGTGCTGCTGCTCGATGAGCCGACGAACCATTTGGACAAGCCGACGCAGCGCTGGTTCGAGCAATTCTTATTGAACTCGGAGATGACACTGTTGATCATCAGCCACGACACGGCGTTTCTCGATCGTGTCGTCACGCATATCTGGGATCTCCGGCACCATAAGATCGAAGAATATCGGGGCAACTATACGTCGTTCCTCAAGATCCGTGCGGAACGGGATGCGCAGCGTGAGGCTGCCGCAGGGCGCCAAGCGAAAGAGGTCGCACGGGTCCAAACATTTGTGGATCGATTCCGCTACCAAGCGAACAAAGCCAGCCAGGTCCAATCGCGCATCAAGCAGCTTGATAAGGTCAAGATGATTGAGATTAAGCGCGATCCCAGGCGGGTGAAGTTCAAGTTTCCCCTCCCGGCAGCGAGCGGCCGGCAAGTCCTGGAACTTCAAGCCGCGGCAAAACGCTACGGAGAAAAGGTCGTCTATGAGCGAGTCGATTGCATGATCGAACGGGGTCAGCGCATCGCGCTGGTGGGAGAAAACGGCGCCGGGAAAAGTACGCTGCTCAAGATGCTGGCAGGAGTGCTGGAGCCTGACAAGGGCGCCAGATTGATCGGCCATGGTGTGACGCTGCACTACTTCGCCCAACACCAGGCAGAGACGTTGAATCCCGAGCATACGATTCTCGAATCTCTTTCTGAAGTGTCCAGCCAAGCGGAAACGAACTTCCTCCGCGGGATTGCCGGCGCCTTTTTATTCACCGGTGACGATCAAAAGAAACCGATCAAGGCATTGAGCGGAGGGGAACGCAATCGCGTTGCGCTCGCACGGATGCTGGTCGAACCGGCCAATACCCTGTTACTCGATGAGCCGACCAACCATCTCGACCCGGCTTCGGTCGATATGCTCACCGATGCGCTATCGGACTTTCCCGGCACCATCATCTTTATTTCCCACGACCCCACCTTTTTGACCAGAGTCTGCACACGCGTCATTGAAATCGACGAGGGCAAGGCCCGCAGCTTCTCCGGCGACTATGAGTATTATTTATGGAAGAAAGCACAGGAGGTCGAGTCTATCAAAGAAACGAGTGACGACCTGAAAGGGGTGGATCGCGAGAAGACCGTCGGGCCGACCAGGGCCATGGCCTCGCAAGCCCCGTCCAAATCCTCAGCCGGAGATCGCCGCGATTTGAACAAGACCCAGGCCCGTCTGGAAAAGCAGGTCGCACGGGCTGAAGCCGAGATCGCCGACTGTGAGACCAAGATCAAAACTCGGGACCTCGAACTGGCCGACCCCGCACTCTACAAAAATGAATCCACCAAGTGGAGCGTCCTCCAAACCGAATATGACGGGTGGAAGAAAGATCTAGTGCGGCTCACTGCCCGGTGGGAAACGCTCTCGGCTGAACTGGAAGAAGTCAAACAGAAGTTAACGGCGTTTGCCTAGCGGGAAAAGCGGGACAGGGTGAGATAGGCTGAAGGCTGAAGTGTTCGGAGGTTCGAACCTGGATCTTCAAATCGCACGTTTAGCAGGACGCTCAAAAATGCCGTCAGCAAGGCCGCAGCGAGTGAGGACCGGAGGCGTACCCCCTGGGGTACGTTGAGGATCGGACGAAGCGAGAACGAAGCTGGGGGGATTTTTCAGCATCCTGCTAAACAGAGGACTTGACCGTTTCCTCGAGGTAGTAATACAACCAGCGGTTTTTCTCTTTCGTCACCAGCTCATCCCAGATCACACCGATCAGAAATCCCTTCTCCCACGGCTTCACCCAGGCGACTTTCCCATCGAGCTTTTCCATCTGTTCCGCGCGATCCGAATCGAGAAACGCCAGTGACACGGTCACCGCATGGGCCATCGCCAATTTCTCTTTCGTGTGCAACCCTGCACCGACTCTATTGACGTTATCCAACACCGCCGTAATCGCCTTGGCGCCGTTCTTCGGTGAAATCAGTGCGGAGCCCACCAAGGTCGCGCGAACAAACTTACGCCGTTCGTTCGTGTCGGCGATTGATGTCGTCGCTTTCGGACTCTGCCGTTTCATAGGCCTAAGTATAACCGATAGGAAATCTTTGTCCAGCACACTTTTGAGCCCCCGTTTAGGTATCGTTAGGTCGGTAGTACCGGCGCCCCTTGAGCGACTCAGGGAGATGCTCCTGCACCTTGGCCTGGGGGTCGTCGTGGACATAGCGATAGCCTTTCCCATACCCAAGCCCCTTCATCATCGAGGTCACGGCATTCCGTAAATGGAGCGGAACCCCCAGATTTCCATGGGCTTTTGCATCTTCCATCGCCTCAAGCAGTCCGACATAGGAGGCATTATCTTTACGCCTGGTCGCGAGATAGGTCGTCCCCTGGGCTAAATTGATCTGCGCCTCAGGAAGCCCGACAAACTGCACAGCCTGAGCAACCGCAGCCGCAACCACCAGCCCCATCGGATCGGCATTCCCCACATCCTCGGAGGCAAAAATAACCAGGCGCCGGGCAATAAATTTTGGGTCCTCCCCCCCTTCCAACATTCTGGCCAGCCAATAGAGGGCTCCGTCAGGATCAGAATCCCGAAGGCTTTTTATATAGGCAGAGATGACGTTGTAATGTTCTTCGCCGGATTTGTCGTACCGGATCGATTTCTTCATCAATGCTGCTTCCAGCGCCGCTTCATCGATCAGACGTGCACTGTCAGGCCCAGCTGGCTGCTGCTTCACCACAAAATCCAGCGCCGTCAGGAGCGCCCTCCCATCGCCGTTGCCATAAGCAATGAGCCGTTGCCTCGCATCGGGTGAGAGGCTCGCATTCCATTTCCCCAACCCGATCGCGGGGCTCGCCAGCGCCCGATCCAAGATCTGCCCCAAGGCTTCATCCGAGAGGGGCTTGAGCACAATGACCAAGGAACGAGACAGAAGCGGTGAGATCACTTCAAACGAAGGATTTTCGGTCGTCGCACCGACCAGGATAATCGTCCCCCGCTCAACGTGAGGCAAAAAGGCATCCTGCTGCGCCTTGTTGAAGCGGTGGATCTCATCGACGAAAAGAATAGTCCGTTGACCGTTGATCGCCTGGCGTTGTTCTGCTGTCTTAATGATGGCTCGCAGCTCGGGAACACCCCCAGTGACCGCTGAGAAAGGCACGAACTGCGCTTTGGTGTGGTGCGCGACGAGATGCGCCAGCGTCGTCTTGCCAGAGCCAGGTGGCCCCCAGAAGATGACGGAGGAGAGTTGATCTGCTTCGATTGCCCGCCGCAACGGCCGATCCGGCGCAGTGATCTCCTCTTGCCCAACGAAGTCCGCAAACTCTCGTGGTCGCAGACGCTCGGCCAACGGAGCCTCAATGGATTGCTCTCCCTCGGGAGTACCGAATAAATCGGAAGTCTGATCGCGTGAACCCGTCATCCGAATCCTCAAAGAATGGCCTGAATTGTATACGCCGAGCGGCATGATCGCAAACGGACCCTTGACCATGAAGGCAACCGATGCTGCGAAGGGCTGACACAATGGAGACAATATGAAGGCTCACGTCAACGGCATCACCATTGTCTACAAGGCTCTGCGCATAGTGAAATGGATAGATGAGAGAGCATGTGGCCTTCCCACTCCGCAGCCAGACTGGGTTTGATCGAGGGCGGCGAGCCCTCGAATCTTGTCCGAGATCTGTGGCAGACTCCTGGTGGCCGTTGTCCAGGAGGACCGATGAAACACTCCCAGACGCT
>JBBRRK010000089.1:0-14796 GCA_038200765.1 Nitrospirales bacterium
CAGAGGATCGATGAAATTTCCTTGAACGATCGCCCTTCGGCGATGAGCTGGAGTACCTCGCGTTGACGGAGCGTGAGCGTGGCTTGGGCACTGGCCGGGGACGTGCGTTGATAGAGGAGCGGATCCAGGATCCCCTTGGCCAACAACGGCGACACATACAGCTGGCCGCGTAGGGCTGCCCGGATCGCCTGGATGAGTTCTGCGGCGCTCGCCCGTTTCAGCACATAGCCGGAGGCTCCTGCGCGGAACGCTTCTGTTACATACGTCGGGTCGCCGTGCATGCTAAGGAACACCACCTTGGTGTCGGGAACAAGGCGGCGGAGTAGCTGGGCGGCATCGATGCCGTTGAGCAGCGGCATAGACAGATCGAGCAGAATGACATCCGGTGCCAGACGCGATGCGGCATCCAGTAAGGCACGCCCGTCCCCGACCGAACCGACAAGGTCAAACTCCGCCTCAAGCACCTTCTGCAACGCTTCGACGAACATCGTGTGGTCGTCGGCCAGGAGTATCTTGGGTTTGGTCATGGCTGCTCCGTTGGCCATGGAAGTCGCGCAATGATTCTGGTTCCCTCTCCGGGCCTTGATTGCCACTCCAGGGTCCCGTTCAGCAGGCGGACCCGTTCCTGCATGCTGAGCACGCCGAGTCCCGTAGTTCGTGATCGTCTCTCCTCAAGGTTCATGCCGATACCATTGTCGTGAATGGTCAAGCAGAGGGTATCCGGTGTGACCAGCAGTTCGACCATCACCTCCGATGCCTTGGCATGCAGTCCGACGTTTCCCAACGCCTCCTGTGCAATCCGATACAGCGAGGTCGCCACGCGTAGCGGGATAAGGGTGTGTGCACGAGGTTTTATAAATCGAGCTCTGATGCCGGTGCGTTTGACGAAGTCGTTGATATAACGCTGGAGGGCTACGACAAACCCGAGATCTTCCACCGTGGTTTGGTGAAACTGATAGGCGAGTTGACGGACATCGTCGGACAGTTCGCTGACATGCCTGCGTATAGTTCGGATCTGACGGCGAAGAGCGACCGGAGATTCCGGAAGATGCCGGCACAATGAGTCCAACTGAAGCCCGATCGCGCCGAGACGCTGGTTGACGTCGTCGTGCAGATCGCGCGAAATCCTTCGACGCTCTTCATCCTGGACCGTGAGCAGTTTTCCGGCCAGGGTGCGAAAATCTTCGTAATTCGTTCCTGTCAGTTCCATTGTGTCAGGCAACTTATCAGTGGAAGAGGGGGCACCAGAATTTCGGGTCAACGTCATGCCCATATCCGGGCCCTCATGTCACGTTACTACGGTGGTGAGGCGTACGCAACCCGCATAGGTGCTATTTATGGTAGCAGCGCGATCGATTGGTCGGAGTGCTCGGTTACCGGCATTTCAACTCCAGGACCTCTCCTTGCCGACAGACGTGAGTCTACGGACATCCTTGCCCTTGGAGGTTGTGCAGTCCTCAGGTACAATCGCCTCGATGCGAAAGACAGCAGGGTTGCTCCTTCCCTAAGCAGCGACCAATTTCAAGGAAAGACAGAAAGAGAGATTGTGTCGCTGATCCATACGCTGACAATTCTGATCTGTCTGGCTGCGCTATTCAGCTATGTGAACCATCGGTTGTTAAAGTTGCCGATCACGATCGGCTTGATGGCGGTGGCACTCGTATTCTCCCTGGTGCTGCTGGGGTTAGGCAAGCTGGGATTCGGGATCGAAGCGGAGGCGCAACGGTTCATCCGTGCCATCGACTTCAACGAGGCGTTGATGCACGGCATGTTGGGACTTTTGCTATTTGCCGGCGCCTTACATGTGAAACTGGATGAGTTGCTCGATCTCAAGTGGGTGATTGGGACCATGGCCGTCGTGGGGACGATCCTGTCGAGCCTGATCATCGGCGGCCTCGGCTATTTCTTGTTCGATCTTGTCGGCCTCCCATTACCCTTCCTCTATTGCCTGCTGTTCGGCGCGCTGATTTCGCCGACCGATCCCATCGCCGTCATGAGCATCCTCCGGCAAGCCCGCCTGCCGAAGCCGCTTGAAATGAAGATCGTGGGGGAGTCGCTGTTCAACGACGGGGTCGGCGTCGTGATCTTTCTCGTGGTGTTGAACCTTCTGCCGAAGGACTCGGTGAGCATGACCGACGTGCTCGTGCTCTTTGCGGAAGAGGCACTTGGGGGCGCGGCCTTGGGTCTGGCGCTCGGCTACGTCGCCTATCGCATGCTCCGATCGGTGAATAACTATCAAGTCGAGATCTTAATCACGTTGGCGCTCGTGATGGGGAGTTTCGGTCTCGCCGATGTGCTCCATACGTCAGGGCCGATCGCCGTGGTCGTGGCGGGGTTGTTGATCGGCAATCATGGCCGCCAGTGGGCCATGTCTGAAACGACAAGGGAGCATCTCGATAGCTTTTGGGAGTTGCTCGACGAATTACTCAACGCCGTGCTCTTTGTCCTCATCGGTCTTGAAGTGCTGGTCCTCAGTTTTCAGCACACATACCTCGTAGCCGGTCTGGTGGCGATCCCATTGGTGCTGGCGGCGCGGTGGATCAGCGTGGGCTTGCAAATCAAATTATTCAGTCTGGTGCGAGAGTTCAGCGTACGCACGATTACGATCCTGACCTGGGGTGGACTCCGCGGCGGCATCTCCGTGGCCTTGGCCCTGTCGCTGCCTGCTGGTCAGATGCGCGAGGCGGTGGTCACTATCACGTATGCGGTAGTGGTCTTCTCGATTCTTGTGCAGGGACTCACGATCAACCGGGTGTTGGGGTCCGGCGCGAGCATCAAGAACGGGGCTGAAGACGCGTAGCCAAGATACGTGAATGCGCGAACGGTGTACGTCATCCAGCTGGAATGGAGCGTTTATGCCGATCTGTTCTGTGCGTTGGTTAACAACACCAGAATGTCGCCGGTCTGTAGCCGCCCGGCCTGCTCCAACTCCAAGAGTGATAGTATTGTGCCGCCTCGGTAGAGTCGGAGCAAGACATCCGGCTTGAGATCCGCCGGAGTTTTTCCAATTTCACCAGGCTCAACCGTGCGTTCGAGCAAACTGACCTGTCCTCCTGCCGTGAGGAGATCGTCGAGATACTGCACCATGTGGCCATGGTCGACGGCGGCAGCAATGATGTAGCCGCCGAATGTGGCGGGGGAGACGATAGCGTCGGCGCCTCCCTGCTTGAAGAGTTTTACTTTTTCTTCCTCCTTCGCACTCACGATGATGCGCACCTTCGGATTCAAATGGCGGGCGGTCAAGAGCGTCAGCGCGCTCGAGTCGTCGCGGCCTGCCGCAATAATGACGGCCTTGGCTTTGTCGATGACGGCATCGCCTAAGACCGCTTCCTGCGTGGCATCGGCCTGAAAGGCGGCAATCCCTAAAGACCCAGCCAACCGGACCCGTTCTTCAAGGGTGTCGATCACTACGATCTGCTCCGCTTTCACACCCCGAGCCATCAGTTCCTTCGCCGCGGACATACCGGTATGGCCGAAGCCGCAGATAATGATATGCTGGCTCAAGGTCGCCTGAAGCTTTGCCATACGATACCCCTCCATATATTGTCGAATGATCAGTTGATAGGCCGTGCCCAGAAAGAGAACCCAGATTCCCAAACGAATCGGCGTGATCACCAGCGCATCCAGGAGTCTGGCGCGCGTGGACACGGGCACGATATCTCCGTAGCCGACCGTGGACACAGTGATCATGGTGAAGTACACGATATCGCTGAAGGAGATCTCGCCGTCACTCTGATCGCGCAACCCGTCTCGATCCACCCAAAGGAGGCTGAACAGCAGACAGAAGAGCAAGAGGACGAACAGCAAGCGTGTAACTAAGATCTTGACCGGAGACCAGGCATTCGGTGTGATAAGCATTTTCGGGCCGCCTGCGCCGTCAGAACTCCGCATGGCGGACCAGAATCTACTCATTGGTGCTTCTCCTGTGTCCTATGGCAGACTGCCCTCTGGCCATCCGACTCCGTTCAGGCTGGGTGCTTATTGGGCGATGTTCCACAGTATGGAGAGCAGGACACATGCATCGTCCTTCTCGTAAGCGAGGACAGAAGGGGTGACGAACTCGGCACAGTGTCTAATTAGGGCGTCTTCATGCCGTCTGTCACTGGCGTAGAATGGGCCTGCAGACGATGAGAGAGAAGATCATTTCTCAATCGACTGACCGGCTGCGCGTTCTAAGTTGAGCACAGCGCGGTGATATTCTTATACGGTGTCCACGTAATCATCTTTCGTTTCGTTGGCAGTCCGGGAGGCGTCCACCAACTTCAGGATGTTCATCTTGTTCGCCTCATAGGCCTTTCTCGCAGGAAGTCCGACGCGTAGCCGGCAACGCACCACACGTCTTGATCTCCGGCAACGACCAGAGGAAGGGCGGTCGCGATGATCCGTTATTCTGATGCCGGAGGCGGAGTTTTCTCGCGGGAACGGCTGAGTGCCTCTTCCAATTCGCGAATCCGCATTCCTTGCGATTCGATGGTCGCCTGCAGGGATCGAATGGTGCGACTCCTCCTCACTAGCCCTCCCAGGGATGCGATAAATGTCAGCACTATACCTATCCCTGCTGAACCGAGAATGACCAGCACCAACGACGTCTGGTAATCCAAGAGGAGCAAGCGGACGGTCACCGCTTCTGTGTTCTGAAGGGCAAACGCTGCTATTGCCAGCGCGAGGATCAGAGCAATGATGAGTGTGATCATTCGCGTGCTCAAGCCAACTGAAAAACAATAACCACCGTCAAACTGATCAGGCCGAGCATACTGGTAGCGCAAACGTTATGCAATGGGCACGGGGCCATAGACTGCCAATCCATCCTGCACGTAAGGAAGCGGCAGTTTCTCTGCTGTGTGATGCTGCCGATGATCGGAACTCTGAATGGTGAGAAGTTCGTCATGATCCAAGGTCTTCGAATGATAACTGATAGTTGACGGTCGGCGGATCCACACGGCCTCCTTCACTTCGAGTGCATAGCAGGCTGCGGAAAACCTCAG
This sequence comes from Nitrospirales bacterium, assembly GCA_038200765.1. Lineage (GTDB taxonomy): Bacteria > Nitrospirota > Nitrospiria > Nitrospirales > Nitrospiraceae > Palsa-1315. The sequence continues at coordinate 4,986 of JBBRRK010000089.1, forward strand.
TTGATGCCAAAAACATGGTTGGAATTTTCCGTATGGCGCTGAAGCCAGAATAACCTCAGGATGCTCAAAAAGGCCGTCCAACAAGGCCGCAGCGAGCGAAGAGGCGAGGAGGTACGGACCGCACTTCGTGGGGCCGTTCGCCCGTGCAATAGATCTTGGCGAACGGAAAAGCCCCTTCAATGCTTCCGATCTTCGAACGACTCTCGTTGAGCCTCTGAGCGACGCGAGAACGCCGCTGGTGGACTTTTTCAGCATCCTGTTAGGAGGCCGGTTCCTAATTGGGAGTCCTATTTGCGCTATTGCATGGAGGTGGAGGGTGTTTCGAATCGCTGACCTTCGGTGTCGATTTCGACTTTTTCAACCGTGGGATTCTCCACGAATGGCGAGTACGCTTTGAGCCGGATCGTGATTAAGTTTCCCTCTGCGATGAGGAGGTCGATTTCGTCGATCTTTTCGGTGAACGTCGCCAAGAGGACCCCCTTGGGTGTGGACAGCGTCAGGAGCAATCGAGCCGATTCTCGCTGCTTTGTTACGACCATACCTTTGACTGATTCAGGCTGACCAACGGGCGAAAGGACTTGTAGGTACGGAGTCAGCAAGTCGGGAGCTGCGAGGTTCACGATGATGGCCGCAAGAAATCCCAATACACACCCTCCGATCAGACCCGCCCATGCTTTCATGACTGGGACACCGGCTCAGAAGGGCTTGAGGATTTCCCGCCTGTGGCATGAGGCAGGTCGTCCTGCCCCCTGATCATGTGTTCGGGCCTCCGCAAGGCGTCGGCGGTCGACTCTCGGGTTCCCTTTGTCGCGCCTTCTGTCTTTACGGTCATGAGGTCCATTTGCTGCCGGACGTCCTTCATCCCACCTTTGCGCTGAAGGGCCATGAAGGCCATCACAATGGCGACGAGTGATAGCATGATTGCAAAGACATCCATATTGTCCTTGTTTGGCGGTCAAAGGCGGTCGTGGTTCGAGTAATGCGATCGTTGTCCGGCTATTTTTAAGTATGGCATAGGATAGAGGTTATTGTCACTCCTGGCCGGCGAGCTTCGCTTTCCTTATCCGCGACATGATCTTCGGCACCATCACCACTCCGCAGCGGTGCGTGGCGGCGAGTCTCATGGGTGCACATATGGCTCTGATTGGCACGCTCCACTGAGAACTGCTGTTGAATTAGCTGGACGGAGTAGGGCCCACATTGAGGCTTCCGCTCTTGATATGGGTGTCACGTTGAGGAAAGGGGATTGCAACGTCATGGTCTCAAAAATTTGCCCAGATCATGAAATTGAGCTCACTCCGAAGCACGCCCGGTGTGGTGATGTGTTGCAATCCGAAGTCGAAGCCGAGGGCACCGGCCAGGATCGTCACGGTGCTCAGGTCGATGCCGGTCGTTTGGAGGATCACGATCAAGCCGACGGCAATGACGATATAGCGGATGATCGTGCTGGACTGTCAACAGACCCCCAAATCCACGCTGCTCTTGGCGAGGAGGCGGGTGACCCAGACCTTCAGCCTGCGGGTAATGGAGAACAGAAGAACAATGAAAACGATCAGTACAACGAGTGTCCAAAGCGTGATGGAGGACTTGTCGATAGAGAAGAGGTGGATATCGAGCAGGGACTGAACTGAATGACTAGCTGTTGAAGACTCTCCATTTTCAGTATCCGGTCACCACGCAGGCAGGGGCCGGAATGCTGATCCCTTCAGATCGCATGTCAGCCCGCCGCGGCCGACTCCTGCCCCTCCACTCACCTCAATATTGAAGCCCTTGCTCTCCTCCAAGACTTGCTTCCGGGGTTCGAACGGGATTAAGAAATGCAGCTGTCTCCTATTATGGGGTGGACTTAAATGCGATCCGGCCTCAGAGGGATTCAGCCTGCGCCTCGGTGTGCTGAGAGTTGATGTGGATCCGGATGCCAACCACGCTCTCCGGTTCTTTCCCGTACAGTTGCTTGTAGTCCTCGAAGACATTCCTGGATTCAGAAATCCATGTGTCCATATCCGTTTCTCCCGACCTTACGACAACGGCTTTCATGTCTATGAGTGGAAGGAACGCTCCTGCCGCCGTATCCTCCATCGTGCCGATGGGGGCGGTATTCCCCCAAATATAGGACACACACTTTCGTATCTCCCAGAAACGTTTCGAGAAAGCGAGGATAAGCTGTGCCGGCTGATCGTCTTTCTCGGTACGGGTGAAGTCACCCTGTTTCGGCAAGGCGGTGATTTTCCACTGCCAGACGAGCCAAGGTGTAAGCCTGAGATCAACGTTGATTTCTTTTTGAATGAAAAATGATGATTTATCGGCGTGGAGCTTGAGGGCCGGACCTATCTCCTGACTGACTATCGCCAATTCAGCAGTGCCATGGTGCGTCGTCAATTCCCATCCTTGCGGGGTGGCCTGATCAGATTGCCCTTCGACCTCCAAGACCGGGACTTCAATTGGGGTTGCACGGAGACTAACGAATTGAACACACACGCTTACTACGATAGTTCCAATGAAGGAAATGAGGAGGAGGCTTTGTTTTAATATCGTATTCACTCGATGATTGTATACGAATGCTTCCCCTTACGCATCTGCATGTCCCCCCTGATTATTGTTCGCCACGAGAAAAACGTGCGAGTCTATCTCCGCCGGGTCCACTCAGTAGAGATGAATCAGTTCTCCCCAGCTTCCCTTCGCCTCGTTGGCAAACTCGCCGGAGTAATTGAAGACCAGCTCCTTGAAGACGAGGCTATTGGCAATTGTCACGATGCGGCGGTTGTAGCGGTCGGCGTTGACCCACTGCCCGGTCTTCATCATGATCGCTCGCAATGTGCCGATATCGATCACGTCCCATTTGCCGTTCCCCAGTTTGGCTCCCTTGCCCAACCGATCGTGGTGACCGGCAATCAAGATCTTGTGGGAGGAACAGCAGCGTGCTTTCTTACTTGGCAGACTTGATCGCCACGGCATGCTCGATCGGTGAGGTGAAGACTTCGATCTGATCTCCCGGTCTGAACTCTCCGGCCAATTCGGTGTCCTGATTGACCAAGAGGCGGATCTCCTTCCCGCCGGCTCCGACCATGACATAGTACTTGCCTTCGATGCCGATGAGTTTCCCCTTGAGGTTACGGGTGGCCGCTTCTATCCGTTCTACATCTAGCTCCCGAGTCTCGGCACGAATGGCGATGGCATGTTCGATAGGTGAGGTCCAGACCTCAATGTGATCTCCAGGCTTTAAAGGGCCCGCAAGTTCCGTGTTCGGAGTGACCAAGAGATACAGTTCCTTTCCTTGAGCATTTCGCATCACATGGTACTTCCCCTCGATTCTGACCAATTCGCCTTCGACCTTCATCGAAGATAGGGCTGAGGAAGGTGTGTGACGAGTCGAGGTGTCTTGAGGCAAGGCTGGAGCGGGGTCTCCCATCCGTGACACCATGAGAGCGAGGAGGAACAGCAGAGTTTTTGCGGTTATCCCGGTTTGCATACAGGTCGTTCTCGCGTGTTCGTCGGCCATGAGCTCCGGCGGCACTCGCGTGCCCTTGTTCATTTGGCGATGGTAATCGACGGCGACGGCACCTTGGAGACCTCGGTGACCGTCATCTGGTACAACTGGCCGAGAACCCGAAAGGCCACTTGATTCCAGGGCTCAATAGTTCCGATGGTCCGGGGCGCCTTCCTGATCGAATACCACCGATCCTCATATCTCACGGCGAAGGCCGCATCGGGCGGTCGGCTGTCCGATTCCTCAATCGAGATGGTCCAGGGTGGATTCCGACCGATCTCGCCTGTTCGCGGATCCCTCGCCACATGGTATTCAGGCACTGCGGCGATCCCATTGGCCAAGAACTGCAGAATTGAATGAAAGCTTCGAAAGACGAACATGCCGTGCATGGGGTACTCTCCGCCAGGATAGCCTGGTTGGATGTCGAGAAGAGTTGTATTGCGGGCGCCCTTCTCGGCTTCCAAGGCCAACTGCTGGCGTTCGTAGTTGGTGAGCAGTGAGGGATCATAATTGGTGATGGCGATCCGGCCTATGACACGACGGCGCAGGGTGACCTCTCCTGTCGGGCTCTGAATCCATTGGTAGCCTTTTTCCAATACCCGGATGATCTTGTCCAAATGCTCCACCATCTCCTCTGTCGAGAGTCCACGCGTAAAGCCGAACGGAAAGGTTTCTTCATACACGATCGGTCCCACGAATAGGTTTCGGGACAAATAGAGGGATGAGAGATGAAGAACCCGCCGTCGGAATTCAGGATACTCCTCTATCCGGTTCGGATCGTTCCGGAGGGTAGCCGACTCTCCGTATCCGCTCAGCACCAGCTCTGTGCTCAAGAGTCTGAGAATAAGAGCAGGTTCGAGTCGTTGCTGAAACAGAAAGGCGACTTTGGCCTCGTCAAATGGGGTCAGAATGCGGGAGATAAACTCTTCGCCTTGAATCGGAATAATGGTCATGGTGGGATTTTCAGCCGCGGTGGCTCCGAAAATCGGAGAGATCAGGGTCTTTGTGAGGCCCGCCTGGGCCGGGGCGAGTCCGGCGGTCGTTGAGAACTCAAAGGTCGCGGCCACACTGGCGAGTGCTGTGAAATGAGTGGGATGGAAATGCCGCGTCCGCCCCACATTCAATAACAGCAATTCTGCTTCCACGCGGCTCACCGTGCGGTCGTATTCTAGGACCGCCTGGTGCATGGCGAGCGGTGAAAGACAGCCGGAAAGCATGAGAAGGCCGATGAGCAATCCACCGAGCATTCCGTGTCTTTCTAATCCTGGTCTTTGCGCGTCCCTCATCATCCTAACTTCCATGCTTCGTCGTTCTCGGTCGGTGTGACTCAACCTGTCCGCTCGTCTGGAAAAGAGACTTGCGTGACGCGCAGGGGCTACCAGCTTCGAGCCTCATCGCGACAGCTTGGCAAGTCTTATGCTCGCCTGTTCGATCATGTCGCGATTTTCCGGGGTCTTCGGTGTCAAGCGCAGAAACTCTCGGAAGGCTTGCGCCGCTTCCTGATGTCTCCCGGCAACCTGGCATGTAAGGCCTAAATTGTAATGAACCGTCGCCAAACCCGCTTGAAGCTGGATAGCTCGGCGGAATGCGCCAATGGCCCCATCGAGGTCGCCTGATTGTTGCAGCGCGGTCCCTAGATTGGCATAGATGATTGCGTTATCGGGCTGGAGGCGGAGGGCTTCGTGGTATGCGGCGATGGCGCCTGGCAGATCGTCCTTGGTCAGCAGGGCCATCCCGAGTTGCTGATGCGCCTCAGCATTGGTTGGCTCGAGCCGAAGAACCGTGCGGTACAGCGAAATGGCCGCGCCTGCATCTCCCATGGCTAGGAGCACGTTCCCGAGACTCAGCCCGTATTGGATTGCCAATGGGCCTGATTGGAGACGGAGCGCGGTTCGAAAGGCGGTGGTCGCTCCGCCGAGGTCGCCTTTAGCCTTGAGGGCGATGCCGAGATTGTAGTGCGGCGCCGGATTGCCCGGCTGTAGACGAATCGCTTCGTGGTAGGAGGCGATCGCTGCGTCGAGGTGGCCCTTGGCCTTCAGGGCGATGCAAGGTTGTTATGCACCATCCAAAGACCGTGGTTCAGGCGGATGGTCTCGCGATATTCTTCAATGGCGCCGTCAGAATCGCCCTTGGCTTCAAGAGCTAGTCCAAGACTCCCGTGGGCCATGGCATGGTCGGGCCGAAGAGCAAGGGTCGTCCGATATTCGACAATCGCTGCGTCTACCTCACCTTGTGAAAATAATGCGTACCCGAGCCCATGATGAGCTTCAGCAAAGTCAGGGTGGAGCCGGAGAGCCTCTCTGTATTCCACCATCGAAGCAGCATAGTCGCCTTTCGCAAACAGCGCGACCGCGTTCGCCGGCGCCATACCTCCTGTCGATGCAGAGGGTGTTTCTTCGTGGTGCTGGTCTTTGCTTGCCGAAAGGGATTCCTGCGAGACCGGGGTGCTAAGTGTTGCAGCGTCAACAACAGACGGCCAGACTAGAAGCGCAATCGCAGCAAGCGAAGACCAAAGTGCAGTTGCAAGAAGGTTGTGTTGGCTAATCATAATCTGAGAGGGATGCTCGAAGTCCTGTCTGAGTCGATCACGTTTGTCAGGAGGATTCATTGTTCGATAGGCCGTGAAGTGGATATGCACAGCGACGCTAAGCATTGAACATGCACGGGTTAGACACAGCATCCCTTACGTTTTTCCGGCTCTAACCGCGGCAGGGATTCGGCGGATTCTACAGAGGTCTCCCTGTTTGCGCAACAACAAGAGGATATGCCGAGATGGCTGAAGCCGGGTGCGATGCCGGAGCAACGAAACCCAGGCAGCCCCAGGGCTTCCACGACTGCGGCTCCGCCTACTCAGCCACGATGGTCACCAGGACCGGCGCAATCCCTGCGATGTCGCTCACGCGATTGAACTGTTGCTCCAGGAGAACAACACCGTCCCTCGCCACCATTGGCGCATCGCACTCCCTGGTGAGCGCGTGATATTCCGCTCACTCTGATGGACCAGGGATAATATGCTCTCGATCCGGTTGGTCGACAGCAGCGTCTTGCGTAGGAAGGCCGGCACCGTCCGCCGATGCATCGTCATCTGTTCCTCATCGGATCGAACAACCAGCCTTCGACGAATTGTTCGCCTGAGGTCATCACGATCCCGGGTTCTCTTTGGGCGCACTGGGACCGTTCCGCTTGTTGAACCAATTCCCCAAGCCCTCAAACCGAAGTCCCGGGGCTTGATACCCCTTCGGCAGGTATTGATCGGGAATCGCCGTCTTGTTGCCGTCACGGATTTGGGAGTAGTGCGGCGACATGATCTCGACACCGGCTTCGTTGAACGTGTCCTGAATATTTTGGAGAAGTTCGGAATAGGTGACGGCCATTTTATTGGGGGCGCCGGTATAGGAGTTCAATTCATAGGTAACATAGAAGTCGTTCAGAGCCGTCTGCAGCACGAACGGTTCCGGATCCGACAGGACATTTGTCGTGGAGACGGCTGCTCGCTTCAGGAGTTCGTGCACGGTTCGCCAGGGGACATCGTAACCGATCGTCATGGCCATATGCAGAATCAGCGGCGGCGGGGTCATCGAAGCAGAGCTGTAGTTGATGATGTGTGCGCCAAGGATCAGCGAGTTTGGAATGGTGATATCGACGTTCTTGATCGTCCGTATTCGGGTGACCAGCAGGGTCTTCTCGGTCACATCTCCGACCGTGTCCGCAATCTTCACACGATCTGTCAGTTGGAACGGACGCATGTAGGTCAGGACGACGCCCGCAATCATATTCCCGATGGCCGCGGACGATCCGAAGGAGATCAGCAGGCCTAAAAAGACAGAGATACCCCGAAACCCTTCGGATTGCGAGCCGGGGAAATAGGGGAAACAGGCAATGGCGGCAAGCACGATCACTAAGAAACGTACGATGCCATATGTCGGTTTTGCCCAGTCCCGGTGAAAGCCTGGAAAGTTAATGGCGCCTCGCTCCATGGCTCGAAAGAACAGTTGAATGAGCTTGAGGATGTAGTGCGCGACGAACACGATGATCACAATGGCGATGATGTCGGGGAGGGCCGACGCAAACGCCATGCTGATGGTTTTAATAGGAGCGACAAAATAGCCCAACAGTGCGACGGACAATCCTCTGGTCCAGGGGAAGAAGCCTAAGATCGATGTGGCATAAAAATAACTGAGGAAAACGATGGCCAACAGGCGGACCACACGCAAGAAGCCTAAGATGCCTGCTGTTATTTGCTCGGCTGACAGCAACTCGATGCGTTGGATCTTCAACGAAAGGAGCCTTCCCTTTCTCCATCGGGAGACTGCTTTGAGTATGCGGGGGAACAGTTGTTGGATGACCTTCAGCAGGGCCAGGAATATGCCTGTGGCGATCAATGTCAACAGCGTGCCGATCAACAAGTCGGTCAGAGTGGCGCGCAAGGTTGCGCTATGTTCCAGTGGTGCGGCCAGCACGTGCAGGATCGTGCTTTCAAAATCGCGTGTCCAGGGGAAGAGACCCAGCACGACATGGATGTACAGATACAGGGCGAGCACGGCGATCACAATGCGGAGGAACTTGACGAGGAGCAGTAGACCGTCGGTGAGATGATCAGAGGAGATGAGTTCCAAGCCCCGGAACGAGATGGCTCGGAGGCGTATTCCCCGCCAGCTTTCAAATGCCTGAAGTAGGTGGGGGTAGATGACGCGTAATGCGACGGCAAGGAAGATCAGCAGTGCGGTGGCTACACCTATCCAAAGTATATCTCGTAGTGTCATAGGAGGCACCGGTTCGAGGTGGGTGTGCGCATCTTGGGAAGCGAGAAGCGCCTCGCGGATTTTTTCGGCTTGCGCTTCTGCGAGGGTCTGTCGCGGCTGGCCTGCCGCCGTGGCTTCACTCTCTGTGACGACAAACAGTACTTCGTCCGGCGTGACGACGTAAGAGGTTTGTTCATGATTTTCGACGGTGATACGTTGAATCGTAGACGTTGGTGCCTGCGCCAACCGAGCCAGGCGCGCCTCGATGGCCTCTGCCCTTGTCGCCGGATCGATGTTGCCCAGGCCCGTATGGATGGTGAAAATGGTCTGGTCGCCTATGCGGACGGGGACTTCGGAAACGGGAGGGGCGGCGTCGAGCGTCGAGCTAATTGACAATAGGAGTAGGAGGCTGCTGAGGGCTACGACGAACCGAATCCATCGACAGGCTCGCCACTGACGCTGATGAAATGCTCGTTGCACGTCTTTCCCCATCGAGATGTCCTTCTCGCTCACGGAATCGCCCGTGCCGGATTGTCGCATAACCCCTTACGGTACTCCACTGTCAAATCGCGGTACGACCGGACCGCTGGGTCGACATACTCAATTAGAAAACGTAATCTGTCACATCGCACCCGTCAGTCCACTGCTGGTCGCGCGTAGAGGAGTTCACTGTTGAACTAGCATTAAATGGGTCGGTGGTTAGACACACGCACCTTCCTGGTGTCATACACGCGAAAATGACGGTCGAGACGACGGACGTTTCAGGGCAACGAATCGTTGCCCTGGAAGTATACAGACGACTCAATGGAACCGATGTTCAACGAGGGGGGACGCTGTGTTGTGAAGCCATATGGCAGGTGGAAGCTTTGTGGCGAAACAGGGCGAGGTGTGGGGGAAGGTCGTTCGGTTGAGAAACAATTTCTGAGGATCTCGGAGTGTGACACAGTAGCAGCTCAGATAGGTCATCATAATGAGATGAAACGACCTGTGTCGGCTCCGCACGTTCCCCTACTTCCGATTTGATTACGATTCTGCTGCGCTGATTGTGACGTACTTCATCCGACCCTATCACGCGAACGCCACTTCTCAACGAGTGGGATATCTTTCGGAAGGGGCACGCCCCTCAACATCTCAACTCGTTGTGTCTCACCAGGCCTGTCATATGGTTCTTGGTCCAGAGGGTCTTGGGATGGGTTGGTCCAGAGGGTCTGGGGATGGGAGGGAGCTCCTCGGTCGACTTGTTCTCCTCTCAGGAGTCGAGTGCAGATCCCCGGACTCCTTCGGCCACGCGAATCTATTCGAATACGTTGGGATAGTGAGGAAAAACTATGATATTACACTCGCAGGAAAAATAGAAAAGCTGAGAGGAGGAGGCGGCGCCAGTGTTTCTTTAGGTCGCCGATGTATTCCTCCACGATGATGTTCCGCGCGATACGTATGAAAGGGACGGGATGTTGAGCTTTACGAATCATTGGACAGGCTACCTGGCCTTAGCGGTGTTTCTGGCCGCGTATGTGTTGGTGATTGTCGAAGAACATCTTGATCTGCGGAAATCCAAACCCGTCATGGTGGCGGCAGGGGC
>JBBRRK010000090.1:0-14673 GCA_038200765.1 Nitrospirales bacterium
AATCCAATTCTAAGTCGTTGAAAGACCCCTCATTTCTTCTAAATGAGCTGCTTTAGCAACAGAAAGCACCACCACATGATCAAAGCCTGGCTGCTCGACGAGATGTTTCGTTGTGATCGAGCGCATCTGACCATCGATGGAACCCTGGGCGAAGAATGGGGTGCCGGCGACTCGATTGCCGCCGAAGAAGAATTACCACCACCACCGGCGAACGTGGCCGCGAAATCGGGGAACGGCCGGGTCACAATCACGTGGGATCCCGTTCCCGATGCCATGTACTACAACCTCTACTTCCAAACGACCCAGGGAGTGATGATCAAGTTCTCCGATCTCACGCGCCCGATTGCCGGCGACGAGGATTTTAAAGCCGTCATTGGGGTGAAAAAAGAGAAAGGCACCTGCTTGGAAGGCGTCCAGAGTCCGTATGCTCACGACGATCTGGCCAACAGCACGTGCTATCACTATGTCGTGACCGTCGTGACGCAGAAGGGAGAGAGTCTTGAGTCGCAAGAAGTCATGGGGATTCCCTCGCCCTATCTGCTGGCCATGTGCATCGGACGGGAAGGGGTGGACGATGGAGAGTTCAGTTCGCCCACAGGCATTACTCTCGACAGAGACGGCAACATCTACATAGCCGATACCGATAACCATTCGATTCAGAAGCTCGATAAAGCCGGCAAGTTTGTCGCGCGATGGGGTGGCGATCCTTCTTCGCAGGAAGGGAGCTTCTACTATCCGCGCGGATTGGCAGTTGGGCCGAATGACGTGCTGTACATCGCAGACAGCGGCAATAACCGCATTCAGAAATTCGATCTCAACGGCAATGTGATGCAGGCCTGGGGTAAGTTCGGATTCGCATGGCGCGGGGCCGACCTGGGCAAGTTCGACGTGCCGTGGGGACTGGCGACGGACGCAGAAGGGAACCTCTACATCTCCGACACAAGCAACGCGCGCATTCAGAAGTTCACATCTGACGGGCAGGCGCTGCTCAAGTGGGGCCGTGACGGAAGCTTCGACGGCGCCTTCTTTTTCCCTCGCGGCGTCGCCGTCGATTTTGTCGGGAATATCTTCGTCGCCGATGAAAGCAATAATCGCATTCAGAAGTTCGATGCCCGTGGGAGTTTCCTGGCCAAGTGGGGTCGTGAAGGGGCCGGTCCCGGCCAGTTCAAGTCTCCCTGGGGAATCGCCTGCGATGCGCTGGGCAATGTGTATGTCGTTGATACTGGCAACCATCGCATCCAAAAGTTCGACGGCAACGGGACATTTCTTTGTGCCTGGGGAAACCGTGGAAAGACAGAAGGGCAGCTCAATTATCCTTACGGGATCGCGGTCGATAAAGAAGGTGCGGTCTATGTGGTCGACAGCGGCAACGGCCGCATTCTGAAGTATGTCCCGACGGACGAAGAACTCAATCGCGGGAAGGATGAGGCGTCAACCAATCAGGTGCCGAGCGAGACTCCGGCGCCCCACAGCGTGGCGGTCAAGGCCGGGGATACGGAAGCCTTCTTGAGTTGGATGGAAGTTTCCGGCGCCCAGTCCTACAACCTGTATTTCAATACCCTCCCAAAGCTCACGACCCAGACGGCGACAAAAATCGAAGGAGTGACGAATCCCTATACGCACATCGGTCTCTCGAACGATACCCCCTATCACTATGTCGTGACCGCGGTATTCGAGACCGGCGTCGAAAGCGAGTTGTCGAATGAAGTGACGGTGACGCCGGTGCTCATCGATATCACGGCGCCACAGAATCCCTATGCCGTGATCAATCACGGCGCGTTTATGACGAACACGCCGGAAGTCATCGTTACGATTTCGGCGAACGATGTGGATACTGGAGTGGCAGCCTACTTTGTCTCCGAGGCGCCGATGACTCCCACGGCGGGGACGCCGGGATGGGTGGATGTGACGCCGGCCACCAAGTTTGGTGCGACGATCCCGTTTATTTTGTCGCCGGGAGACGGGCAGAAGTCGATCTACGTCTGGTTCAAGGATGTGGGAGGGAACGTTTCCACCCCTGCGAGCACCACGATTCTGGTGAACACGTCGGGGTATCTCTGTGTGGCCGAATGGGGCCGCACAGGCCGTGGCGCATCGTTGCTGCATGGCGGGGAGTTCATGGCCCCGATTTATGGCCTCTGTGTCGATCAGCAGGGATCACTATTCGTGGTCGACAATGGTAATAACCGGGTTCAGAAGTTCGATAATACCGGCAACTTCATCATCCTGTGGGGGAACTTCGGTTCAGCCAATTCGAACTTCCATAACCCTACGGGGATTGCCTGCGACGGCAAGGGCGATGTCTGGGTGGTCGATACGAACAATCACCGGGTGCAGAAATTCGACGGGAAGCTCGGCGGCTATCTCATGAAGTTCGGGTCGCGTGGAAACGGCGAAGGGCAGTTCAACTCACCTTGGGGCATTGCGATCGATCGGGTGCGCGGGTATGTCTATGTCGTCGATAGCGCAAACTTCCGCGTTCAGAAGTTCGATATGAACGGGGAGTTCATCATGTCCTGGGGCAGCTTCGGAAACGGAGACGGCCAATTCTACTTCCCGCGCGGTGTGGCCGTAGATCAGACGGACGGGTTTGTGTACATCGTCGACATGGGTAATCACCGGATTCAGAAGTTCGATACCAGCACCAACGTGCTCCCGCAGTTGCTGGCCAAGTGGGGGGGGAGTGCTGAACCGGGCCATGCCAGCAGCCCCATCGCGCAGGAGGCAGGTCAGTTGCGGTCTCCCTGGGGCATTACGGTCGATGGAGCCGGCGAGGTGTATGTCACGGACACCGGCAATCACCGCGTCGAGAAGTTTGATAAAGAAGGCAATTTCATCACTCAGTGGGGTGGATTTGGAAACGGGAAAGGGCAATTCAATTTCCCTTACGGTATCACGGTCGATGTCAGAGGTAGCGTGTTCGTCGTCGATAGCGGGAACACCAGGGTCGAACAGTTCATGCCGGCGGACGAGGGGAGCGAGCGGCTTCAGGAAGACGCCGAAGCGGTGGCAGAGATCGAGAACCCGCAAGGCACAGGCCCATCACAGAAGGCGTAAGAGCGGTCACGAGGATTTGAGGATCTGAGTATCTGCTGAGGGGAAGATATGCTCAATAAAGAACCACGCTGGGGACTCACCTACGACGACGTTGTGTTGGTTCCGGCCAAGTCTCAAATCTTGCCGAGCGACGTCGACATGCGGACGAGACTGACTCGGCATATCAAGATCAATATTCCCATCATCAGCTCAGCCATGGATACCGTCACCGAGTCGCGTTTAGCCGTCGCCATCGCTCGCGAGGGCGGCATCGGGATTATTCATCGAGTGATGTCGCCGGAGGATCAAGCGACAGAAGTAGAACGGGTGAAGAAATCCGAGAGCGGTATGATTCTCGACCCGATCACGATCTCGCCCGATCAGACGATTCGCGATGCCCACGCGCTGATGACGAAGTTTCGGATCTCCGGGATTCCCGTCACGAAGGACAAGAAATTGGTCGGTATTCTCACGAATCGCGATCTGAGGTTCGAAACGAGAATGGATTTGAAGGTCTCGCAGATCATGAAGCGGGACAAGCTGATCACGGCGCCTGAAGGGACCAGCTTGGAAAAGGCTCGCGAAGTGTTGCACGAGCATCGGATCGAGAAGCTGCCGGTCGTCAACAAGCATTTTGAGCTCAAGGGACTGATTACCATCAAGGATATCGAAAAACGCATCATGTACCCCAACTCCTGCAAGGACGGACATGGTCGGCTTTGCGTGGGGGCAGCAGTCGGAGTGGGGCCGGCGACGGAAGATCGCGTGGCGCGGCTCAAGAAGGCCGGGGTGGATCTGATCGTGGTCGATACGGCTCATGGGCATTCTCAGGCGGTGCTCGATACGGTCAAAATGATCAAGAAGCGGTATCCGGGACTCGAACTGATCGCTGGGAATATCGGCACTGCCGAGGCGGCGAAGGATTTGGTGAAGGCTGGTGTCGATGCTGTGAAGGTGGGTGTGGGACCCGGTTCAATTTGTACGACTCGCATTGTATCTGGCGCCGGAATGCCGCAGCTGACGGCCATTGCCGATTGCGCAAAAGTCCTCGCGGGTAGCGGGGTTCCAATCATTGCGGACGGCGGGATCAAGTATTCTGGCGATATCACGAAGGCCTTGGCAGCCGGCGCCTCCTCCGTCATGCTGGGCGGACTCTTGGCAGGGACGGAAGAATCGCCGGGGGAAACCGAACTGTACCAAGCCAGGACCTATAAGGTGTACCGCGGTATGGGCTCAATTGGCGCGATGGAACGAGGCGGTGGAGATCGGTACGGGCAAGGTGGGCGTCCGGCGCAGAAGCTGGTCCCGGAGGGTATTGAAGGGCGCGTGCCCTATAAAGGGAAACTCTCAGCCGTCATCTACCAATTGATCGGCGGCGTGAAGTCCGGCATGGGCTATTGTGGGTGCAAGACGATCTCCGACTTACAGCAGAAGGCCACATTTATCCGGCAGACGGTCGCCGGCCTTCGCGAAAGTCACGTGCACGATGTGATTATCACGAAGGAAGCGCCGAACTATCGGATGGATTGGGAGTAGCCGACGTGAAAGGTGAAATGTGAAACGTACTTTCGGACGGGCCTCCTTCTTTCCTTCGTCTCACGTCTAACGTTTCACTTTTCACGCTTCGATGGAACTCTGGCACAATAGAATCCTGGTCCTCGACTTCGGGTCGCAATACACCCAACTGATTGCACGCCGCATTCGCGAAGCCCACGTCTACTCGCAAATTCTGCCCTGCACGGTTCCCTTGGCGACCATTCTTGCCTATCGCCCGCAGGGCATCGTGCTGTCGGGTGGTCCTTCAAGCGTCTATGAGAAGAAGGCGCCGACTGTCTCCAGGGAACTTTTCGACCTCGGTATTCCCATTCTCGGTATCTGTTACGGCATGCAGTTGGTGACCCATCTCTCCGGCGGGCAGGTGGCCAAATCCAAGCACCGGGAGTACGGCCGGGCCGATCTGACCATCGACGACGAGAGTGATCTCTTCAAGGGGATCGGCAAAGATGGTTCGACCGTCGTCTGGATGTCGCACGGAGACCGTATCGAACGGATGCCGCCGGGCTTCCGATCCATTGCGCATACAGCCAATTCGCCGATTGCAGTCATGAAGTCCGACGATCACACACGCCGGATCTATTGTCTCCAGTTTCATCCGGAAGTCGTGCATACGCCGGAGGGAACCCAGATTCTTCGGAATTTCGTGTACGACATTTGTGGCTGTCAGCCGACCTGGACGATGCAGTCCTATGTGGAGACGGCGGTACAGCAGATCCGCGAGCAAGTCGGCAGGGAGCGAGTGATTTGCGCCTTGAGCGGCGGCGTGGATTCGTCCGTCGCGGCGGCGTTGACGCATCGGGCCATCGGTGACCAGCTGACCTGTATCTTCGTCGACAACGGGTTGCTTCGAAGTGGAGAGAAGGAACAAGTCAAACAGACGTTTGCGCAACAGCTTCATTTGAATGTACGGCTTATCGACGCGTCCAATGTGTTTCTTGCCAAGCTCAAAGGGGTGATTGATCCCGAGCGTAAACGGAAAATTATCGGCAAGCAGTTCATCGAACGGTTCGAGGCTGAAGCGAAGAAAAAATCTGGCGGTGTGAAGTTTCTGGTCCAGGGCACACTCTATCCCGACGTGATCGAAAGTGTAAGCTTCAAGGGGCCGTCGGCTACGATCAAGACGCATCACAATGTGGGCGGTCTGCCGGCTCGTATGAAGTTGAAATTAATCGAACCGTTGCGGGAACTCTTCAAAGATGAAGTCCGTGTGCTGGGGAATGAACTGGGTTTACCAGATGAGATTGTCTGGCGGCAACCCTTCCCCGGGCCTGGCCTGGCTATTCGGGTGTTGGGAGCGGTCACCAAAGAGCGGTTGGCCATCCTCCGAGCGGCCGAGTCCATTCTCGATCAGGAGATTCGCGCTGCCGGTTTGTATCGAGAGATTTGGCAATCGCTTGCCGTCCTCTTGCCGATCAGGACCGTGGGCGTCATGGGCGATCAGCGGACGTATGAGCATGTCATCGCGCTTCGCGCCGTCACGAGTTTGGACGGCATGACAGCCGATTGGGCCAAAATTCCAAACGACGTGCTGGGTAAGATGTCGAACCGTATCATCAATGAAGTGAAGGGCGTGAACCGGGTGGTCTACGATATCAGCTCGAAGCCGCCGGCCACGATTGAATGGGAGTAGCGGGGGAGTGGCTTGGCTGATTCCCGTGCTCGCGGAACGCGCATGATGAAACAGTCCTCGTTCGATGCGCGCAATAGGACCCAGCCAAACCACTCCCCGAGGAAAGGTGTAACGGAGCAGTATGGAAGTTAGACTCCAAAAAGTTATTGCTGGAACAGGATTGGCTTCGCGGCGGAAGGCCGAGGAGTGGATTGCCGCTGGGCGCGTGACCGTCAACGGCAAGGTGGTGACGGAGCTCGGCACCAAGGTCGATCCGGATCGTGTCCACATCAAGGTAGACGGCAAGCACATCAGTGCCACTCAGCCGTACGTCTATCTGTTGCTGAATAAGCCGAAGAATGTGATGTCGACGTTGAACGATCCGGGTGGCCGGCCGACGGTAAAGGACTTTCTCCGTGGGATCTCGGTGCGGGTGTTTCCCGTCGGTCGATTGGACTTCGACAGCGAAGGGTTGATGCTCCTGACCAATCATGGAGACTTGGCCCAGACGTTGCTCCATCCCCGCTATCATGTGCCGAAGACCTATCTCATCAAGATCAAACAAGTGGTGACGGATGACCATATTCGGCAGCTTGAGCAAGGCGTGCAACTGGAAGACGGCATGACCAGTCCGGCTGTCGTGAAGAAGGTCAAAAAGGCCAAGCAAAACTCCTGGCTGGAGATCACGATCCGCGAGGGGCGGCAACACCAAGTCAAGCGTATGTTGGAGGCGGTCGGTCACCCGGTGTTGAAGCTGACGCGGATCAAGATGGGTCCGCTCTTGTTGGGGGATCTGGCATCCGGCGAGTTCAGGTACTTGACCGACCGTGAAGCGAACGCCTTGCGCGAACTTGCAGAACAGAAGCTGGTCTCGGCAGTGGAAACAGAGCAGCAAACGCCACGGCCAAAGAAGCGGGTTAGTCGGGTCGGATGGGCCCGTTCCAAGAAAGCGAAGGTGGTATGAAGGTTCGAACTCATCGGTGCGGGGAACTCACGAAAGCTGCGGTCGGGCAGACCGTCGTGTTGAACGGCTGGGTTCAGCGGCGGCGCGACCATGGCACGGTCATGTTTATCGATGTGCGCGATCGAACTGGGCTGACGCAAGTGGTGTTCAACGCCGAGCGGAATGCATCGGTGCATCAGGCTTCCCATTCCTTGAAGAGCGAATGTGTCGTATCGGTGACCGGCCAGGTGATGGCCCGTCCTGACGAGTCGAAGAATCCCAACTTGCCCACGGGCGAAATCGAAATCTTCGTGGATGCAGTCGAGATTCTGAATGAGTCGAAGACGCCGCCCTTCGTGATCGAAGACGAGGCCGAAGTCACGGAGTCGATCCGGCTGAAGTACCGCTACTTGGATCTTCGTCGTCCGAAAATGCAGCGGCTGTTAACGATTCGGCACGACATTATGCAGGCCGTTCGTGGATTTCTGAACGCAGAGCGTTTCCTTGAAGTCGAAACGCCTATTTTGACCAAGAGCACGCCGGAAGGCGCGCGGGACTATCTGGTGCCGAGCCGAGTGAGCCCCGGCCAATTCTACGCGTTGCCGCAGTCGCCGCAGCTCTTCAAACAGGTGCTCATGGTCAGCGGGGTCGATCGCTACTACCAGATCGCGCGCTGCTTCCGCGACGAGGATCTACGCAACGACCGGCAGCCTGAATTTACGCAGATCGATCTCGAGATGTCCTTCGTCGATCGGCTGGATGTCATGAGCTTGATGGAGCAGATGATTGTCACGGTGTTTCGCGACGCGGGCGGCGTGCAGCTGCCGACTCCATTTCCGCGCATGACCTACGCCGAGGCGATGGGCCGCTATGGATCAGACAAGCCTGACTTACGATTCGACATGCCGCTGCATGATGTCACAGCCTTTGCGGCGGTCAGTGAGTTCAAGGTGTTCAAGGAGGCGGCAACCAAAGGCGGGGTCGTGAAGGCGTTGATCGTCAAAGGCGGAGCAGCCACTCCTCGGAGCCGGATCGATGCGCTCGGTGAGATGGCCAAGAGTTTCGGTGCCAAGGGGCTCGCCTGGTTGAAGATCACGCCCGAGGGGCAGCTGGAGTCCGTGATCGCCAAGTTTCTGGATGCCAAGGCCTTCGCATCGGCCCTTCCCGAGGCCAAGCCGGGCGATCTCATTCTGTTCGGCGCTGACACGGCCGCCATTGTCCATGACGTGTTGGGGCGCATCAGGCTATCGCTGGGTGAAGAGCTGAAGTTGATCGATACCACGGCCTGGAAGCCCGTATGGGTCACCGAGTTTCCCTTGCTGGACTATTCGCCGGAAGAGAAGCGCTATGTCTTCATGCACAATCCGTTTGCCGCGCCGATGGACGAAGATGTGGCCTTTCTGGATTCGGAGCCGCTCAAAGTACGCGCGAAGGCCTACGACATGGTGTTGAATGGAAGCGAAGTCGGCGGCGGGAGTATCCGGAACCATCGGAGCGATATCCAGTTTCGCATTCTCGACTTGCTTGGCATCAATAAGGAGCAAGCGCAGGCGAAGTTCGGGTTCTTGCTCGATGCACTCGACTATGGCGCGCCGCCGCATGGTGGGATTGCCTTTGGGCTCGATCGGCTCATCATGTTGTTGGGGAATGCCGACTCGATCCGCGACGTGATCGCCTTCCCCAAAACGCAACGGGCACAATGTCCGCTGACTGATGCACCCTCTGCAGTCAGCGCCGATCAGTTAAAGGAGCTGAGGATTAAGCTGGATCTCGTCGAATAGGGAGGGGTCTTCCGTCCCATGGCAGGCAATTCGTTCGGCCACATATTCACGGTCACGTCGTTCGGCGAGAGCCATGGGCCTGCGATCGGCTGTGTCGTGGATGGCTGCCCACCAGGGCTGGCCCTCTCCGTCGATGACATTCAACAGGATCTCGATCGGCGTAAGCCAGGCACCTCTCGCCACGTCACGCAACGGCAGGAGTCCGACACCGTCGAAATTCTTTCCGGTGTGTTTGAAGGCAAGACCACCGGCACCCCCATCGCATTGCTCATTCGAAATGAAGATGCCCGCAGCAAGGACTACGGCAACCTGATCGATACCTTTCGGCCCGGTCACGCGGACTATACCTATTGGCAAAAATATGGGATTCGCGATCATCGGGGTGGCGGGCGCGCCTCTGCGCGTGAGACAGCCGTGCGAGTGGCGGCCGCGGCGATTGCGAAGAAATGGCTCAAGGAAAAATACGGTGTGGTGATCCGTGGTTACCTCAGCCAACTCGGGCCGCATGAGGTGCCGTTTAAGAGTTGGGACGGCGTGGGTGCCAATCCGTTTTTCGTGGCTGATCCTGACGCAGTGGCGAAACTGGAATCGTTTATGGACGATCTGCGGAAGGCCGGCGACTCAGTCGGCGCCAGGATCACGACGGTCGCCGAGCATGTGCCTGTCGGTTGGGGTGCACCGGTTTATGCCAAGCTAGATGCCGATTTGGCCGGCGCCATGATGAGCATCAATGCCGTGAAGGCCGTCGAGATCGGATCAGGTTTTAGTTCGGTGACGCAGCGTGGATCAGAGCATGGAGACGAACTGACCCCGGATGGCTTTGTCACGAATCATGCCGGCGGCATTCTTGGCGGCATTTCAACTGGCCAAGACATCGTCGTCACGATCGGGATCAAGCCGACGTCGAGTATTCGCGTGCCCCGCCGATCCATCGATACGCAGGGCAATCCGGTCACCGTCGAGACGAACGGGCGCCACGATCCCTGCGTCGGCATCAGAGCCACGCCGATTGCCGAAGCCATGATGGCGCTCGTGCTCATGGACCATGCCTTGCTCCACCGCGCGCAGAACGCGGATGTCGCGACAAAGACTCCGAAGATTCCTGGCTCGCTGAAGCAGGCCGCCGTATCTGGAAAAAAGAAACCAGGCTCAAAGATGAATCCCGATCCAGATGAAGCCTAGAATCACGCATTTCGATTCCTCACCCCGTTCTGATCGTTGGATCGTACCCATCCGCTTCGCCTACTGATGCTGGTATTTGCCAGAAAGTGGTTGTGCCTGGCTCGATCAGATACTTCGACTATGATAGGCTTCGTGCCCTCTCAGTCTTGGAGTCATCAGGCCCTGGGCGGTGTTTCTCGTCAAGTCAGACTGAATTGAGGTCCTTCGGTATAGAGAGGGGATAGATATGGGGATATTAGACGAGTTGAGGAATGTCACGCCAACCGGCATTGATGTGGCCGAAGCGAAGGTTCAAGAGGCATTACGGTCGAATGCCTTTGAACTGGACCTTAGCAATCTCGCTCTCACCGTTCTTCCGGCTACGCTAGGTCAATTGCGAACTCTGAAGAAATTAGACTTCTCTCACAATCAGCTGACGGCGCTGCCGGAGACGATGGGGCAACTGACGGCGCTGGAGTGGCTCGATGTCAGGAACAATCAGCTGACGGCGCTGCCGGAGTGGGTGGGGCAACTGACGGCGCTGGTAGGACTGAATGCGGGACAGAATCAACTCGATCGAATACCGGAAGGGCTTCGGCAACTTTCCTCGCTTACGTCTCTATTTCTTCATGACAATCCAGCATTGGGGCTCCCGCCTGAAGTCTTGGGGCCATCGTGGGAGGCAGCGTTCATTCATAGGCAAGCAGAAGCTGCAGCGCCATCCGGCATTATCGCGTACTATTTCAATAGCCGTGTGGCCAAGCCGCTGAACCAGGCCAAGCTGATACTTGTCGGTCGCGGAGGTGTAGGAAAGACCTCCCTTGTCCAGCGATTGACAGCCGATAGATTTAATCCGAACGAACAGAAGACTGACGGCATCGCCATCACGCCTTGGAAGATTCAGATTGGCCAGGATGAGGTACGGCTCAATATTTGGGATTTCGGCGGACAAGAGATCATGCACGCGACACATCAGTTCTTTTTTACCAAGCGAAGCGTGTATGTCCTTGTGCTCAATGCTCGAGAGGGAACACAGCAAGACAACATTGAGTATTGGTTACAGCTTATCGAGAGTTTTGGGGGCGACTCGCCGGTGATTGTTGTGATCAATAAAATCGATGAGTATGCCTTCGACCTGAATCGCCGTGGTTTGCAGGAGAAGTATCGTAGTATTCGAGAATTTGTCCTGACGGACTGCAAAGATGGAAGGGGACTTGCTGATCTGCTTGCGGCGCTTCGACGGGAAACTGATCGTCTTGAGCATTTGCGCGATCCATTTCCGATCAGCTGGTTTGTCGTGAAGGACAAGCTTGCAAATCTTCAGGGGAACTATATCGATTTTGAGAAATACCGGAATCTCTGTGAAAAGCATGGCATTTCCGATGAGAAGAGCCAGGAGACACTCGTTGGGTTTCTGCATGACCTCGGGCTGGTGATTAATTTTCGAGACGATTCACGTCTAGGCGATACGCATGTGCTCAGCCCCCATTGGGTCACGAACGGAATTTACAAGATTCTCAATCACGAGGCGTTCTCCCAGCGCAAGGGCGAGCTCAATTCTTCTGAGCTGAAACATGTGCTCGATGATAGGGAGTATCCTAAAAAGATGCACCAGTTCCTGCTTGATTTGATGGGGAAGTTTGAGCTGTGCTACGAATATTATGATGGCAATGGCAACTATCTCATCCCCGAGTTACTCGGGAAAGACGAGCCAGATTTGTCGGAGTACGGGGTGGGAGATCCGCTGTGCTTCGAATATCATTACAATATTCTCCCCGAAGGTCTGTTGCCGCGATTAGTGGTAAGATCTCGAAGCCTGAACAAAGGTCTTCCACGTTGGAGGACAGGTGCAGTGCTGAAGTTTGAAGGGAACCAGGCTATTGTGAAAGCAGATATTCAAGGGAGGAAAGTGGCGATTGCCGTCTATGGAGAAAGAGCAGGTCGAAGGCGATTGTTGTCAGTGATTCGGTCAGAGTTTGAAGTCCTCCATGCATCGATTACCCGCTTGCAGGTGCAGCAGCGAGTACCAATTCCTTCTCATCCCAATGTGTGGGTCGATTATCACACGCTTCTGGTGTTGGAGGCTGAAGGGGAGACTGAACACAAGGAGGTAGCCGGAGGCAAGGTCATCAGGTTTTCAATCCAGGAGCTTCTGAAGGGAGTGGAGGAGCCAGCAACTCGGAGTCAAATGCCTAGGGACAGACAAGGATTGTCTAGCAAGCCTATCACGGTGGTCTATAGTTATTCCCACAGTGATGCGGAACTTCGAGACCAGCTAGAAACACATCTTGCTCTTTTGAAGAGAACTGGTGTCATTAGCACCTGGCATGACCGGAAGATTACAGCTGGAGAAGAATGGAAGGGGAAGATTGATGATCAATTTAAGCAGGCAGATCTGATTCTCCTCCTTGTGAGTGCTGATTTTGTTTCATCGGACTATTGCTGGGACATTGAAATGAAGATGGCGTTGGAACGGCATGAAAAGGGCGAGGCGAGAGTCGTGCCTGTCATCATTCGAGAGTGCCAATGGCACAAGGCTCCTTTTGCTAGGCTCGAGCCTCTTCCCAAATCCGGCAAAGCCGTGATGGAATCGCCGAGCCTAGATCGTGCTTGGAAGACCGTTGCAGATGGGATAGAAGAGGCTGCGCTGGAGATGCGCCAAAGAACATAAGCTGAGATAGAGGAGTGGACGGGGATTCTTTCAAAGGTCATTGGCATTGTGACGCCTCACGAGGAGCGTAGAGGAATGGTTGAAATTTATACAGATGGTGCCTGTAGCGGGAATCCCGGGCCCGGAGGCTGGGGCGTCTTGCTGCGCATCGGCACTGCTGAGACAGAACTGTGCGGCGGGGAGCCGGCGACGACGAACAACCGCATGGAGCTGCTCGCGGTAATTGAGGCGCTGCAGTCGCTCACTCAGTCGGTGGAGGCGCATGTCTACACCGATTCGCAGTATGTCCAAAAAGGCATCAGTGAATGGATCCATAGCTGGAAGAGGCGTGGCTGGAAAACTGCCGGCAAACAGCCGGTGAAAAATGAGGATTTATGGCGTCGCCTCGATGCCCTGGCTGCCGGGCACAGGCTCGAATGGCGCTGGGTCAAAGGACATGCCGGTCACCCAGACAACGAACGTGTGGACGCACTGGCTCGTGCCGGCCTCGAACAGTCTCGTCGCGCGGGCAAAACGATCGGTGGGATCGTCGCGCCGACGGTCTGTCCCGCTCGTTCACATGCAATCCTCGACATCAAGAACGCGACAGTCTATCGGGGGGACACCTGCGTATTCGATGACCTGTCCTTCATGCTTGCAGCAGGGGCTCATACCGCGATCCTTGGTCCCAACGGTGCAGGCAAGTCGACGATCCTCAAACTGCTGTCAGGTGAAGTGCATCCCCTTCCCAAGGAGGAGACATCGATTCATGTATTCGGCGACGAACGCTGGAATGTCTGGGATGTGCGCAAACGATTGGGCATGGTGTCCCACGATCTTCAACACCAGTACATGGAAAATGTCATCGGGTTGAAAGTTGTGCTGTCAGGCTACTATGCGAGTATTGGGACATACGGCCACCAAGAGTTTACCGATGCTCAGATTGCTCGCGCCTATGCCGTAATGGAGGAACTCGGTATCGGGTTCTTGACCGACAGGAAGTTCTCAGAGATGTCGACCGGCGAACAGCGGCGCTGTCTGCTGGGCCGTGCGCTGGTGCATGATCCAACTGCGTTGGTGCTGGATGAGCCCACCAGCGGACTCGACCTTACGGCGACGTTTCATTACCTGGACCTGGTGCGGGCGCATATGAAGAAGGGGAAAACCTTACTGTTGGTGACGCACCACATCCACGAGATTCCTCCGGAGGTAGAACGTGTTGTGCTCTTGAAGCAAGGAACGATTATCCAGGATGGGGAGAAACGCGCTGTCCTCACAGAAGCCAACCTCAGTGCATTATTCGACTGCCCGGTCTCATTGGCTCATGCGAATGGGTGGTATCAAGCCTTGCCGGGGTGACGATCCCTACTCGCCTTCCTTCTCCTCCTGTCAGTGGTACTGTGACTGTGAGGTCAGCATCGTCGATGCGGCAGACTTTGACGGTATTCGTCCGAGCGTGGCCGCGATCTGCCGGATCGAGCGCGCCGTGGCTAGGCCACGCGAAATCTCTTCTCGTTCTGCTAGCGTCAGAGCCCAACGCGACCCTGTGCGAACGGGAGGAACAACCCCGCCGTTCGATGACCGCACGCCATGAATCGAGCCCGCGTACTTGCCGAGGGCCCGGCCGATCTCGCTCAACGACGGCCCCTGTTTCCATCGCTCCACAGGTCTGCTTTCTGGGTCGCAAACAAGCCTGGACGCCCCATCTGTCCCATCACGATCACCCTCCCCCTCCACTGTACCTCAGAGGTAGACGACACATGATGGACTATTCTGCATTCCAGCTTTTTGTATCAGTATTTTCCAATACAGGAATGAGTCTGAACGACGATCGGTGAATCTGAGTCTCTGCACCCGGTTCTGTCTCGGTCTGGTTCGTACACCGCTTCGTCCGTCTTGCGTGCGTGGTTCCCTCACGCGCATTGGCCTGCCGTCG
>JBBRRK010000091.1:0-14672 GCA_038200765.1 Nitrospirales bacterium
GGCTCGGAAGCTCTTCAAGTCCCCGAAGGCAAAGTCGTCGATGATGCTTACCAGGCCATAGAGTTCCAGGAGCGAATTCTGTAGAGGCGTTGCGGTGAGCAACACTTTGGGAAATGGTGCGACAGCCTGCTTGATGGCGGTGGCGATCTTACTGGAAGACTTATAGACATTTCGCAGTCGGTGGGCCTCGTCGATGACGACCAAATCCCAAGCGGTTTGGCGCAGGTACGGCTCCTTGGTACGAGCAAATTGGTACGAGCAGAGGACAATCCCATCACGCTGGAACGGATTCAGGTTGCCGGCGCGGATGGCCTCGTTGAAGCTTCGATTTTCAAGAATCGCTGACGGCAGATGAAACTTGTCGGCTAACTCCTGACTCCACTGCTTGCGTAGGTTGGCCGGTACAATCACCAAAAGGCGTCGCTTACGTTCAGCCCACTTTTGGGAGATCAGCAGCCCAGCTTCAATCGTCTTTCCAAGTCCAACCTCGTCGGCGAGAATCGCACCGCGTGAAAAAGGACTGCGGAAGGCAAATAGGGCCGCTTCAACCTGGTGTGGGTTAAGGTCAACCTGCGCGTCCGACAACGCAGCAGCGAGCTTTTCGATACTGTCCGAGGCACAGCGCTTTGTTAATTCGTAGGAAAAGTACTTGGCGTGGTAGGGGGTGATCATTTAAGGGGTGCAGAATGTCCCTTTTTACGCGAGAAATCACGCCTCTCCACAGGGATGCCTTGGGTTTCGCGCACATGACCGGAGGACCGAGGAATTGAGCGGGGGGAACGCCTGAATGAATGCCTTGCAGGAGACCCTTCTTCCCCCGACAGATGAGCGAGCGCGCTTCGCGACATTCGCCGTAGTGGCGGGGTCCCCACCCGGCGTCCTAAGAAGGAAAGCTGGAACTGACTGAAGAATCACGGTCGTCACAACCGTGATTGAAGGAATTCCAGAAGGTTTCCGCTCGGACCGCCGTGGAAGGAGGCCACGAGAGGCAACGGAGCAAGGCGCACTTGGTCACCTGCCCCCTGCTTGCCCGTATACGTTCTCTCCAGGTTGACCCGGATGAGTCCCCCACTGCGCGTGTCCAACGAGGGTCTTCCGAGACCGCGCGTTGAGCGAGCACAGGGGACTCACCGGGCCATCCCTCCCCTGATGGCGGGGCTCAACATCCCGCAGGAAAGTGGCTGGGGGACTAGGAATCGAACCTAGGTAGCCGGCTCCAAAGGCCGGCGTCCTACCGCTAGACGATCCCCCAGCGCGATACGAAACCGAGGCATAAATCTGAAAGTACGGGCGGGAAAGATTATTTGGCTGGGGGACTAGGAATCGAACCTAGGTAGTCAGATCCAGAAACTGACGTCCTGCCGCTAGACGATCCCCCAACCGACGTTCACAGTAATATACAGCTCGCGGTTTCGTCAAGACGGCGCTAGCAGGCTATTGAAACAGTCGGTCATCTCACCCGCCCGACCCCGCGCGCCGAGACCCCCTTTCCCACAGGCGTCGTCCTCGCTTCATTCTTAAAGCCTGTGACGCGTGAAGCATTGACCACGGAGGGAACGGAGGAAAGATTCGCTACGGCCTTGTACGGGAACGGCGTGCGTCTTGGCGCACGCGGGGTGTGGGGGTGTGACAGGGCCTGTATGAACAGCCTGCTTGTTCAGAGAAGGAATTGCCTCACACGTGGGAAGCCCGTTCGATTCCCTCGCGAAACCGAAATAATGCCCGGTCTCGCCCTAACACTTCCATTACGTCAAAGAGGCCGGGGCTGGCCGTGCGACCGGTCAGAGCCACACGAACTGGCTGAGCCAGCTGCCCCATCTTCATCCCTTCTTCCTCAACCAACTGCTTGAACGCCTCTTCCCATTGGTGTTTCGAGAAAGCAGGGAAGGCCTCGAAACGAGAGAGCAATTTGCTAAGGATCGGCGCGATGGCCGGCGTCAAAAACTTTTTCGCTGCCTCTTCGTCATATGTCACAGTCTGTCCAAAATATGGCCTCACCCAATTGACCATCTCCACAAGCGTCTTCGCCCGTTCCTTCACGAGGACGACGAGTTGCGCGAGCCAGTCGGCCGAGACAGCCTGGACTTCACCTGTTAATCCCGCTGCTTCCAAGAGTGGCACAAGCGCCTGAGCGACTTCGGTCGGCGGGCTAATCTTGATATATTCTGCGTTTACCCAGAGGAGTTTCTCGGGATTGAACACGGCTGCGGATGTTTGAACATTCTTCCAGGAAAATTTCTCAATCAACTCCTGGCGGGTAAAGAGTTCCTGGTCTCCGTGTGACCACCCCAGCCGAACGAGATAGCTCACCATCGCATCAGGCAAATACCCCATCTCTTTATAGGCCATGATCGAGGTGGCCCCATGCCGCTTCGAAAGACGAGCTTTGTCCGGCCCCAGAATCATCGGCAGATGTCCGAACTGAGGGACTGGAAACCCAAGCGCGCGAAAGATCGGAACCTGCCGCGGTGTATTGGTGAGGTGATCGTCTCCCCGCACCACGTGGGTAATCTGCATCAGTGCATCATCAACCACCACTGAAAAATTGTACGTCGGGTATCCGTTCGAACGGAGAATGATCAGATCGTCCTGCACTGCGTTATCGAAGACGATCTTGCCCTTGATGAGATCGTCGACCACGGTCTCTCCCTCTTGTGGAGCCTTGAAGCGCAAGGCCATCTCACCGGACTGATTTGTGAGGCCACGATCACGGCAGCGGCCGTCGTATTTCTGCGACAGCCCCTTGGCCTCAGCCTCCTTACGCCGCGCGTCGAGTTCTTCCGTTTTACAGGCGCACCAATAGGCCTCCCCCTTCTCCAGGAGCTGCATCGCATAACCGCGATAGAGATCCATCCGCTCCGTCTGACGAAACGGGCCTTCATCCCAATCAAGCCCCACCCACTTCATGCCTTCGATGATGGTCTGGATCGATTCGTCCGTCGACCGACTCTGATCTGTATCTTCAATGCGGAGAATGAAGACGCCCTTCTGCTGACGCGCAAAGAGCCAGTTAAACAAGGCCGTTCGAACACCACCAATATGGAGAACGCCTGTCGGACTGGGGGCAAAGCGCACTCGCACCTGAGTCATCGCATACTCACAGATGTGATACGAAAAGGTCGGTATCTATAGCATGCAGGGAAAAGCCTTGTACAGGAAACGTCACGCTTCCATCTCGTCGTCGCTTCTGCTATGAGAAAGTAGGAGATCGGTATGGCTGAACTCACGCAAGCAGCGGCAGTGCTCTCGGTGAGCGATCTTACCCCCCACGCTCGCCAGCTCGTGCTCCTTCCTACTGTTCAACACATTGCGTTTCAGCCCGGCCAATGGGTTTCACTCAAACTGCCGGTCGGTGCCGCACCACCGCTCAATCGAGCATATTCGATGGCAGCGCCAAGCACGCCGTCGGGTGAATTGACCTTCATCTTCGATCGTGTACCGGGCGGCGTGGGGTCCAACTATCTCTACACGCTCAAACCTGGCGATGAGACACAGCTCTCAGGCCCCTATGGGAATTTCACGCTTCCGATGCCACTCGATCGAGAATTGATCTTGATCGCCCGTTACACCGGCCTCGTCCCAATCCGCTGCATACTGAAGCACCTCTATGCGCAACGACAGACCGCGACCATTCTCCTTATTGCCGTTGCTCCTGCGGAGGAAGAACTGCTCTTTCATCAGGAATTACTCACGCTGGCCGTGACCCATCCAGGGTTCCGCTACCTACCGTTGGTGGCAACCGACGGGGAGCAGCAAGCCGTCGATCTCGCGCTTTCGATGCTCCGCCCATTGATCGATCATGCGCCTAAAGTGATCTCGATGCTTTGTGGAACAAAAGGTTTCGTCCGATCGCTGCGAGCATGCTTTGTTGAGGCGGGCTATGACCGGAAAGAAGTGAAAACCGAAACCTATGATTAATGGCCTTCCCTGACGAGATTCTTATTGACCGCCGGGATCTCGACCACAATATCCTTCGTGCCATTCGGCACACATTGGCAACCGAGCCGCGACTGTAGTGTGGTGATCGGCGCTTCTTCCAGCTGATCGAACTCATCGTCCGTACCATCGTTACAACTCTCAAGCCCCTGTTTTACAATGACGTGACAGGTTGAACAGGCACAGACACCCCCGCAGACATGCTCTAAGGCGACTCCATTGCCCATCGCCACGTCCAGGAGGCTCCCTGGGAGCCCCGTCGGGCCGTAGGGAATCTTGGTGGGATCGACCTCAACCTTCGTCACTACGCCTCCAGGGGCGATAAAGGTCACGGTATAGGCCACTTGAGGAAGCTCGTAGTCGGTTTTCTCAATATAGGGATTGGTTCCGCCCATCTTCCTGTTCCTTTCTGTATCGGACTCAGCTTTATTTCCACACGGTTGACAGTTTTGAAACTTGCATGCTACTCTTAGTACGACCTTATTGATCGGAGACCATTATAGTCTCCGATCTTGGAGATCGGCAATAGCAATGTTGAAGATTTCAAAAAAAGCAGATTATGCCCTCATGGCTCTTCAGCACATCGCTACGGTCCAATTCGGCGACGTGACGCCTGGGCGTGTGGTGAATACGAAAGAGATTGCGGAGGAATATAACATCCCCCTTGAGCTGCTGGCCAAAGTGCTTCAGACCCTTGCCAAAAATGCATTGATTGAGAGTCACAATGGTCCCAAGGGCGGATATGTGCTAGCCCGACGCGCGCACCAAATTACGATCGCGCAAATTCTCGAAAGCATCGAGGGCCCCTTGGGTATCACCGACTGTTCACACGAGAAGGATGGAGAGTTCTGCATGCAGCGGGACAATTGCCATATCCGCACCCCGCTCTTGAAAGTTCAGGACAGCATTGCGCAATTGCTCAATAACATGACCTTGCAAGATATGATGGGTGGTACACCCCTCATTACCATTCAGTCCCCTGCGGCACAAGGAGTTGAACGATGAAACTGCCCATTTTCTTGGACAACCATTCCACCACACCGATGGATCCACGCGTATTGGATGCCATGCTTCCCTACTTCGTCGAGAAATTCGGAAACGCAGCCAGCCGCAACCATGCCTTTGGGTGGGCCGCAGAAGAAGCCGTCGACCAGGCAAGAAAACAGATCGCGAAGCTGATCAAGGCCGATCCGAAAGAGATCGTCTTCACGAGCGGCGCCACTGAGTCGGACAATCTCGCCATTAAGGGCGTGTTGGAAATGTACAAAGAGAAGGGCGACCATATTATTACGTCGTCCACCGAACACCGCGCCGTGCTCGACACCGTTAAATCGTTAGAGGGCAAAGGCAAAGCAGTCGCCACCTATCTTTCCGTCGATAAATTCGGGATGGTGAATCCCGAAGATGTGCGGAAAGCCATTACAGAGAAGACGATCCTCATCTCCATTATGTTGGCGAACAATGAAATCGGTACGATCAACCCCGTCAAAGAGATCGGAAAGATCGCCAAGGAGAAGGGGATTCTCTTCCACTGCGATGCGACGCAAGGCGTCGGCAAGATCCCGGTTGATGTGCAGGATATGGGCATCGATCTGATGTCGTTCACGGCCCACAAGATGTATGGACCCAAGGGGGTCGGGGCGCTTTACGTAAGGAAAAAGAATCCACGGGTTCGTATTGCGGCACAAATGGATGGCGGTGGACACGAGCGCGGTATGCGCTCCGGCACGCTCCCGGTGCCCTTAATCGTGGGATTCGGCAAAGCCTGCGAACTCTGTGAGCAGGAGATGGCCAAAGACACCGTGCGGTTGATTGCGATGCGCAATCGGCTGGAGGCCAGTATCATGAAGGCCCTCGAAGAAAGCTATCTGAACGGCCACCCGACCAACCGGCTCCCCGGCAACCTTAATATCTCCTTTGCCTATGTGGAAGGCGAGTCGTTGCTGATGGGCATGAAGGATATTGCCCTCTCATCCGGCTCGGCCTGTACCTCAGCCACGTTGGAACCCTCGTACGTGCTCCGCGCATTGGGAGTTGGGACGGAGTTGGCGCACTCCTCGATCCGCTTCGGTCTGGGCCGTTTCAACACGGACGATGAGATCGACTATACGATCAAGAAGGTGATCGAGGTCGTCACCAAATTGCGCGAAATGTCTCCGTTGTATGAGATGGCAAAAGAAGGCGTCGATTTGAAATCAGTTCAATGGGCTGCCCACTGATCCGAATAGTCAAAAGGAGGATAAACCATGGCCTACAGTGATAAAGTCGTCGATCATTTCAATAACCCCCGCAACATGGGGAGCTTCAAAAAGGACGAGGAAGGAGTCGGCACCGGTATGGTCGGAGCCCCGGAGTGCGGCGACGTGATGAAGCTCCAGATCAAGGTGCAGAACGATATGATCGTGGATGCGAAGTTCAAAACCTTCGGCTGCGGGTCCGCGATCGCCAGCTCAAGCCTCGCCACCGAATGGTTGAAGGGCAAGACGATCGAAGAAGCCCAAAAGATCAAGAACACCGACATCGTACAGGAACTGAACTTACCGCCGGTGAAAATCCATTGCTCCGTGCTCGCCGAGGATGCGATCAAGGCCGCCCTCACGGACTACCAGAAGAAAGCCGACGGAGCCCTGGTCGACGCGAAGTAACGTGAACGAAGGGAGTGCGCCAATGGACACGACAAACGCGGAAATTCAAGCCCCGGTGATTTCACTCAGCGAGGCGGCACTGAAGGAAGTAAAGCGCCTCATCAATGTGCAGGGCCTCACGGAAGGGGGGCTCCGCCTCGGCGTGAAGGGCGGCGGCTGCTCAGGCCTCAGCTATACGATCAACTTCGACGAAAAGATCGGCCAGCACGACCAAGTCCATGACTTCGACGGTGTGAAAGTCATTGTCGACGCCAAGAGCGCAATCTATCTTCAAGGCACACAGTTGGACTTCCAGAAAGACCTAATGGGCGGAAACTTCAAATTCGTCAATCCGAATGCCGACAAGACCTGTGGCTGCGGAGAGTCTTTCTCGGCATAACGGAGTGTCAACAGAGCATCGCGACCGTCCACGGGCATGGCAGGCTGCCATGCCTCGTCTTGTCAGAAGAGGGAGCGGGATGGACCATCAGCACACCCACAGCTCAAGCCCTCGAGAGCTACAGATGGCTCGCAGCATGTGCTGGCACTGCCAGTCTGAAGTATCCGGTGAATACTTCTGTGACCGATGCGTCAAGGTCCAGCCGGTGTCGAAAGAACTCGATTATTTCACCTGCATGGGCTTCCCCCGTCGCCTCACGATCGACCAGCACCAGCTGGAAACCAAATTCTACGAACTGAGCCGCGCGTTCCATCCTGATTTCTATCAGAACAAAAGCACTGCAGAACAGACCATCAGCCTCGGTAATTCCGCTCTGTTGAATACCGCGTACCGGACGCTTCGTGACCCAATCGAACGAGCGGAGTATCTTCTCGATCTTGAAGCAGGATCGGTAAAACAGATTCGGAACTCTCCTCCCGCCGACCTCTTTGAAGAGATTCTTGAACTGCAAGACACATTGAATGAATACCGAGCTGCCGGGCGAGCATCAGACACCGAGTCGACGCTCCGTGCGAAGCTCCAATCGGAACGAAGTACGCTCGAACAGCGGCAACATGACATGGAGGCCGCCCTGCAGCAGCTCTTTGTTCAGTGGGACGCACTCCAAGATCGCGGAGAGGCCACCGACCAGGCAAGGGCCGAGCGCAACCGTATCCTCAAGCAGATGCGCGAAAGTCTCTCCAACCGCACCTACGTCAAGAATATCGTAAACGATCTCGTCTCAACCATCGGATAATCACCGCCATGGCACGTATCGTCGGCATCGATCTCGGCACGACCAATTCATTGGTCGCCTATATGGAGAACGGAACCCCGCGCGTAATCGCGGGACGAAACGAGCGCAATATGGTGCCCTCCGTCGTGGCGATGACCGACAATGGACTCATCGTCGGCGACCCCGCCAAAGAACATCTGACCCGCAATCCAGCCCGCACGGTCTATTCCGTGAAACGTTTCATGGGTAAGAGCTTGGCAGATGTGCAAGGTGAGCTCGCCTATTTCCCCTACACATTAACAGAACAGGGCGGAGTGATCCGCTTCAAACTCGGCGAAAAAACCTATTCGCCGCCGCAGATTTCAGCCATGATTCTCAAAGAGCTGAAACTCAGGGCCGAAACGCACTTTGGTGAGAGTATTACCAAGGCCGTCATCACCGTGCCGGCCTACTTCAACGACAGTCAACGACAAGCTACGAAAGACGCCGGTATGATCGCCGGTCTTGAGGTGCTGCGTATTATCAACGAACCGACCGCCGCCTCGCTCGCCTATGGGCTCCAAGAAAAGACTCAAGGCACAATCGCCGTCTACGATCTTGGAGGCGGCACCTTCGACATTTCGATTCTGAAGCTTAAGGACGGGATTTTCGAAGTCTTAGCTACCAATGGCGACACCCATCTAGGTGGCGACGACTTCGACCGACTGATCGCCGATCTGTTCATAGAAGACATTCGTGAACGACATGGCCTTGATCTCCACCCCTATCCCGACCACATGCAGGCCGTCCGTTTAGAAGCCGAACGCACAAAGATTCGACTCTCCGAGGTGCTGAAAACTACGGCGACTCTCGACCTGCCGGACGGCAAGGGTAGATTTACAAGAGAGCTGACGAGAGATCAGATCGAGTCCATGACGATGGGCTTGATCGAACGCACGCTGGCTCCCTGCCGCAAAGCGCTCAAAGACGCAGAACTCACTCCAGATCGCATCGATGAAGTGGTGCTTGTCGGCGGGTCCACACGCATGCCGCTCGTTCGGCAACGTGTCCAGGAGTTATTCGGGAAGACCCCGCACTGCGAACTGAATCCAGACGAAGTTGTGGCCCTCGGCGCGGCCGTACAGGCCGATATTTTGAGCGGCGGCACCACCGACATGCTGTTGCTGGATGTCACCCCGTTATCGCTCGGCATCGAAACGATGGGCGGCGTGATGAGCAGCGTGATCCGACGGAATACGACCATTCCAGCCAGCGCAAAAGAGATGTTCACAACCTACGTGGACGGCCAGACTGGTGTGGACATTCACATTCTCCAAGGCGAGCGTGAGCTCGCGAAAGATAATCGAAGCCTGGCGCGATTCAGACTCAAGGTGCCGCCCTTGCCCGCCGGTGTGCCACGGATCGAAGTCACGTTCTTGATTGACGCAAACGGCATTCTCAATGTGCTGGCGAAGGACATGCGGACGGGGCAAAGCCAGTCTATCGAGGTCAAGCCGTCCTACGGTTTGTCAGACAATGAAGTAGAGCAAATGATCGAAGATTCATTCAAATTTGCTGCGGATGATGTCTCTGCCCGTAAGTTAATCGAAGCGCGAATGGATGCCGGTGCATTGATTACGACGACGGAGAAATCCCTCCTGGAGGGAGGCCATCTCATCGCATCAGATAACATTGACGCCACTCGTAACGCACTGACTGCGCTGTCCGTTGCCAAAGACGACACAGATCCGCGCGCCATCCGTGCACGCATGGCGGACCTCGAACAGGCCGCACAGCCGCTGACCGTCGCACTTTTGAACGATTCGCTCACGAAGGGGCTGCAGGGGAAAAAGATCTCCGAGGTCACGTAGAGACGATCCCGTACCGATGCCATGATCGGCATACGACGGGAGCATGAGGAGTGTTTATGGATCTGAAGTGGCAGGATACTGAGGATATTGCGATCCGTTTAGTCGAAGAACATCCGGAAACAGACCCACTCACGGTTCGATTCACCGACATGCACGCCTGGATCGTCGCGCTCCCCGACTTCAAGGACGATCCCAAGAAATCGAACGAGAAAATCCTCGAAGCAATCCAGATGGCCTGGCACGAAGAGAATCAGGACTCGAAGTCCTGATTCTTAGCAGGATGCTGAAAAAGTCCGCCGGCGGCGTTCTCGCATCGCTCAGAGGCTCAACGAGAGTTTTCGGAAGTCGGAAGCACTGGAGGGGCTTTTCCGTTCACGAAGACCTATTGTAAGGGCGAACGGCCCCACGAAGTGCGGTCCGTACCTCCTCGCCTCTTCGCTCATTGCGGCCTTGCCGGACGGTCTTATTGAGCATCCTGCATGAGTGTGCTGCTGTTCTGCCCTGGACGTACAGATTACCAAATCTCTGCCGTAACGAGTTGTTTTTCCACAGCCTGATAGAGCCTCCCACCTCGCAGTTAAGCAGAATTGCCGCCGCCACAGCAGTGTCTCCGCATTCTGAGATCAGCCCACCATCTTCTAAGCCATTGTAATGCTGGAGTAAATAAATGTGAGCCGGTGTGACAAGCGCGGGAGTAGGCCTCTCTGCAGAGCCAAGCCCCCTCCCTTTGGGGCATTGTGGATCTACAGGGGATTCGGCATAAATGGGGCTGGCCTGATGATCAAGATGGAGCCTCGCCGATGTCGAAGATTTTGAACCTGAGTGCGCACACGACAGATGAGGAATTACAGCACCTCATGAGCTTGCTGCTCTTTCACTTCGTCAATCAATCTGGCGGGCAGATTCAATTCAAGCTGGAAGATGCCCACCGAGTTCGCGAAAGCCTGTCGACCAAGATGATCCAAATGCAGGTGGGAGAAGAAGTACGGTTGAGAATTATCGATCGCCTGCCGGAACTACAGTAGCCCTGCCCCTTAATTCAGAATACCCTTACCACGTATCTTTCATCTAGATTGATAATTGGAACAACACGTTGACCCTCATTGCTTTTGAGCGATAGACTCCACGCGCATATACTTGTCCTTTGATTTCGTTTCAATTCATGGCAATGCAAGGAGGATTTCTCTTGCCTGACATGGCATATATTTCAGTCGTCCTTAGCAGCATAAAGACCGCCGACGACATCGCGAAGCTTCTCAGGGAGGGGGATGTCTCCCTGGAAAAGGCCGAAACCAAACTCAAGCTGGCAGAGCTGGTAGGAGTCTTGGCTGACGCCAAACTTGAGTTGGCCGAAGTACAAAATCTTCTTCTGGATAAAGACAAGAA
The DNA here is from genome assembly GCA_038200765.1 of Nitrospirales bacterium. Taxonomy (GTDB): domain Bacteria; phylum Nitrospirota; class Nitrospiria; order Nitrospirales; family Nitrospiraceae; genus Palsa-1315. The sequence continues at coordinate 10,972 of JBBRRK010000091.1, forward strand.
GATCATGACTCTAGGGCAAACACTACACACAAGAAAAAATGTTTTATGGGAATCACCCTGGTACTGGTGCGTGGACGGAGGGAAGAAGGATGGTCCGTTTTGCCAACAGTGCTATGACAAGGAACTCAAGCTTATTAGGCTGCAAGATTACAGAAATTGTTATTGGGGGGGGGTTGAGCTGTAAAAATAGTTATGATCTTGGTGGAGGAGGAACTAGTATCGTCCGAGCGGAAACAGAGTTTTTCTAGTTACGCGTTATGAGCTATCGTGTCTATGGGACGACTGATGTAAGTATCCTCAATCTCAATGTTACGGATCTCATCACACATCTTCATTCCTGATTCTGAGATCGACATCCATGCGATACGTTCGCAGGGTGCCGGCGGGCAGAACGTCAACAAAGTCTCGTCCGCGATTCATTTGCAATTCGATATTGTTGCCTCATCCTTGCCCCCGTTCTACAAAGAAGAGCTTCTGAAATTGAAAGATCATCGCATCTCAGAAGGGGGTCTGATTACCATCAAGGCCCAGCAGTATCGAAGCCAGGAACAGAATCGAGAAGATGCGCTCGCTCGACTGACCGAACTCATTCAGAGCGTGGCCATTCCGCGAAAGAAGCGCAGAGCAACGAAACCGACGAAGGGTTCAAAGGAACGACGGTTGGAGAGTAAGGCGAAGCGTGGAAAGCTAAAATCCATCAGGCGAACGCTGGAATAGCGACTGGGAATCGTGCAGTGTATTTCGTGAAGCGTGAAGCGAAGATTCCGGGAACCGAGAGGGTCTGAGCGATGCGAGAACGACGCTGGCGGCCTTTTTTAACAACCCTCACTCGACGGAGGCGAGTGAGCCTAGGATGTGATACCCGCCATCGACATAGATCACTTCTCCGGTAATGCCACGTCCTAGAGGACTGACCAAGAACAACGCCGTGTCGCCGACTTCGCCTTGTTCCGTTGCGCGTCGAAGTGGTGCAAACTCTCGGTGGTGATCCACCATCTTGCTGATGCCAGACACGCCGCGGGCCGCGAGCGTCTTAATCGGGCCGGCTGAAATAGCATTCACGCGAATGTTCTTAGGTCCGAGGTCGTGGGCTAGGTAGCGGACGGTGGCTTCGAGCGCGGCCTTGGCAACCCCCATGACGTTGTAGTGCGGCACGACCCGTTCCGCGCCGAGGTAGGTGAGCGTGACGACAGAGCCTCCATTGGTCATCAGCGGCAGGGCTGCTTTCGTCACGGCAACGAGTGAATAGGCGCTGACATCCAAGGCCATGGCGAAACCCTGGCGTGAAGTGTTGACGAACTGGCCTGTGAGTTCTTCGCGCGGCGCGAAGGCCACCGAATGGACCAAAAAATCGAGCGTGCCGACTTCTTTCTGCACGTTTTGTATCAGTGCAGCAATTTGGGTGTCGTCTCCGACGTCACAGGGAAAGGCTTTCGCGCCCGGCATGCTGGCAACAAGTTCCTCGACGTTTTCCCTCAGTCGCTCGTTCTGATAGTTGAAGATAAGCTGCGCCCCTTGGCCTGCCGCCGATTGGGCAATGGCCCAGGCGATGCTGTGCTTATTCGCCACGCCGATGATGAGTCCATTTTTACCGTCCAGTAACATGGTGTGCCCCTGTATAGGATGGTGAATAGTCTAATCGTGAATCTCATGAAGCGCACAGTAGAGCAAGAGACCAATGCGCGTCATGCTTGGGCGGTGAAGATAGCACGATTTAATGCGTGGCGCTAGGAAGACAGTGAGGGGAAGGACTAGTTTGCCTTGGCAGTATTCGCTTTGAGCTGCGCCAACACTCTTGCCGCTTCAGGGGTGAAGTCATCCAGCTGCTGGGCTTGAGCGATATCCAGCGCCTCTGATGCGAGCAAGAGAGCCTCACCATGGCGACCGTTCTCACAATAGCTCTCGGCCAGGCTGAGCCTCGCGTTGACAGACTGCGGTCCCTTCTGGAGTACGTACTGGAGAAGATTCTCGCCCTTTTCCCTGTCTCCCCCGAGCAAAAAAGGAAGTCTGACCAGGAAGGCCCCCTTGGCCGATAAAGCATCAAGATGATCAGGTGCGAGCTCCAGTGTCCGGTCAAGCTCTTTCATCATGCGGCGGAAACCCATGACCGATGTGATGCTCAGTTCCCCATCGATCCTCATTAACTCGCCCAAGTTACAGAACAGGGCAAAGTGCGCGTCGGCCGATCGATCGTCCAAGGCCACAGCTTGTTCCCCCAAAATCTGGCCTTTCTCGAAATGGCCGATTCGGCTGGTACGGTCTTGAGTGACACGACCTTCATAGCATTCTTTCATTGCCCCGTGACTCAATAACGGGGATGATTGTTGCGCCAGGAGGACAGTGGGACTTGCTAAAAGGCAACAGGTGAACAGACCAAGCAATGTGTGCTTCATTTTCCTCTACCAGTTAAAGGGGAACCGATAGGCGGGACTGCTCGATACAGCAATCCCAAGAACAAATTCAGAACGGCGTGTATATCATAACTAGTGAGAAATTTACTACAGCTGACTCAGGCGCTCTACCACGATCGTCCCCTTGGTCGCATCTCGATCGGGTTTGTGTGTCGCCTTGCGCAGCGCGCGGAACGCCATGAGCATCGCTCGATATGAATAATAGGCATTCCGACCGCTGGGATTCGGCAGGACAAAAACAGGGCGGTCGGCCAAGGTCTTGACTTGCAGCCCGAGGCTGATTTGTCCGCTCCGGTATTCGGGGAATAACGTACGATAGATCGTGACACCAAGCAGGGCAATTGTGTGAGGGCGATAATGTTTGACTGTGGCAATGAGTCTCTTCCTACCAGCTATATATTCTCGCGGCGTGAGCACATCGGCCCCTGCACTGGGCCGCTCGATGATATTTGTCAAGCCGAGCCCCCAATCCGGAAGTCGCCAATCGTCTTGGTGCGTGAGTGGCTCTGGCACGAGCTTCGACTCGAATAAGAGTTTCCAGAAACGGTTCGAATATCCAGCGAAGTGGTGCCCGGTGGCAGCTGAACGAAGGCCCGGATTGATGCCGACGAAGAGGATCCGAACCTTTGGTCCGATACGATCAATGAGCCGTTTGCGAAACAGAGTTCCTTGTGATCGCCGTACAACGGTTCCCTTGATCGATTTTCCCACTTCAATCGCCTTTATCGTCATGGTGACCATTGTCCCTTGTCATGTAGAGTAAAATCGTATGACGGTTCCCTCGACCAGACCGGTATACCCCTCCCTGCATTGAGGCGGTTTAGCTGACCTTCAACCATTCTGCCACAGTTTGATATGGTCAGACTTTCAATGCGCGGGTGAAAAATAACATAACTTGCTGATAAATATAATGAGACATGAACATATCAGGCTCGGCACCAAGCTTGCTTAATACTCCCGTCGAGTGCCGATGAATGGCACAAATTTCAAACTCTATAAACTGGGGAGACACTTATTATGAAGAGCATGTTGATGGCAATTATGGCAGTGGCAGTTTTAGTGGCGTTCAGCGCTCCTTCTTTCGCAGAAGAGACGAAGGGTAAGAAGGACGAGAAGAAGGGCGGCCACGTCCTCGTGTACGGCGACGAGAAGAAAGACAAGAAGGACGAGAAGAAGGGTGGCCATGCCGATACGTTCGGCGACACGAAGGACGAGAAGAAGAAAGACGAGAAGGGCAAGTAATCACCTTCTTTCGCGAGGCTAGTTAGCTTGAGGGGTCTCCTGCCTAAT
>JBBRRK010000092.1:0-14566 GCA_038200765.1 Nitrospirales bacterium
TGGGCGTGATGGTCTTCCTCTATCTTCTGTGGGCGGCCTGGCGAGTGCGGCGTGGAAGGGCCAAGCCTCGCCATCTGTCGACCAAAAGCGAGTAGGAAGCTGAGCACGGTATTGGGGGCTGAGGATCACCATATATTCTAGGGGAGGGATAACAACGCCATGACAACTATTCAGACAACAACAAGAACGACGGGGTCAAAGCCGTTGCGTCAGCCACAACAAAGTCGAGAAAACGAGGGGAAGGGGCATATGCAAGACAATTCGGAAGCCGCTCGTGGTGCTGCGAGCGGGAGTCCCATCGAGTTGCCTGAAGGCATGTGGGAACGGATTGCGACGAAAGCCCGTGAGTTGTGGGAGTTGCGAGGGCGGCGGGAAGGTCATGACTTCCAGGACTGGTTCGATGCGGAGATCGTCGTGATGGAAGAGATCCACGAAGCCCGCGAGTGAGCGGGTTTCGTTCTTGCTCAAGTCGGCCTTCGATGCGCTCGGGGTCGTGGGCTCCTAGTCGGTGGTGTGCTTCTGCCCGGTCTGCAAGGAGGGCAATATTTGTGTTGGGCTCCACTCAAGCAAGCGCTCAGCAACAACTGCACAGGAGAGATGATGGCTCACTATGACCTCTTGGTGATCGGAAGCGGCCCGGCCGGCCAGAAGGCAGCGATTCAGGCGGCCAAGTTGGGCAAAAAGGTCGGGATCATCGAGCGCAAGGAAGTGCTCGGTGGCGTCTGCATCAATACCGGGACGATCCCGAGCAAAGCGCTGCGCGAGGCTGTGATGCATCTCACCGGCTTTCGCCAGCGTGGTCTCTACGGCGCCACCTATCGTGTGAAACCGGACATCACGATGGAGGACCTGGTCTTTCGGGCCAACCATGTGGTGACGCGCGAAATCGAAGTCGTCCGGCACCAGATGGCCCGGAATCGTGTGGACGTGATCTACGGGAGCGCCGGCTTTGTGGATACCCACCGGCTGGCGATTACGCAGGCGGACAAAACCATCGAGCATTCCGCCGACTTCATGGTGATCGCCGTCGGGACGGTGCCGGTCAGACCGGACGCCATCCCGTTCGATGGGGACACGATCATCGACACGGACGAGCTGTTGGCATTGAAGCAGCTGCCCGCTTCGCTCACCATCGTCGGCGGCGGCGTGATCGGCTGTGAGTACGCCTCCATCCTGGCTACGCTGGGGATCCCGGTCATCCTCGTCGAACGACGGCCACGTCTGCTGGAATTCGTAGATGCCGAGATCATTGAGGCGCTCCAATATCTGATGCGGAGCACCGGGGTCACTCTCCGGCTGAACGAGGAAGTGGTCGCGATCGAAAAGACACCCAACGGTCGCGTCGCGGTGCATCTGAAAAGTGCGAAGCAGATCCTGAGCCCGACGCTTGTGTATGCCGTCGGGAGGGTCGGTGCGATTCAGCGCCTGAACCTCGAAGCGGCGGGTCTTCAGTCGAACGAGCGGGGACTACTGCGCGTGAACGAGCAGTTCCAGACAGCGGTGCCCCATATTTATGCCGTCGGGGACGTCATTGGCTTTCCAGCGCTGGCCTCCACCTCAATGGAGCAAGGTCGCTTGGCGGCATGCCATGCCTTCGGGTTGCCTTGCCAGACACGCAGCGACCTGCTGCCCTACGGGATCTATTCGGTCCCTGAAATCTCAATGGTCGGGCGGACCGAAGACGCGCTGACCCAAGCGGGGATCGCCTATGAAGTAGGTATCGCGCGGTATCGTGAGATTGCACGAGGGCAATTGATGGGTGATGAAAGCGGGATGCTCAAGCTCCTGTTTCATCCGCAGACACGGAAGCTGCTGGGGATTCATGCCATTGGAGAGGGCGCCACCGAGCTGATCCACATCGGTCAGGCGGTCATGGCGCTCGGCGGTCTGATCGACTATTTCGCCGAGGCCGTCTTCAATTACCCGACCCTGGCTGAGTGCTACAAGGTTGCTGCGCTGGCCGGTCTCAATCGTCTGCCGCAACTGATCCTGACGGGAATTCGGGTGGTGCCATGATCCGCTTCCCGTGGGGAACACATCGGGTGGTGTTAGTCGGCGGTTTGCTTCTCCTCGCGCGTTCCACGCTGCGACAGACCGCATCGATCAGATTGTGACGTGGTGGCAGGCCTTGTATTGATGTCTTGCATCTTGGAGGGGAGAGATGTCGCGTTGGGCTTCCGTCGAAGGGTCTTCCTTTCCGTTAGGCATGACCTGGATTGCAGAGGAGCAGGCCTACAATTTCGCCTTGTACTCCAAGCATGCAGATCGTGTGACCTTGCTGCTGTATAAAGAAGATGACGTCATCCATCCTGTCTTCACCTACCAGTTGGACTATCTGCACCACAAGTCCGGAAGAGTCTGGCACTGTCGCATTCCCAGGCATCTGACGAACGAAGCTCAGTACTATGCCTACAGGATTGATGGACCAGATCCGAACGGGCAATACGAATGGCACCACTTCGATCACCAGAAAGTCCTCCTCGATCCTTACGCTCGGGCGGTCTTCTTCCCGCCGACCTTCGACCGGCAGGCGGCCATCGGACCCGGTTCAAACGTCGGCAAAGCGCCGCTCGGACTCCTCTCCTCCTGCGACGAGGTGTTCGACTGGAGTCGCGACAAACGTCCGCAGCACGAGGCGGACGTGATCATCTATGAGCTGCACGTGAAGGCGTTCACCAACCACCCTCATTCCGAGGTGAGTCCGGACAAACGGGGCACCTACGCCGGGCTCATTGAGAAGATCCCATACTTGAAGGAACTGGGGATCACCGTCGTCGAGTTGATGCCGGTCTTTCAATACGATCCCCAGGAAGGAAATGCCTGGGGTTATATGCCGCTGAACTTCTTTGCCCCGCACCACGCCTACGCTGCGCGCACGCCGACCTGTGGGCAGCACCAGGAGTTCCGCGCCCTGGTAAAGGCACTGCACGAGGCGGACATCGAAGTGGTGCTTGACGTGGTCTACAACCACACCGTCGAAGGCAACCAGGCCGGCCCGGTCTACAGCTTCAAGGGGATCGACAACAGCACCTACTACTTTATCTCCGACAAGCCGTGGGATCCCTATGCGAATTTTTCCGGGACGGGCAATACCCTCAACTGTGTGAACCGTTACGTGCGCACAATCATTTTGGACAGCATGAGGCACTGGGTCAGAGACATGCACGTCGATGGGTTCCGGTTCGATTTGGCGTCCATCTTTGCCAGAAACGAAGACGGATCGCTGAACTGGGACATTCCTCCGCTGTTCTCCGACATCGCCTCCGACCCTGACCTGGCGGATGTTCGCTTAATTGCCGAACCCTGGGATGCGGCGGGGGCCTACCAGTTGGGACGGAGCCTGCCTGCGCTGAGATGGGCTCAGTGGAACGGCCGATTCCGTGATGAGGTTCGGCGGTTCGTGAAAGGGGATCCCGGCCTCGTGCCCTCCCTCATGTCCCGCCTGTATGGCAGCGATGATCTGTTTCCGGACGATCGCCTGCACGCCTTTCGCCCATTCCAAAGCCTCAACTACATCACCTCGCACGACGGGTTCACCCTGTACGACCTCGTGGCCTATAACCACAAGCGGAACTGGGCCAACGGCCATCAGAACACCGATGGGCCGACCGACAATTATAGTTGGAATTGTGGGGTAGAGGGCGACGAGCATGTCCTGCCGGAGGTCGCGAGGCTGCGCAAGCAGCAGGTCAAGAATTTCTGTTGTCTGCTGTTCCTGTCAAACGGCACCCCCATGTTGCGGGCCGGCGATGAGTTCATGCAGACCCAGCAAGGAAACAGCAATCCGTATAATCAGGACAATGACACCGCCTGGCTGGATTGGGACCGGTTGCAGCAGAACCGAGATATCTTTCGCTTCTTCCAGCGCATGATCGCGTTCCGGAAAGCCCATCCCTCGCTCTGCCGCAGCCGCTTCTGGCGTGAGGACATCCGCTGGTATGGGGTCGGACCGGAGGTCGATCTCTCCTACCATTCGCACAGCGTGGCGTTCTGTCTACACGGGGCCTCCCAACAGGACGACGATCTCTATGTGATGATCAACGCCTATTGGGAGGATCTGGCCTTTACTATCCAGGATGGACCAGCCAATCACTGGAGGCGGGTCATCGATACGAGCCTCGACAGCCCGCTTGACTTTGTTGAACCAGGCACCGTATTGCCGATAACCGCTCAGCGCTCTATAGTGAACGCTCGGTCCATCGTCGTGTTGTTGCGTTCGAAAGAATAGCCGCAGTCGGCCGGTCTTACTGAAGGGAACCGCATGAAGCATGACAGACGGCTCTCGGTCATACCTAAAAGGAGTCGATCTATGATGATTCGGGAAGGTGCCATCATCATGGCGATCATCGCTGTTGTGTGTATGAGTTTCTGAGGTGCGACCCCGGATTTCCATGGAAATCCGAACAAGGGACAGGCGATCTACGGAAAGCAATGTCTCCAATGTCACGGAAAGCTGGGCGACGGGAATGGCCCTGACGCCAAGGACTTGATCGTTCAGCCGAAGGAATTTCATGCTCAGAAGTCGCGGAGGGAGACCGACTTTGAGTTTCTCATTGCCATCTCCAAAGGCCTACTGTTCAGCCCGATTCCTAGCGTCGTCAGCTGACAGAAGAAGACATGGTGGACGTCGGTCACTACATTCTGGCGTTGGCTCCTTTCTCGGCCATCTCCTGATCTGCTAATTGTATGGGGAAGCAATTGATCAGGTCGAAACGGTCAATCGGGCTCACTGGGCGACGGCACCGGAAGTATTTCATAGCTGGTTTCAGCAAGTCGGTTCAAATGTGATGGACACTCGAACAAAAGGAGGGGCAACATGAATGTACTGGTGGCGACGGATGGATCGAAGTATGGGCAATGGGCGCTGAATTGGGTGGCCAAGCTGCCGCTGACCAAGGCGCCTCGGGTGACGGCGCTGCATGTGGTGGATAGCGCCTGGCTCCGTGGGCCGTTTCGGACTCGACCAGAGATTTTGCGCGTGGACGCGCACTCGGCAAGAACCCTCAAGAAGGCTCAAGAGCAGTTGGCCGCGCTGAAGCTCACGGGTACGGTCCGCAAGGAACAAGGGGCGGTCGCCCCGACAATCTTGAAACGTGCGCCGAAACGGGACGGGCTTCTGGTGGTGGGGAGCAAAGGCCTCGACGCCCTCGACCGCTTCACGCTTGGCAGCGTCTCGACGAAGCTCATCCAGCATGCCATCTGTCCGGTACTCGTCGTCAAGAGCGAGGCGGTGCCGTTGCGGCAGATCACCTTGGCGATCGATGGATCGGATGCATCGGCTAAAGCACTGGCGTTTATGCTCTCCAAATTCCAGCCGGACGGGTTGACCGGCAAGCGCGGGCGCGTGCCAATTCATGTGAGCGTGGTTCATGTGATGGTGTCGAGCTCTTTGGCCCCTATCACGCTCAAATCGACGGTATCGTGGATCAAGTACCGGAGGCTGAAGGTCAAGGAGGTAGGCCGGAAATTAGTCGAACAGAGCGTGCAGAAGCTGATCGAGTCGGGATTCACGGCCGAGCCTCTGTTCCAGTCTGGTAATCCTGCTGAAACAATCATAAAGGCGGCTTCTAAACAAAAGGCCGACCTGATTGTGATGGGGGCCCAAGGGCTGGGCGCTCTTGATCGGTTTTTCCTCGGGAGCGTATCGACTCGGGTCGTGCAGCACGCTGACTGTGCCGTGCTCGTCGTTCGATGACAGAGTGAGAACGACCGGTGCGTCCCAAGTATCCGGTGGCGCTGGGCCGTTGCGCGTCCCTCGCTGGACTGTCGACGGAAGCATTTCAGGCTCGGTTTCAGCCAGTCGGTTCGATTGAAGGGGGAACTCAACCGAAAGGATGGGCACCATGAATGTGCTCGTGGCGACGGATGGATCGAGGTATGGACGATGGGCGTTGGACTGGGTGGCTGCGCTGCCGCTGGTCGACCCGGCAAAAGTCACGGTGCTGCATGTGCTGGATATTGCCGCGCCTCGTGCGCCGTTTCTCTCGCAGCAGGTGATGGCGGGAATCGAGCGGTACACCCAGAAAGAAATCCAGCGCATGGAAGCGCGCTCGGCCAAAGCACTCCAGGAAGCCAAACAACAGCTGGCATCGTTGAACCTCACAGGCACAGTCCGCAAGGAGCAAGGGGCGGTCGCACCGGTGCTCTTGAAACGTGCGCCGAAACGGGGCGGGCTTTTGGTGGTGGGTGCTCAAGGCCTCGACGCCCTCGACCGCTTCATGCTCGGAAGCGTCTCGACGAAGCTCATCCAGCATGCGACCTGTCCGGTGCTCGTCGTCAAGAACGAGGCGGTACCGTTGCGGCGGGTCGCCTTGGCGATCGATGAATCGGACGCATCGGCCCAGGCGCTGAAGTTTATGCTGACCAAATTGCAGCCGGATCGTTCGACCGGCAAGGGCGGGCGCATGCCGATTCATGTGAGCGTGATTCATGTGATGCAGTTCAGCAATTACCAGTTGCTGAAGGAGGCCCGAAAATTACTCAAACAGAGCGTGCGGAAGCTGATCCAGGCGGGATTTACGGCCGAGGCTGTCTGTCAGCCTGGGAAGCCTGCTGAAGAGATCATGAAGGTGGCCGCCAATCAGCATGCCAATTTGATCGTGATGGGTGCCCAAGGGCTGGGCGCCATTGCCCGGTTTCTCATCGGGAGCGTGTCGACACGGGTCGTGCAGTATGCGAACTGTGCCGTGCTCGTCGTTCGATGACGGGGGAAGAACGACCGGTGCGTCTCAAGTATCCGGTGGCACTGGGCCGTTGCGCGTCCCTTGTGAGGCTGTCGCCTGAAGTCGTTCACCGCCGGTTTCAGCTTGTCGGTTCGAATGAAGGGCGAACTCAACCGAAAGGATGGGCACCATGAATGTGCTCGTGGCGACGGATGGATCGAGGTATGGACGATGGGCGTTGAACTGGGTGGCTGCGCTGCAGTTGGTCGACCCGGCAAAAGTCACGGCGCTGCATGTACTGGATTTCCGTACAGTCCGCGCGCTCCGCGGGCCGTTTCTCTCGCAGGCCGAAGGTGGGCGGTACATCCAGGAAGAAATCCAGCGCATGGAAGCGCGCTCGGCCAAAGCTCTCCATGAAGCCAAACAACAGCTGGCATCGTTGAACCTCACAGGCACAGTCCGCAAGGAGCAAGGGGCGGTCGCCCCGGCGATCTTAAAACGGGCGCCGAAACGGGGCGGGCTTTTGGTGGTGGGCAGTCAAGGCCTCGACGCCCTCGACCGCTTCATGCTCGGCAGCGTCTCCACGGATCTCATCCAGCATGCAACCTGTCCGGTGCTCGTCGTCAAGAACGAGGCGGCACCCATGCGGCGGATCACCTTGGCGATCGATGGATCGGACGCATCGGCCAAAGCCCTGGCGTTTGTGCTGGCCAAGTTTCAGCCGGATCGTTCGACCGGCAAGGGCGGGCGCGTGCCGATTCAGGTGACCGTGATTCATGTGATGCCATTCCTCAAATACCCGGAGCTGAAGGAGGAGGGCCGTAGGCTGGTCGAACAGAGCGCGCAGAAGCTGATCCAGACGGGATTTACCGCTGAGGCCGTCTGTCAGCTTGGGAAGCCTGCTGAAGAGATCATGAAGGTGGCCTCCAAACATCGCGCCGACATGATCGTGATGGGGGCCAAAGGGTTGGGCGCCATTGCGCGTTTTTTGTTGGGCAGCGTCTCGACAAGAGTGGTCCAGCACAGTTCCTGCTCGGTCCTCGTCGTGAGATAGCCTCGTGGTGACATTCGGCTATTCTGTCAGGTTGGGGAGTGCTGTCAGGCCTCTGCCTGACAGCTCCCTTCTCCAGGTCCTTGTCGCTCATCCGGACGAAACCCTGTGCGAGAGTCCGTGCGCGGGGCTCGTGTTTCGGCAGCAGAAGGATGCGGGGCATGGGTAACACCAACGGGAACTGTCAGTCGCGCGAGGGCGTGACGCATTCCACGACAGATGGATGCTGGCGGTGTTACGCGACCGCTGACCTCAGGAGGTGAAGACATGATGGTGAAGACGAAGGCAACCAAGGGGCCGATGAATTCGTAGAGAACGGCGAAGACGCGTGGCGCTTCACAGACCCGTGCAACCCTCGACGGAGACACGGTGGAGAAACCTTATGAATTGCCGAAAGGCCTGTGGGCACGGATCGCGAAGAAAGCCAATGAACTGTGGGAACAATGCGGTTGCTGCGAAGGCCATGATCTCGAAGACTGGTTCGACGCGGAGCGATTGTGATGGAAGCGAAGCGCGAAGCTTCCAATATGAGCAGAATTGAACAGATCCCAGATTGTCGGTCGGATATAGATAGCCTGGTTGGAGACACACATGGGCGTGTGTCTGAAGGAGACAAGCCTACGAGATCGACCGCCACGGCCATGCTCGCGGTAGTCGGGGGTCTGCGGGGCGGACTGGTCGAAAAGATGAGCGTCAGAGTTTTGGTTCAATGCAGGGCGCCGAGAAGAACATCGACGAATGCCTGGAGGACCGCAACGGGATATTACATCATTGCGCCAGGGTGGCATTGACGAGGAACTGTTCGACGCCATCTCCGGATTCGAAGCGCAGGCGAACGGATGAAAATCCGCTTGCTGCCTGTGGATTGGCGCAGATTAAACGAGGGAGCATGCGATGGGAACAACAATGAAAGCGTTCGTGATGGAAGGCATCGGCAAGGTCGGCTTCATGGAGAAGCCCATTCCGAGCGAGGTCGGGCCCAACGACGCCATTATCAAGACGACTCGGGCGCTCGTGTGCACGTCGGATGTACACACTGTGAAGGGTGCCATCGGGAACCGGGAGAACCTGACGCTGGGGCATGAGGCCGTGGGCATAGTGTACAAGCTCGGCAGCCAGATTAAAGACTTTCGCGAAGGGGATCGCGTGGCGGTCAATGCGATCACGCCTTGCTACACCTGCGACAACTGCCTGCGGGGGTACTCCTCTCAGTGTGGGCAACTCCTCGGCGGCTGGAAGTTTGCCAACATCAAAGACGGGAGCTTTGCCGAGTACTTTCACGTGAATGCCGCCGACGGGAATCTGGCCCGCATCCCCGATTCTGTGTCAGATGACAGCGCGGTGTACACGTGCGACATGATGTCTACCGGGTTTATGGGGGCTGAGCGGGCGAACATTCCGCTAGGCGGAACCGTTGCCGTGTTTGCACAAGGACCGGTTGGGTTGATGGCGACGGTCGGCGCACGGTTACTGGGCGCTGGGTTGATCATTGCCGTGGAAAGCATGCCTGGGCGGCAGCAACTGGCCAAGCAGTTCGGCGCGGACGTGGTGGTGGATTATACCAAGGTTGATCCGGTCGAGGAGATTCTACGGTTGACGGGAAGTCAGGGAGTGGATTCAGCCATTGAATGTCTCGGTGCGCAAGTGACTTTTGAAGCGTGCGTGAAGGCGACGCGTCCAGGCGGCACGATTTCGGTGGCAGGCTACTTCGGAGATGGCGACTACGTAAAGATTCCTCGGCTGGCCTGGGGCGTGGGCCTTGGCGACAAGACGATCCGCACGGGGCTCTGTCCAGGGGGGAGAGAACGGATGGCCCGCCTGATCCGCTTGCTCGAAGTCGGTCGCGTGGACCCGTTGCCCATGACCACGCATCGGTTTGCATTCGACCAGGTCGATCGGGCATTTCGTCTGATGGAGACCAAGGAAGACGGCATCATCAAGCCCTTGATCAGTTTTCACGGATGACAGTCTCCGCCGCGTATCTTTAGGATAAAGAAGAAGACCATACAACCCTGGGCAAGTACTCGGCGGGATCGCTTCGATCATCGGCACCGTGGGCGTGATCGTGCTGCTGAAAGGCAGGAGAAGGAAAGTCCGTTGAACCGGTGGGCCGGAAAGGTGGCTCTGTTGTATCCAGACATAGGAGGTCCGACATGGAAGAACACGGAACGTTGAGATCACGAAGGGTGCACTGGGGTGCCCTCGCCGTCCTGGGGCTGGTGGGGTGGCCGGTGATCAGTGCGACGCCGATCGTCGCGCTGGACATCGCACCGGCGCAGGAACCACGCATTGAGATCGCCATCCGCGACTTCACGTACGTGCGCACCAAGATGGAGCCAATTCGCGCGGGGACGCCGATGGTGTTCGTCATCCACAACGAGGACGCTGTCCGGCATGGATTCATCTCGCCTCTCTTCCTGGGCCGCTCCGTTCAGGGGGAAGGCGAGGGCATCGAGGCCTTCGGAACGGGCATCGAAGGATTCCACCTCGATCCTGGCAAGACGTTGGCGATCCGCCTGACGCCTGATCGACAGGGAAAGATGACGTTCCGCTGCGATCTGCACCCGGAGGTGCAAGGGGAATTGTACTTGCTCGACGTGCCGGTCGGGTAATCTCCGGAAAACTCTGTCGCGTTGGGAACGGCGGTGGGGCAGGGCTCGGCACAAATGGAGAGGTGATCTATGATCGGTCAATCCATCCGTCTCACCACGATCCGGGGCATCGGGGTCGGCCTCCACTATTCCTGGTTCATCATTTTCTTTCTGATTACCTTTTCACTCACCACGCGGTTCGCCTCGGAACACCCGCACTGGACGACGGTCGAGCACTACACCGTGGCAATTGCTACCAGCCTGCTGTTCTTCATTTCGATTCTCCTCCACGAATTGGCCCACAGTTTCGTGGCACTGGCCAAGGGCATTCCCGTCCGAACGGTCACACTGTTTGCGTTCGGCGGCGTGGCGCAAATCGGGCGGGAGCCTGACCGTCCGCTGACGGAATTTCAGATTGCGATTGCGGGGCCCATTGCCAGCGCCTTGCTGGCCGCAGGATTCTGGGTCGTCGCTTATTTGGCCGGCGGTCAGGTGGAGCATCTCTCGGCCTTAGCCGGCTGGCTGTCGTCGATCAACCTGATGCTGGCGGTCTTCAACCTGGTCCCGGGCTTCCCGCTCGACGGAGGCCGGATCTTCCGGGCGGTCCTCTGGCATTTTACCGGAAACTTCTCGAAGGCCACGCGAATCGCGGCCGGCTCCGGGCAGCTCGTCGGATATGGACTCATTCTTGGCGGAATCTGGACAGGGTTGATCACCGGGAGCTGGTTCAGCGGACTGTGGCTGGCCTTCATCGGCTGGTTCTTGCTGAATGCGGCGCAGGAGAGCGTCCTGCAAGTGAGTGTCCAGTCGGATTTGAGCGGACTCGTGGCTGAAGACATCATGACGCGGGACTGTCCGACCGTGTCCGGTCGGATGAGTCTGGCCGAGTTAGTGCAGGAGCATATTCTCAAGACAGGACAGCGGTGCTTCGTGGTGGCCGAGGGCAGCCGGTTGGATGGATTGGTGACCCTCCATCAGATCAAAGCGGTGCCACAATCCCGATGGACGGACGTATCCGTCGAGGAGGCGATGACGCCCTTGGCGAAGCTGCGCCTGGTGGCGCCAGAGACCCCGGTCCTGGAGGTGTTACAGGCGATGAAAGGCGAGGACATCAATCAGGTGCCGGTCGCGAAGGGCGGGCAGCTCGTGGGCATGCTCACGCGCGATCATATTTTACGGGTCCTTTCCGCCAAGATGGAGCTGGGCACACAAACCACGCGTGTGAGCCGCTAAGACGGGAGGCCTTGGGAAGGACGGTCTGTACAAGGAGAAGAACAGGATGAAGGTCTACTGGCAGTTGATCAGTCACAGGATGCCCAGGTGACTGCGCGGTTCTTAGAGGTCGTCCAGCTTCCCCGAGGGGCAGCCTTGTCGATCGTGCATGCCCCCGAGGTCCCGCATGTGGCGATTCGATTTCCGGGTCAGCAACTCATGCTGGCCGACTGGCGCAAAAAAAACAGCGGCTGACGCGCATCGGCTGATCGGCCGACTCGTACCACCCCTCCGTGCGCAAGGGCTGCGGGTGCGCCCCCTGGTGAGAGAAGAGTTGCCGGGGCCCCTGTTGCTGAACACGGTGAAGCGTATGCAGGCCGATCTTGCCATCCTGGGTTCCCATGGCTACTCACGTTTCATGCGGTTCTTGCTCGGCAGTGTCAGCGAGTTATTGGTAAGCGAAGCGCCCGCGTCGGTCCTGATTGTGCGCGTGTCGCGCAAGGTCGCACGACACGCCTCCTGTTCGGTGTTGGTCGTGAGGCGGAGCGTCGCTAAAGGAGAGAGTGCCGATGGTCTGGCTTGAAGGGCTCGTGCCGTGGGCGACCTTTCTGCTGAGCGCGCTCCTCGCTCTGCTGAGCCCGCAACCGGCCTCTCTCTGATGTTCCGGCAAAGAGACCAGTTCTCCGTAACAGCGCAACAGTAGCCGTATGACAAAGGGGGCATGATACACGAAGCTCTGACATGGATCGGGATCGCTCTTTGCCTTAGCCAGTCGGCGACCTTTGCAGGATTGAACCTGGCGGTGTTCAGCCTGAGCCGGTTTCGGTTGGAAGCGGAGGCGGCGGACGGCAATCGGGATGCCGCCGCGGTGTTGGCCATGCGCCGGGATCCGAACAGCGTGCTGGCCACAATAGCCTGGGGCAACGTGAGCGTCAACGTTCTGCTCACGCTCCTGTCGAACTCCGTGCTTACCGGCGTGGGTTCGTTTTTGTTCTCAACCATCTTTATTACGATCTTTGGCGAGATTGTGCCGCAAGGCTATTTCTCTCGTCACGCCCTGAAAATGGCCGCGGTCTTCTCGCCACTGCTACGCGGCTACCGCGTACTGCTCTACCCGGTGGTCAAACCCTCGGCGCTGATGCTGGATGCCTGGCTCGGCAAAGAGGCCATTCGGTACTTCCGTGAATCAGAACTCAAGGACATCATCCGTCGGCATATGCTTGCGGAAGAGTCGGAAGTGGGTCGGATCGAGGCCATTGGAGCCCTCAATTTTCTCACGATTGACGAAATGCCCGTCGAGCAGGAAGGGGTGCCGATCGATCCGGCGAGCATCATCTCCCTACCCCTGCGGGACGGCATGCCGCAGTTTCCGCCGTTCACGAAGTTGCTCGACGATCCATTGCTGAGACAGATCGATGCCTCCGGCAAAGCGTGGGTGGTGATTGCCGATGAACAGAGTCAACCCCATCTTATGATGGACGCAGACGGGTTCCTCCGGCACGCCCTTTTGAGCGACCAGCCGACGGATCCCTACTCCTATTGCCACAGGCCCGTGATCATTCGCGATCGCAAGGAGCCACTCGGAACAGTTGTGGCACAACTCCGCTTCGACACGGCGGCCCCCGGGGATCACATCATCACGTATGACACGATTTTATTGTGGACGGATCAGCCTCGCCTGATCACCGGCAGCGATCTCCTGGGACGCCTGTTGCGAGGCATTGTGACGCGCGTTCCTCGATCAGAGGCCGGCGCGACTCAATCTTTCCCATCACAGTGATCTTTCTGTAGTTTACGGCCTTCTTGAATCCCCGTGGGCTATAGAATTGTTTTCGGGATCGTAGGAAGGGACTTCGGTTGCTGTTGATTCGCTTATCCTCAAGTGGAAGTGTTGCTTTTCTGCGGAGAGGATGGCGCACCTATCACGGGGGAGTCGTGGTGCTGGGAGGGTGGGTGTCGGGATGGCGCGAGCGCGCCCTTGATAACATCCGTTATCAAGGGCGCAACAGGCCAGGACAGTAAAGTAAAGACCTCTTCCCTTCCAGGCGGGCTTTTGTCAACCAAGAGGGAAGTTACCTCCGCTTCGCATACGAGCTGCCATTCATCCCCGCTTTTCTGGGCAGGGATGAATGGCAAGCTTTCGTAATCACCCTTTATATCGGTATGACCAAGCTGAAGTTGTCCAGCTTGCGGCTTGTTACCGTGCGTCATACCGCCCTCTATCGTACAGGAAATGTTCCTGTGACCTGTTTACGGAAAGGGAATCGGAGTGAACGGTTTCGCAGCCACTACATTGGCGAGATTCGTGAGAATGCTTCTTTTTAAGTTGCCATTTGGATCATTCGGTAAATTTGCCGCTCTATTTTTCCATTCAACAGCGAATGCATCGGGCATAATTGGCAACGACCTTTGGTGTTCCAGAGTCTGGCATACTTCAACGATCGCCAGAGTAAAGCCCTCTACGATGGCATTTAGGACAGCTTTGTCTTGTTCAGTGACGGGCATGATTTTCTCCTTTGCTTGTTCAGGTGCGGACATGATTCTCTCCATTGGATATTGTGAATGGTTGATGTTTTGCACATGTCGATCATGCGATGTGCACTCATTCGAGCGTCGGGCTGAGCGGTAGGTTTCTCGTCCGGCCCACACACTCGCGCCCTGGCTCGGCTGGCCGTAAGTGGCATCACGCGGACGCTTGGTCGACGTCTCATTCTCCTCCTTTCTGTTCCTCCAGTGTGAACGCTCTGTCATGAGAGAGCATTCCTGGTCGTGGGCAAGCAAGATGGCTGGCTTCGTCCTATTGGCCTTCTCTACTGGTAACTGTATCGTCGGCCTCTTCGAACAGTCAATCCCATTCTTAGTTGAAATTCCGAAGCGGCCTCGATGCAGTCCTCATGCAATGCGAGTTGCCTCCACGCGCTCGGCCTTTCCGATCGTGGCCTGCAGGGCCGCGCGCAACGGTGGGCGATGGCGGTAGCCTTTGATCCGCCGCAGGCGCGGCTGGATGAGGAGCAGCGCACTGGCCACCCCGCGCTGTTTCTGGTCCGACG
>JBBRRK010000093.1:0-14513 GCA_038200765.1 Nitrospirales bacterium
GCGTTCCGCAACTCCGTGCAGGCGCATGCCCCCCAGGCGCAGGCACTGTTCGACAAATTCGACATCCTGCGCCATCTGGCCGAGGCGATGGATCAGGTCCGCCGCGCCGAGTCCAAGCGGGGCGCGGCGAAGGACCGCGCCCATCTCACGCTGGCCGGTCGCCTCTCGCTCCGGAAGCTGCTGCGGGCCAACACACGCGTGGCCACCGCCTCCCTGCTGAAGGAGGAGTTCGGGCAACTCTGGGCCTATCGCCGGGAAGGCGTGGCGCGCCAGTTCTTCACCCGCTGGCAAGAGCAGCTCACGTGGCAACGGTTCCGGCCGGTTGAGAAATTTGCCGCCCTGATCGAGCGCCACGGGGCTGGCATCGCGGCCGACTGCCACCCACGGAACAAGGTCACGCTCGGCTTCGTAGAAGGGCTGAATAGCAAAATCCGCGTGATTCAACGGCGCGCCTACGGCTATCGGGATGAGGACTATCTGCGGCTGAAGATTCTCACGGCCTTCTTGCTTCGAACATGAGTAGAAATCACCCATTCCAATCTGCGTTGAGCCAGATTATTTAATGGCCACTGACTTGACGTCCTTGAATGTGGTCTGGCCAAGCAGGGCCTTCTGGACGCCATCCTGCATGAGGGTGGTCATACCCTCTTCAATGGCAACGTGTAACATCTCTTCAGTTCTCGCCTTCGTCTGAATCATGCGTTTGAGTCTGTCCGATCCCAGAAGCAACTCATGGAGGGCGACGCGTCCCTTAAAGCCAGTGCGATTGCAGGTTTCACATCCCTTCCCGCGAGCCAGGCGGAAGGTGTTGTCTTGTGGGATGCCGAGCTTGTCCCAATGTTCAGGCCCATAGCCCTGGCGTATTTCTTCGTATTCTACCGCTGTTCCGACATACTGCTCCTTACAGTCCTTGCAAATCCGGCGAGTGAGACGCTGGGCGAGCACTCCCAACATCGCATCGGCAAAACTAAACGAGTCGCAGCCCATATCGAGAAGCCGGGTGACGGTTTCTACCGCACTGTTTGTGTGGAGCGTGCTCATGACAAGGTGCCCGGTCAACGAGGCTTCAATGCCGATCTCCGCCGTTTCTTTATCTCGCATTTCTCCGACCATGATCACGTCGGGGTCGGCCCGGAGGAACG
The DNA here is from genome assembly GCA_038200765.1 of Nitrospirales bacterium. Lineage (GTDB taxonomy): Bacteria > Nitrospirota > Nitrospiria > Nitrospirales > Nitrospiraceae > Palsa-1315. The sequence goes on from JBBRRK010000093.1 coordinate 1,143, forward strand.
CGCGCATGGCTTTGGCAAAAGTGAAATCGATCTTCGGTTGGACCTGCACTTGCCGAAGCCCGTACTGGGTAATTTCAACGGGGTCTTCCGCTGTCCAGATTTTAATGTCGGGCGTGTTGATGAAGCCGAGGACGGAGTGTAGGGTCGTGGTTTTCCCTGATCCGGTTGGTCCGACACAGAGGATAATGCCGTACGGCTTTGCAGCGATCTCCTTGAGGTTCGCGAGATTCCGGTCCGAGAACCCCATCTTGTCGAGGGGTAAAGGCTCGCTGGCTGCAAGCAGACGCATGACCACGTCTTCGTTAAATCCTGCGGTGGGAATCGTCGCGACGCGCAACTCGATTTCCTTGTTCTCTGATAGTTTAAATTTGATCTTGCCGTCCTGAGGTTTTCGCCGTTCTGCGATATCGAGGTTGGCCATAATCTTCAGGCGCGACACAATGGCGCGTCGATAGCTTTGCGGAATCTTCATGTATTCAAAACAGTCGCCGTCGACTCGGAAGCGGACAAGGGTCTCACGCTTGTCGCCATAGGGTTCGACGTGAATATCGGAGGCGCCTTGCCGATAGGCATCGGCGATGATCTGATTGGCGAGCCGCACGATGGCATTGTTGTTTTCGTCGAGCCCGCCTCCGGCCTCCTCCGCCGCGGCCTCTTGGGCTTCGTTGACGAGCTCGCCAAGAATGTCGGAGACATTTTCATCTAACTTTCTGGTGGTGCTGGTATCTCCCTGCCCCGTGGAGGACCCGAGGAACTGGGCGATATCACGGCGGAGGCTGATCGTAAAGCGAATGTTCAAGCCAGGGAACGTCCGTTTAATATCTGCCACGCGGTCGAGGTCGCCTGGGTCGTCCGTCATGATTTCAATGGCGGTTCGGTCTCGCTTGAGCGGCATCCAGTGGTTTTTCTTGAGGTAGTCGACGTTGAGGTTTTTCAGGAGCTCGACATCGACAATTGTCCGTTCGCTGTACTCGATGTAGGGGCATTTGTGAAACTGGGCGAGGGATTTGCCGATCTCGAGTTTCGGCACCTTGTACTTCTCAATCAGGATGCTCTCGAAGTCCGACAGGCCTTTCCGGGACTCGGCAAGCGCGTTGTCTAAGTCGTTCTGGGCTATATGATTGTTCGTGACGAGGCGATCGAACTTGGTTGGGTTTTTCTTCGAGACCTTGCGGAGATTGAGGAATGCGATGCCGAGTGCCTTGGCGATCTCCGCGACGGACTCTTCGTCCTTTCTCGTGAAACGCCCGCCGCTCTTCTTGTTAAGGAGTTGGAGAACACCCATCAAATATTTGTTGTCAGCCACAATCGGGTAGGTCAGGACCTGTTTCGTCTTGAATCCCGTCCGCTTGTCGTAGGAGGTGTCGTGGACGAGTGAGGGATGGATGCCTTGCAGTTCGGCAATGTTATAGGCATCGGCGATGCTCACTGGGCGGAGATATTTTGCACAGAATCCGGCCAGGCTTTGTTCGGTAATGGGAATGCGGAGTTCCTCGATGTTGTCGATGTGAGGAACTTTAGAGAAAATCTCTTTCTTTTCAGGGTCGAAGGCGAAAATAGTGAGGTCTTCGGCATCGAAGACGCTGAGAACTTCCTTGCGCAGGTCGAGAAGAATATGGTCGAGCTCACTAGCCGCATGGATTTGGTCTGTGATGCGCTTGACATTCTCGGTGAATGCCACTTTTTGCTGAAGGTCCTGAAAAATTTGGGGAAGGGGATTGGCTTGCATTATATGGGCTCCTGACCATCGACTACGAGGGGCATCGTCGGTTCCGTATGCTCAATGAAGAGTGTGTACGATCCACGGACCATACGTGTCTTGAGGCAGAGATTGAAGCTCAGTCTAGCTGATCACGGATGGAAGGCAAGGAAAAGGCGGTTTTAGATTGGAATGGTCAGGGGAGTGACAACAGGGATGAAGCTGTTGGCGGGCGGTAGGGCGTTCACCTGGCTTGTATGCGAGTCAGATGCGCGGCGACTTGCGCAGGAGGGATCTTGAGTTTTATCCCATCCTTTCGAGTTTTGACTTCCACCACGCCTTCTGCAAGGCCCTTGTCTCCGATAACAACTTGGAATGGAGCTCCCATCAAGTCCGCATCGTTGAATTTCACACCTGCTCGTTCGTCCCGATCATCCCAGAGTACTTCGAGCCCTGCCGCCTGCAGTTCGTCGTAGAGCTGTGCGGTGACATGAGCGGTCTGTGCTGATTGGGTGAGCGGGAGGAGATGCACATGGAACGGGGCGATTGGAAAGGGCCAGATAATGCCTTTCAGGTCGTGGTTCTGTTCGATCGCCGAGGCGGCCGTACGTCCAACGCCGATGCCGTAGCATCCCATGACGGCGAGGCATTCTTTGCCATGAAGATCCAGGAACGAGGCCTTCATGGCTTCACTGTATTTGGTGCCGAGCATGAAGACATGACCCACCTCGATACCTTTCGTTGCTTTCAGGACCCCGCCGTCTTGTCTTGGTGACGGGTCTCCTGCACAGGCGCTGCGAAGATCGGCGAACTGCTCGACCTGAAAATCACGATCCCAATTTGCATCGACATAATGCGTATCGTTCCGATTTCCGCCGACGACCACGTTACGCAAGGCTTTGAGCGCATGGTCGGCAATAATCCGAACCTGTTTCAGGCCAACGGGACCTGCAAACCCGACTGATGCGCCCGTGACGTGCTCGACGACGGTGGGCGTCGCGAGTGCAAGATCAGTCACTTGCAGGAGTCGTTGAATCTTGACTTCATTCGCTTCATGGTCTCCACGGATCAACACGGCGATCGTGTCTTTCCCTGTCGAATAGAGGAGCGTTTTCACGAGGTGCGTAGGGGGGACGTTCAGGAATTGGGTGACTTCTTCAACTGTCCTGCAGCGAGGCGTTTGGACGGTCTGCAAAGGACGCGGGGTTTCGGTGTCGACCTCCGCAGGAGGCAGCACTTCGGCTTGCTCGATGTTGGCGGCGTAGGTACCGGTATCGCTGTAGACGATGGTGTTCTCGCCTGTTTCGGCGAGCACCATGAATTCGTGAGATGAGCTGCCGCCGATCAGGCCGGTATCGGCCTCCACGGCACGGAAGGTGAGGCCACAGCGTGTGAAGATACGATGGTACGCATCGTACATCTTCTGATAGCTGAGTTTGGCGCTCATTTCGTCCTGATCGAAGCTGTAGGCGTCCTTCATGATGAACTCGCGTCCCCGCATGAGTCCGAAGCGGGGGCGGATCTCATCTCGAAACTTTGTTTGGATTTGATAGAAGGTCAGCGGCATCTGCCGATAGGACCGAACTTCGCGTCTGAATAGATCGGTGATCACTTCCTCATGAGTCGGCCCCAAGCAGAACTCACGCTCGTGGCGATCCTTGAAGCGGATCAGTTCCTTGCCATAGAAATTCCATCGACCGGTTTCTCGCCACAATTCTGCGGGAGAGGCAATGGGCATCAGGAGTTCTTGGGCTCCGGCCCGGTTCATCTCCTCACGAATGATTTGTTCGACCTTTCGAATGACCCGGAGGCCCAGCGGGAGGTACGTGTAGATGCCGGACGCGACCTTACGAATCAGACCGGCTCGGAGCATGAGCGTATGGCTGACGGTTTCCGCTTCGCCAGGGGCTTCTCGCAATGTAGGAATTAAGATTTAGGATGTCCGCATGAGTTAGTGGGTACGATCACACGGTATCAAGTCTGAAGCGCCGGTGAGTCAGGAAATATGTTACCGACATGTGACATTCAGACTCATGATCTATCGCAAGAAGATCCGTTCGAGGTCATTCCAAAATGCAAAGATCATGACGCCCACTAATAGCACGAGGCCGGCCTGTTGCGCGAGTTCTCTCTGGCGTTCGCCGAGGGGTTTCCGGAGGATACCCTCGATCAGAAAAAACAACAGATGACCACCGTCGAGAATGGGAATGGGAAGCAAGTTTAGGACGCCCAGATTGATGCTCAGAATCGCGATAAGAAAGATCACACTTGAGGCCCCCTGCGCGGCGGCTTCTCCGGATATATTGGCAATTGTCAGCGGGCCACCGATGTTTTTGCTGGAGATGTCCCCCACGATCATTTTGTAGAGGCCGATTACAGTCAGCTCGGTCCAGCCCCATGTGGCTCCCAAGCCGTCGTAGAGCGACAGCAGTGGAGTGCTGGAGCGCATGATCGAACGGCCTGGTCCTGAAATGCCGATCTTGCCGACTTCGATCGACTGGCCGTTGACCATCGCTTTCTCGGCAGAAGGCGTCACCGTCAGCGACACCCGCTGCCCTTCCCGCAAGACCTCTATCTGTAGTTGGCGGTTGGGGTTTTCTTTTACGATACTAGTCATCTGGGACCAGGTATGGATCGTTTGGCTTTCGATCTTGGACACATGGTCCCCGGCTTCAAGCCCGGCTTTCGCAGCCGGAGAACTTTGCATGACTGACGTGACGAGAGGCGGTGTTTCTTCGACACCCAGGTAGTACCTAGGCTCTTGCGCAGAGAGTTGTGGTCCGGGAGCGGTTGTGGGCGTGATCGTCATCGTTTTGACCTGCTCGCCTCGTTTGATTTCGAGCGTCAACGCCTGCCCGTTGCTCTTTGCCACAGCGTCGAAGAGTTCAGTTTTGGTCGAAATCTCCTTCCCGTTCACTCGGCTGACACGATCTCCGATTTGAATACCTGCGACATCGGCCGGAGAGCCGGGGGCCATCGCTTCGATATCGGGGGTGAGATCCTGAAAGGTCGGGACAAAAAGCGGAGCGCCGGTCGCGAGCCATCCGGCAAAAATAAAATAGGCCAGAATGAAGTTAAACCCAGGTCCTGCCGCGACGATCAGGACTTTGCCCCACAATCCTTTGTGTGCAAAGGATTGTGCACGATCCTCCGGTGTGGTCGCCTCAGTCTCATCTTCGCCGAACAGTTTGACGTAGCCGCCGAGCGGAATGGCCGAGAGGAGATATTCGGTGTCGCCCATTTTCCTGCCGAAGAGCTTCGGTCCGAATCCAAGTGAAAACTTAAGGACCTTGACGCCGACCCAGCGAGCGGCCAAGAAATGCCCGAGTTCATGGAATGCGACTAATACGCCCAGAACGACCAGGAACCACCACGCCTTCTGCAATAATAACCAGACGGAATCGGGGGACCAGGTAAATGCCATGAACACAGTGTATGCTCCTTCGTGTAGACCTAGTAGGATGCTGAAAACTCCGCCAGCTTTGTTCTCGCTTCGCTCAGAGGCTCAACGCACCGAAGCGTATGCCTCACCTCTTCGCTCGCTGCGGCCTTGCTGGACGGCCTTTTTTAGCATCCTACTCACTATTCAGGCACTGTCACCGTACGTAGTATCACACCACCGCATCGCATAAAAAGCCAGCTTGCAGCATCCTGCTAGCGTGCTAACGCCATGATCAATGATTCAGCCTTCTCTCGGGCCCAGCGATCTGCCTCCAGCGCGTCTTCCAGCGACTCGATGTCTTTGGTGGTGTGGACGTCCATCGTGTTGCAAATGACTTCTGCAATGTCGGTGAACCGGATACCTCCGTTCAAGAAGGCCTCGACCGCGATTTCATTGGCAGCATTCATCGTGGCCGGCATCGTGCCGCCGATCCGAAGGGATTCATAGCCGAGCCCCAAGCAAGGGAACCGATCGTGATCCGGTTTGCAAAACGTCAGCTTCCCGATCTCCGTCAGATCCAACGAGGGCAGATCCAGCGGCATGCGTCCTGGATATCTCATGGCATAGGAAATAGGTGTGCGCATATCCGGTAATCCCAACTGCGCGATCATCGAACGATCTTGGTATTCTACCAGAGAATGAATGATGCTTTCCCGATGGATCATGACCTCGATCTGGGATTCCGGTATATCGAAGAGCCAGCGGGCTTCAACGACTTCGAGACCTTTGTTCATGAGGGTAGCGGAATCGATTGTGATTTTGGCGCCCATCTTCCAATTGGGATGTTGGAGTGCCCGTTCGGGTGTGACGTCGTGCAATTCCTCCTGGCTCAGGGTCCAGAGGGCCCCTCCGGACGCCGTCAAGATCAGGCGGCGGACATCCTCTTTACGATGGCCTTCTAGCGACTGGAAGATCGCACTGTGTTCGCTGTCCACGGGGAAGATACGAACGCCATGCCGTCGTGCTTCGTCCTGCATCAGTTTTCCAGCCATCACCATCGGTTCTTTATTGGCCAAGGCGACTTGTGTTCCGCTTCGGATCGCCGCGAGGGTGGGTACGAGACCGGCTCCACCAACGATGGCAGAAATGACGAGTTCCGCTTCGGGTGCAGAGGCGACTTGAATCAAGCCGTCTTGCCCAGAAAAAATTTCGACAGGCAGGTCCGCACAGCGATCCCGGAGTCTGCCAGCAGCGGAGGCATCCGACAGGGCCACGACGCGAGGCTTGAACCGGCGGATCTGCTCCTCGAGTTTCTCGTCATTACTGCCGGCAGTCAGTCCTGCCACGCAGAATTCTTCTGGGAATCGGTTCACGATATCTAATGTGCTGGTCCCGATCGACCCAGTCGATCCGAGGATCACGATCGTTTTCATAGGGGGTTCTTTCACTCCATGACTCGTAGTCGGCTCGCCATCGTTACATAATAGTAGAAGACGGGGGCAGTGAACAAGAGACTATCCAGACGGTCGAGCATACCCCCATGGCCCGGCAGTATCCCACCGGAGTCCTTCATGCCGACGCTGCGTTTCATAGCCGATTCGGTCAGGTCGCCCCAGAGACCTGTGATGGTCAGTAGGGTGCCCAAGATCAGACAATCGAGACCGGAGAACCCAGGCAAAAACCACCAACGGGCTACATAGGCGACGAGTATGGCACCAATCGCTCCACCGACCAAGCCTTCGAACGTTTTCTTTGGACTGATGGTGGGGGCGAGGCGATGTCGTCCATAGAGTGTGCCGACATAATAGGCACCGGTATCGGATGCCCAGGTGACCAGCAGGAGAAAGAAAATCAACCACTCACCTTGAGGCAGGAGTCTCGTCATCGAGAGCATGCCGAGTGTGAGGCCCAGGTAGAGGACGCCGAATACGGTCATGGCGCCATCTCTCAGGCTCTGTTCAAGGGGCGAGCGACTCAGAAGCGGGACCGAAATAGTACAGACGAGTATGGCCAGGAGGGTTGGAACGATGAGGCCTGGCCAGTGTGTTCCGAGAATCAGGGCGGTAAATCCTGTGAGGCCGATCCCTATCAGCCAGAAGTGGCCGCGATCGCCGAAACATAACCGGTAGAACTCAAAGAGGGCGAGCCCACCCCCCAGTATCACGACGCCAGAAAAGGCGAGGGGCGGGAGGTAGCGAATGACGGCATACAAGAGTGGCGCGAGGACCAGAATGGTATAGATCCGGCGGGGATCGAATCGGGGCGCCGCCGTGGATGTTGGTTCAGCCTGCTGTTGGCCGGCGGTTTTGTATTCCTGCATGGGGAGATTGAGATCGACCACTATGACGAAATGGTGCTGAAGACACGACCGAATCGCCGCTCGCGTCGTTGGTATTCCAGCAAGGCCAGCAAGAGCTCGCGGCGACGGAAGTCTGGCCACAGGGTCGGAGTGAAATAGAGTTCGGTGTAGGCGAGCTGCCAGAGGAGAAAGTTACTGATTCGTGTTTCGCCGCTGGTGCGAATTAATAAGTCGGGATCTGGCAGGTCATGGGTGTAGAGATATTGTTGGATACAAGACTCATTCACATCGTCCGGGTGCAGCTTTCCGTCTTGTGCGTCATGCAGGAGTTCACGCACCGCGTCTACGATCTCAGCGCGCCCACCGTAGCTGAGGGCGATCGTGAGGTGCAGTTTGTCGAGATGGGCGGTTTCCTGTTCGGCAGCCCGGACCCATTGGAGGGCGGAGGATGGGAGCGAGTCGAGCCTGCCAATGGTGCGCAACCGGACACCCTGCTCGATGAGTTTCGAGCGTTCCGTCGAAAGGTAGTATTCGAGTAAGCCCATGAGTGAGGAGATTTCCTGAACGGGGCGGTTCCAATTCTCCTGCGAAAACGCGTAAATGGTCAGGGCGTGGATGCCCAGCTCAAGGCAGACCGTGATCATTTCCCGAACAGATTCGATCCCTTCCCGATGACCGGCAATGCGAGGGAGATTTCGCGGTTCTGCCCAGCGGCCATTGCCATCCATGATAATGGCGATGTGCTTGGGCAAGAGGGCTGGTTCAAGTTTTACGACCAGTTCCTCTACGGAGAGCTGATCTACGGTCAACGAGTCTTTCGTTTCCATAAGCGTGCGATTGGTCAAAGATCTCTTCTTCAAGGGTTGTGCGGTAGGTGAGCAAAGTCTACTGGTGAGTGGGGGTAAAGTCAAACAAATTTTCGTAAAAGTCCTGTAAAAGCCATGAGTTGTATGAATTCTCGTTGCGCCTAGTGAAAAGGATCGGCTATACTTCTCCTTCTATCCGCATGCCAACCGTCGTGAGGGCTCGTACACCATGGGTGAACTGATTGAGTTGACGTCCTTCGGTCTGACCGAAGGCGAGGTGCTTGGGGCACTTGGGCGGGTCAAAGTTCGCGATGTCGACTATGCGGATCTCTACTTTGAATCCTGTGTATCTGAGTCCGTCTCGATGGAGGAATCCCTCGTCAAGCGCGCGACGAAGAGTGTGTCGCAGGGCGTGGGGGTACGGGCAACCGCGGGGGAAAAAACCGGCTTTGCCTATTCCGATGAACTGACGAAAAAGGATCTCGAACTGGCTGCCGACACGGCCCGCTATATTGCCAATTCGCCGAGCGGGGCCGAGGCGGTTCCGGTGCCTGTCCGCCAACGCCCGACGCGGGATCTCTATCCGGTTGAGCGGGTACAGGCCGAAGTTGCCACCGCGGATCGGGTGTCCCTCTTGAATGCGATCGATGCCGAAGCGCGCCGGTATGACCCGCGTATCAAGAATGTCATGGCCTCGTTTAATACAGAGTATAAGGTGGTGATGGTCGCCACCTCGGACGGCACGCTGATCGGGGATGTGCAGCCGCTTTCGAGATTACAAGTGACCTGTATCGCTGAAGAGAACGGCCAACGGCAAGCTGGCTCGTTCGGGGGAGGGGGGCGTGTCGGGTTTGAGTTCTATCACGAGGGTGATCGGTATCTGCGGTTTGCGCGTGAAGCGGCTCGGGAAGCGATTCTCAACCTGTCTGCTGTCGAAGCCCCGGCCGGGGTCATGCCGGTGGTGCTGGGTGGAGGCTGGCCGGGAATTTTGTTGCACGAAGCCATAGGCCATGGCCTTGAAGCGGATTTCAATCGCAAGAAGACGTCGGCATTTTCGAACCTCCTAGGCAAACGGGTGGCTTCCGACGTCTGCACGATCGTCGATGATGGGACCTTGCCTGGTCGGCGGGGCTCGCTCAATATGGACGATGAAGGCACTCCGACCAGTCGCACGATGCTCATCGAGAATGGGATTCTGCGCGGCTACATCACCGATAAACTGAACGCGCGTCTGATGGGCATTCCCGTGACCGGCAACGGGAGAAGGGAAAGTTACCAAAGTGTGGTGCTGCCGCGCATGACGAATACCTTTATGCTGGCTGGGACGTCAGACCCGGAGGAGATCATTCGCTCGGTCGATCGCGGCCTCTATGCCGTGTCCTTCGGCGGTGGGCAGGTAGATATCACCAACGGTAAATTCGTCTTTTCCGCCAGCGAAGCCTATTTGATCGAAGGAGGGAAGGTGACGAGGCCGGTCAAGGGCGCGACATTGATCGGCAGTGGACCGGAGATCCTCACCAAGGTCTCGATGGTCGGGCACGACCTCAAGCTAGACGAGGGCATCGGTACGTGCGGCAAGGATGGGCAGTCTGTTCCAGTGGGTGTCGGTCTTCCGACTATTCGGATCGATGAAATCACCGTAGGCGGGACGCAGCGATGAGTCAACAGATCGAACAACGCAATGGGTATAGCCAGCTCGCGATGGATCTCTTAGCCAAGGCGAAGCGTAGTGGGGCGACGGAAGCGGATATCATTATCGCTGACGGCGAAACCTTCTCGGTGCAAGTCCGGTTGGGTGCGGTCGATCGCCTCACCAAAGCACGAGAAAAACGTCTTGGCTTGCGCGTGTTTGTCGGGAAACGCTCCGCCAGCACCTCCACATCCGATTTCACAGCAGACTCCTTGAATCAGCTCGTCGCTGAGACCTGTACCTTAGCGAAGGCGGTCGTGGAAGATCAGGTGTCCGGCTTGCCGGCGGCGGATCAGATGGCAGGGGAGATTCCGGATTGTGATCTCTACGATCCGACCAAACTGAATACGGAACAACAGATCGAACTGGCCAAACGGGTCGAAGCCGCCGCCATGTCTACGGACGAGCGTGTGACGAATTCGGAAGGGGGCGACTTCGATTCCTCCTCTGGGCGCGTCGTATTGAGCAACAGTCATGGATTTCTCGGGGAGTACCAGAGTTCCACGTTCTCCATGTCGGTGTCGCCCATCGCCACCGATTCTGATACGGGGGCCATGCAGCGCGATTCCTGGTACAGCGTGCAACGGAAATTCTCCAAGCTGGATTCGCCTGAGGCGGTGGGTGTGGAAGCGGCGCGGAGGACGGTCCGAAAGCTCGGAGCGAAGAAAGTGGCGACTCAACGAGTGCCTGTCGTCTTCGATTCGGAAACGGCCGGAAGTCTCATGGGAAATCTGTGCAGTGCGATATCAGGGTACTCGCTCTATAAAGGGGCGTCATTTCTGGCCGGCCAATTAGACAAATCGCTGGCTCCGGAGTATGTCAGGGTCTATGACGATGGGAGATTGGTTGGAGGATTAGGCTCTCGACCGTTCGATGGCGAAGGTCTCCCGACCAGGAGGACGACCGTGGTGGAGCGAGGGGTATTGAAGAGCTACCTGCTGGATACCTATTCGGCAAAGAAGCTCGGTTTGGCATCGACCGGCAACGCCTCGCGTGGCGTCGGTGAAAATCCATCGGTCGGTCCCACAAATTTATATCTCGCGCCGGGCACGAAGACATCGCAAGACATTATCAAGACCGTGAAACAGGGTTTGTATGTCACGGACCTCATCGGGTTCGGCATCAATATGGTCACCGGCGACTATTCACGGGGAGCTGCCGGGTTTTGGATCGAAGGGGGCGAGTTGGCGTATCCTGTGGAAGAGATCACGATTGCAGGCAACCTGAAAGACATGTTTGCGGGAATCGAGATGATCGGCAACGACCTGGTGTTTCGTGGGCGCATTGCGAGCCCCACCGTGAAGATTGCAGAGATGATGGTGGCGGGAAGCTAGCCGCGCTTCGCGGCTAGTTGCCAGTTCTGAGTTAAAGAATCGAAGGACGAGAAAAACGACTTTTTGAATCTTTCACTCAGCACTCAGAACGTATCATTCAAAACTTGCACCTGTAAGGAGGTGCCTTATGGCCGAGTCAATTAGAGAAACGTTGGTCCAGTATCCGAGTGACAAGGTGACGATGCGGGCCTATGTCGCGGCCCCGCAAACCAACGCGCGGCGCCCTGCGATCATCGTGATTCAAGAATGGTGGGGGTTGACGGACCACATCAAGGACGTGGCCAAGCGTTATGCCGCTGAGGGGTACGTGGCAATCGCCCCGGATCTCTACTCCCGCTTAGGGAACGCGCTCACGACCGACCCTGGCGAGGCAGGCAAGTTGATGAATACGCTCCAACAGGAAGATGGACTCAAGGATCTCAACGCCACCGTGGCCTATCTCAAGACAGTTCCTGAAGTCGATGCCACGAGAATTGGGGTGACCGGATTCTGCATGGGCGGGTCCTATGCGCTCATGCTGCCTTGTGTGAACCAGGATATCAAAGCTTCCGTGCCATTCTATGGTCAGGTGCCGAATCCCGATGCGCCGCTGCAGCAGCTGTCGGCCCCTGTGCTGTATCTCTATGGGGAAGATGACGGCTGGATCACCAAGGCAGATGTTCAGCGGCTTGCGGCAGGCTTCAAAAAGTATAATAAGTCCGGCGAGATCAAAACCTATCCTGGCGCACCTCATGCCTTTTTCCGGGATACGGATAAGACGGTGTATAGACCTGATGCGGCCAAAGATGCTTGGATCAGAACGCAGGCCTTCTTCAAGCAGCACCTCAGTTCGTAAGAAAGAAATCCCATGCCGCTTGATGCCGAACTCGGAAAGACCATGCTCCAGTTGATTACCTCGCGGTACGACGACCGGCATTGGCGCAAGAAGATTGAGAAAACCTTGGGGCTTCCTCAATCCGGCATCGGGGATCCTGCACAGCAGCAGATCTTCATGTACTTCAAGATCGGGCTCAAGGGTTACAAGTCCCGTCGTGCCGATCCTGATTCCTGGATTATCGGAGGGTACGCAACCAAGGAAGTCATTGATCGAGCCAAGTTTCAACCTCAGCTGGTCGGTCCAAACGTGACGAAGGACGATGTCGCGTTTCTCGGCAGCGATCCCGGGAAAGAGATCGACGAAGCCTGGTGGGACGAGATGCTGGTGTCCTGGTTCGATGTGCCGGAAGAAGAAAAGCCTGCCGAGGAAGAAGGCGGTGAAGCCGCCGATTCAGACTCCGCGCCCGAGATCAAAGCAAAAGCATAAGATTGTCGCCCGGGAGGATGCGTGCCGCCGCAAGACCTCCTGAATCACCCAACTACGCCGCGCGTGCTCTCAGCCTGTAAACTCGCCTAGCCTCAAACAGTACAGGCTTCGCCGTTGCAGGGGAAGCGCAACGGTCGCACGCTACGGCAAGTTGTGTCCCGATTCATCCGGTCAGCGGCGTCAACGATCCTCCCGAGCGACTTTGAGGAATAAACTGAATGAGCTTGGAGTAGGCTGGTTGGAGGCATCCGCGTGACCTCACTGCGGCGAGACTCAGCATGGCACTGATGCACTCGTCAGCAGCAGCGGGCGTTGTTAATGGAAAGAGGTGGTATGCAGGAATAATTTGTTGAGGTGAATGCACTGCCGAGGCTTAACCGCTCCCATACCTCCCGGAGCGACCCTTTCGGACTTCGCCGAGCGGATCAGGAGGATGTTGGGGCTGCTGGTGCTGGGTTAGACTGCATGGTTCTGCGCCGTTTTGCTCCGCAACTTCTAACAATGCTCACCATCGCCTCCAGCGAGCACATCGACTAGGCCATGGGACTCTTCGCAAGCCGCAGCGCGCCCAGCATTCCCACTGGGCGTGGGGAGGGATGACGCTCGCTTGCCATTCTTGGGAGAGCCCTAGTCATCAGGCGACTAAGCCTCAGTATCGAACCGCAAAAAAAGTAAAAACTCCCCTTAGTTTCTTTTCCAATCACGACTGTGTTCTATGCTGGGCGGTTTCAAGTTCCAAGTGCAACGGGTGAATGATGACGCAGCTGCGTGAACATCTCCAATGGCGTGGCAAAGCCGAGGCACTTTCTGGGGCGCGTATTCAGCCGATGCGCGATGGCGTTCAGCTCGCGCTGGGTG
>JBBRRK010000094.1:0-14452 GCA_038200765.1 Nitrospirales bacterium
GGGGCCAGATCCTTAGAGAGGATAAACTTTAGATATTGCACGGTGGTAGCTTCGAACTTGTCGATCTCGTATGAGTCCAGATAGACCTTCCGCTGAGGGAACTCCGCCGGATAGGCATTGCGGTCACTCTTCCTGTCGCTCCCCATAATGAATGAGCCAGCCGGAATCAGGACCATCTCGTCGTGAGCCGGTAGCTTCACTGGTTCGGCGGCAAGTTTCTTTCCTTCGGGGGTCCATTCCCGGACAACGTCGGCCACGTCCAACGCATAAACCGATCCGCCCATCGCTATCAGTCCTGTTACGACAATGCCCGCGATGATTCCGAGGACTCTCACGACTCGGCCTCCTTGTTAAGTTACATGCCGGGCCCGAAAGACTCCGGCACTTCTTGTTTCTTGAAATCTTCCAACGGCTGAAAGTTAACCGGCAGGTTGAAGAGGGAGTCTGAGACTGACCGCAGCTTCACATGCTGGTACTCCACGATCCAGCTCCCATCCTTCCTCGCCAACTTCATTGGAAAGTGAATATCCGTGGCGACCCACTGATAATACACCTCGACCTGCTCCCCTTGCTTCGTCGTGACTTCGTAGAGGATCGTCGGATGGCCTTCACGGGCTTCAGCACCGATCTCCTGCCGCGACACTTCTCCATCCAGCTTTTCACTCACCCTGAGATCCTGCTCCGGACCATAGGGCATCGTTTTGAAGTGTTTCATCCGCGAGAGCAGTAACCAGACAACCTGCTTGTCCTTGCGCACGATACTCACGTTGACCGGACCAGTCGAATGGTGCTCGATGCGCCACATCTGATCACGATAATAAATGTTGGCTTTGTGCGTTCGGCCATCGATCTTCGTCACTTGGTCAGCAGTAAACTCCAACGCCCAGGCCTGCAATCCAACGAGCAGTAGAGCGCACCCAATCAAGAACACGAGACCAATCTGGCGCATGGCCGAAAATCCTATCATAGCCCCATCCCTGCTTTCTTCTAGCAGGATGCTGAAAAAGTCCGCCAGCGGCGTTCTCGCATCGCTCAGAGGCTCAACGTACCGAAGCGTACGGCTCGCCTCTTCGCTCGCGCGGCCTTGCTGGACGGCCCTTTTGAGCGTCCTGCGAGTTGTTCATGTGTCAACGCCACGCGTAATAACACAGCGGGATTTGAGCGTAAACTGAGTTTTTCCGCAGCCTGCTAGTGATGGCGAACCACATCCAGAGATAGAAGTTCCGCCATGTTCGATTCGTCAGTCGAGAGTGCGGGAGTCCTGTACGCCTCTCTTCAATTGTCGAATGCCCCTACAAAGACAGGTCTATTTCTTCTGTTGAAGCAGGTGAAGCAGCGCCCCCGCCGCGGTAGCCCGCACGGCCTCATTCGTGTCGTGAAGGGCTTCCTTCATGAGAGGAACCAGCTCACGGTCCCCCACATGCCCGAGGGATCGAAGCGCCACAATCTTCGGACCGGGAAGCGGATCAGCCGTCAAGACGGTCAACAGGGAGATTGCACCGGGAGCGTTGGCTTTGGTTGCCTTCCCAAGGGCATAGGCCACGGAAGCACGCATGGCCATATCGTTCTGTTGAACCAGCGATTGTGCAGTAGCGGCCACCGTCGCATAGGGCTGGCCGAGCTGGAGCAACGCAGCGATCGCTGAGGCGCGCACATTCACGCTACCGTCGCTGAGCGCCCGAGTGAGCGCCGGCACCGATTCCGCCCCTCCCAGTTGTGCCAGACCCGTAGCTGCAGATTCACGGACGGCAGGCACAGGATCTTTCAGTAACTGCTCAATCTGTCCTCGCGCTTCTTTGTGCCCGAGATGCCCGAGGCCCCTGGCCGCAGTCCCACGAACGGAGGGCTGCTTGTATGTCAAGGATTCCATCATGACAGAGACACCGCGCGGGTCTTTCAATTCCACTATCGTACGAATCGCATCGGCCCGATCTTCCGGGTTCGGTGACGTTGCAGCCCGCTGCAATTCGGCCCACGCCTCTTTCTTGCCAAGCCTGATCAGTGCGCCATAGGCCGCAATACGAACCGTGGTAAGCTCGTCCTTGGCGGCTGATTCGACTAACGACATGACTCCTGGATCTCCCGTTCGGCCAAGCGCTTTCACCACGCGCGCCTTCACCAATCCTGCTTGATCTTCGATCGCCGCGCGTAATTTCGCTGATTTCCGCCCCGCCTCGGATCGGCCGAGCCCTTCGACAGCAAGGACCCGGACTGGTCCAGACCCATCGCTCAGGCCATCCTCAAAGTAGGGAACAATGTCGTCCGAGTCCACCTCTTTGAGCGCCGTGTAGGCGGCCCCGCGCATTTGCTCACGCATGTCCTTCAGCATGACCACGATAAACCCCAAGGCGACTTCTCGAAGGAGGGGCACCTCATCTTGCTTGAGCGCGAGTTCCAATTTGTCATACTCGTCGAGTGCATCCTTGGGATGACCAAGCTTGAGGAAAGACCGGATCTTCAGACGGCGAACATCTGGAGCGGCACCCTGTTCCTTCTCCAGCTTGGCCAATTGCTCAAGCACCTGTTCGTACTGTTGTTTGTCGAACGCGGTTTGCGTTTCTTTCGGGACAGATCCGGTCCCTGCAGCCAGCAGCAACTGATCCGCGGCACTCCACACAGAGAACCAGATCACCGCGACTGCGGCCAGCAGATTCCAACGGTACGATCGCCTGCACATGACCATTTCCCTCATTGTTTTTTTACCCTCGTCCTTGCGGCACAGGCACCGACAAGCGTTTTTTGTATCCTGGTGGTTCTTCAAAATAATAGGCCGGCTGAGGCGACAATCTGAACCGTTCATACTCAAACGCCCATTCGCGGTCCCGGCTGACGAGTTTCAAGACCACTCCTGTGTCCAGATCTACCCATTCGTAAAATCGCTCGACTCGACCATGGTGGTCCGTCTGAACTTCGAAGAGTTGGGTGGTACGGCCAGCCGTCGTCGCGTCTCCGATCAGATTTCGCTCTCGCTCTCCCGGTAAAGGGGGGCGAATCGGGAGCAGATCATCGGGATCCAGCCCTGTTACCAAGAGTTCTTTCTGTTGCGCCAGCAGATACCAGGTCTCGGATTTATCCAGCCGGATGATTTTGATTGCCGCATACCCGCGTTCGGTCCGAACGGCATACTTGTACTCCAGCCGCAAACGATCTCCCTTTGCAAACACCTGCGCATGGTATTGTCGCCCCTTGACGGTCTTCACGAGCGAACCGGAGAACTCAACTGTCGGAATGGCTCCCTCATCAGCCGCCGCATAGCACGGCAGACCTTCCTCCCCCACCCACAAAAAGAGCCCGAGGCAGAGCCCCCATCTGGAGACCGTCTCACCGGCAAAAAATGACATGGCCGTTCAGTGCTGATGCTCGACGAATGGCTGGATATCGACTGAATATCCCAGCGTGTCTGGACCAAAGCGGGGATTATCCATCACCTTGAAGGCAGAACGGTTCCCTTTTGGAGCAGGGAGAGAGAGATGTTCGAGCAGCGTACCTTCCGGCTGAATCGTGATCATCTTGGCGAGGCCAGGGCCGGTCTGGGGGTGCCAGACCACCAACTGATAGGTGCCGGGCGGAACGTTTTCGATAGAGAATGCGCCGTCCTCATTGGTGAGCGCGTAGTACGGGTTGTTGACGGCCATCGCCCAACTTTCCATGTAGGCGTGAAAGCCGCATTGCATATAGAACGTTCGCCGTCCTTTGTTCAAGTAGAGTGGCCCTACCAATGACTTACCCGGTGCATGATTGTGTATCGCATGGAGGTCGCCGCGGTGGTGCTGATGGTTCATCACCAAGGGCGTATTGAATAACACACGCGCGCCGGCTTCGATCGAGGTCTCGTAACCTTGGATATCGTGCATGACCGGATCCATGTTGATGACTTCCACCGCATGACCGTTCCGAACGACGGTCATAAAGGGGGCGAACTGGCAATCCCTCGCTTCAATGAGGGGAACAGATAGTTCGAATGGTTTGCCCGCATCAACGCCTTCCAGCAGGACAAGAGCATCCTTCAACCCACCATGCTGATTCACCACGAAATCACGAAGGAGTCGCCAACCTCGCCCATTGGAAATACGTCCACAATAGGCTGGATCGGGAAACGTGATGAGGTTGAATCCTTTGGGTTCCGGCACTTTGCCATCCAACCTAATCGTCCCCTCAACTGTCCCTCCGCGCTCCACCTCAATGACGTCGTACGCGAACGACGACTCCGCACCGACCGTTATGGCTCCCAGCATGCCTGCGGCCACCATGAAGCCGCTGATCCATGTTTTTATGGTTTTATCTTTCACGTTTGACGCCTCACGGCTTCTGCAGTTCCAGAGTCGGTCTGATATCGAGGGGTTTTCCCAGCGATCCCAGCCCAAAGTGAGGGTTTTCCTCGATCACTTGAGCGCTACGACGCCCCTTGGGAAACTCGAACACAAAATCGGCTTCGACCATCTGCTGAGCTGGAACCGTCACTTTCTTTTCCGTCATCGTACCCACCCCAGGATGCCACGCCACCAAGGTGTAGTCCCCGGGAGGCACGTCATGAAGTGAAAAGGTTCCGTCGGCCTGCGTGATGGCAAAATATGGGTTATCGACGGCCATCCCCCAGCTTTCCATATAGGCATGGAAGCCGCATTGCATGACAAAAATCCGGCGGTCTTTCGTCATACGAATGACCTCCTTCATCGGCTGGCCCGCCAGGTGTTCGTGACTATCGGACCCGACATTTCGCTTGTGGTGCGGGTTCATGGGCAACGGTGTATTGAACAGTACTCGGGGACCGAGATGTGAGGTTTCGTAGGCCTGGATGTCGTGAAGCACGGGATCCAGGTTCACGACATTCACCTCCGAGCGATCCTTGACCACATTGACAAACGGAAGAAACCGGCAGTCCCTCGCTTCAATGGTCGGTGGTTCGAACTTAAACGGCTTTCCTTTCGTCACATCCGTTAGCAAGACCACGGCACCTTGCAATCCTCCATCCTTGGCACGGGAAAACTCATCCAATATGCGCCAGCCCGTACCCGTTGAAATTCTTCCACAATAGACGGGGTCTGGAAACGTGACGAGGTTGAACGCCTTAGGCGTGGGCTTTGCTCCAACCAACGTCACCTTCCCGGCGACTGTCCCTCCCTCGGTCACTAGAATTTCATCATAGGCCCAGACAACCGTGGCCCCCATCAGCAACCCCGCACAACAGATGACAGGCAGTATTCTCATGAGCCCTCCGAAATTCAGCATGACATTGTCAGAATCATCACAGGCGGCATCGTACCAAAATGATGCACTAAAGAAAAAGGGGAAGACCATCGGCCTCCCCCTTCTCCTGATTCGCCGCGTCCTGTGCTCGGCAGGACGATCAATCTTATTTCGCTGCGACCGGGATGACCTGCACCGGTTGCTCAACCGATGCGCTCTTCATGCCCACACCGGCGCCGGTGAGAGGCAGCAAGCGTGTATCACCTGCCGGCAACACACGCACATAGCCCCACTGCCCGGACTGGGAGTATGGCAACCGCTGGTTGCTATACACATAGTCGCCAGGAAGACGGTATGGTCCGCCAGCCGAAGGTAGGAACGCATCGAGGGTCTCCGACCCAGCGAACTCGACTACGCTGATCAGATCCGCGCCGCGCATGAAGGGCTCGATCGGCCACTCGTGCTTTTCGACGCTGAACATTCCGTTCTGCTCATTGCTCGCCCCGATCACATGGATACGCACCGGATCACCTGTGTGCGCCTCGATGAGCGGTGTGGCTGGGTCCTCTGGTTTGCCCGCGTTGCAAGGCTGAAACATTTTGCCCAGCGAACACCCCTGTTCTTCACGATACCTATACGGCTCCGACCGATAGTTGACGCCGGTCAGACCCGCCACGTTTTGCACATAGGGCATAAAGCTCGTGCCGATGATGTTGTCCTCGTCTTGGAAGAACAACGCCACGTCGCGATAATTGGCTCGCATCTCGTTGCCGGGCACCGAGCGATCAATGATCACATCGGCAGCCCACGCGTTTTTGTGGGTAAGATCGGCGCCGGTCTTCGGGTCCCGATACTTGGATCCCTTCGGACCGACCACGACGGCTCCAAACAAGCCATTGCGTGGATTCGTCATCACATTGCCCCAATCCCACACCAGCGACGTGGTTTCACCATTGAACGGATCCGCATAGTACGTATAGGTCCGCTCAGCGCCAGGCGCGATCGTCTGATCGCCTGGGTTGTTACCGACGTTGGCTCCCATCGAATCCTTCGGATCGAAGGCCAATCCGATCGCGGAGAAGGAAGCCTTGCTCTCCTTCATCTTGTTCTTCAGATTGACCTTGACGCAATCGCCGACATTCACACGAAGCGTGAGCGGCATGGGGTGTGCCCCGCTCGCCACCTTCGCCGTATCTTCCTCCAAGGCATAGATCTTGGCCTCGGGGTTGCTGATTTGGATCGTCCGCTCAAAGTCCACCTCGATGGACTCCGGCGCTTTGGCGTTGAACGTCATGGCTGGATAATCCAAAGCCACGACGTTGAAGTTCTTCACCGGGGCGTCAGCCGGACAGACCGGCAGCGCTTTGGGAATATCGCCCTTGATCGAGAAGCCGGCCGGCAACTTCTTCAAATCGGCCTGCTCCTTATCATAGACACGAATGAGGCCCCACGCCCCTTCGGAGAACTTCGAGGACCGGCCGTTGAAGTGGATGTAATCGCCTGATTGCAACCGCGGTCCTCCGGCTTGTGGCACAACGAGGTCGTAGCGCTCCGCAATCCCGACGTGCATCGAGTTCTTCCGGTTTGCATCACCGGCGTACCGTTCACTCAGGAAGGTGTGGCCGGAGAGGGTCCAGGTCATCGTCTCGTTCATCAACGTGTGCAGGAGACGGAACACCATCGTGTCTCCCGTATAGGCCCGCAGCAACGGAGTATAGGGATCACCATGGATCTGGCTGTTGAACGCCTGGGATACATCGGGATTCGTGGCCAATCGCTGGGCGATCGGACCAGCCCTGAAATTCAACCCACTCCCGGTGGTATGGGTCCCCCCATTCAGGAAGGGCATCGGCGTCATATAGAGCTTCTCTGGCATCATGAACGACACAGTCTTCCCTGCCTCAAGCGCCACTTCAATCGGCTGCCCCGGCGGATTACCCGCCGTCACAATGTTGACGGTGTGCGGCACTGTATCGTGCACCTGTACCATCAATTCACGGAAGCTGTTGTTCACCCCATAGCCGACCGGCTCAACCGTGCGAATGTCTGCGACCGGACCGCTCCGGATCGCCTTCCCGGTTTTTGGATCGTGATACGTCGATCCTACCGGTTCAGCAATAAAGGTCCCGAAGCCGCCGTGCGGCCAAGTGGTCGCACCGAATGCGTGGTCGTGCCAGAACACGGTGCCCACATCCGCATCGACCCAGAACCGCTGCCGAACGAACTCCACCGTCACGATATCGTTCACCGGGTGATCGTGCTTCAATCCCTTGGTCAAGGTGATCGTCTTTCCGTTGATCCCCTTGATGCGGGAAATTTCGTTGCCCTTCACGTTATCGGCGCCGACGAGTATCAACGTGCCGACATGGTACTGGCCCGCATTCTTGACGGTAATCGAGGCTGCCCCCTTTTTCACCTGCGAGGTCAACACCGTATTCATCGGAAGAGGCAACCCATTTTTGTTCTTCTTTTCCAGCATCGTGAACGGGCGGACCGACTGTTCGTAGGAGAAACCGGTGATCACGCCGTCCGACGCTTGGTTATCGAACTGGAGGAAATGCCAGTGGGTATTGATCTTCGACGACTGGAAGTTCGTATAGTCGTCGTCGTCCCATTCGCTGGTCAGCGTCCAGTCCACACAATCATAGATGTTACCGCGGACGACCAAGGGATATTTCAGATCGTCGTTCGCACGGATGGCTGCCTCTTCTTCATGGAGCACATAGATCAACCCATTCGGATCAATCACCGGCGGCTCTTTACCCTGGGCCTTGGCGATCTTGATCGGCACCTTGATGAAGTGGACATTGAATTCCTTCCGTCCGGCGTTTTCCGGACAGAGACTCCAGATGCCATTCTCTCCCGGCTTGGAATTGTCATTGCTCTCATCCCCATTCGCATCCCGGCGGATCATCTCCAGCCAGGGCGCGCCCACGTGGTTCGGGGAGAACATCACCCGCTTGCCGAAGTGCGGCGTCAGGTGAGGCCAGGCCACCTTGCCTGTCAACGGCTCAAACATGATCGGATGGCGCTTACCGGGATGAGAAGACTTGTATTTGGGATTGTCCGTCGTGCTTTCCTTCTCGCTCATCGCACGATTACCTTCCCAGGCCCAATCCAACACGGTGGCATCGTAGGACACAAGCTGACCCTTCTCATCATCTTTGTGGCCAGGCTTGCCCATTGTCGGCAGCTGCATCGTGACCCAATCCTTCACCGTGATGATAGCCGGGTTCGTCGTCCAGTTGCTCTTGCCCTTGTCGGTGATAGTAAATGCTTTACCGAACCAATCGACTGTCTGACCGACCATCTTGTCCGACGAGATCGGAACCCTGATCCGGCCCTTACGGTCCGGCAGTTCGCGCAGATCCGGCATCACGTCGTTCCGCAAATCTCCCTGCTGGATGGTGTTATACACGCGCCAATAGCCCCACATGCCAGACACATAATGGTGCGCAACGTGGCAATGGAAGAGGAAGTCACCCGCCAACTGCTGGCAGAGACCGGAACCGCACTCAGTCTCAAGATCAAGCGCTTCAGAAGGACCGATGACTTCGACGTCGACCCGGTCCGTCTTGGTTCGAATCACGGGGTACTTCACCGGCCCGTTTACTGCGGTGGCCCAGAGGTTCATGTCATCGATCGCCCGGGGGCTGCGTGGCCACCGAATCGTTCCACCATGCGGATGGTGCGAGTGGAAGACTTCCGACCCACCATGCACCAAACGGAACTTGGCAGGGTCACCCATGTAGGAACGGGGAATCGTCGGGGAAGGATCGCCGAACGTATAGGAACTGTAGCCCATCGACTCGTCTTCGAACCCAAAGTATTCATGCTGCAAGTGCATGTTGTTGATGCCGAACGGCTCGCTGCGATAGTTGATTGCGCGGCCGCCTGGACGATAGGTATCGGTTAACGGATCGCGCTGCGGCAGGAAGTCGCCCTTCTTATTGAGCGGGCGGAAGGCCTCATCGCCGACCTCATGATAGATCAGTACAAACTCGCGGAAGTCCGGACCGGTCCCGTTTTTAATGATTGTCTGCCAACCGCTGGAGGCCGGCGTGGGATCGCCTGCGCCAAGCGGCTCGAGATAGCTCGATCCACGCGGCTCGACGACAAACGCGCCAAACAACCCCATCACCGTCAACTCACGATCTTGAGCATAGGTATGGAATTGACGGACACCTTCCTGAATGGTCGGGTGGAGATACCACTCGAACTCGCCGGTTTTCTTCTCTTCAACGACAGAGTCGGGGTTGGTCGTCGTCGCTGCAGCGCCGGTGGCACTCACCACCATGCTCGACCCGTGAATATGCAGGCTGACCGGTCCGCCGCCTTCTTCCAGCTTGTTTGAGAGCTTGATCTTGATACAGTCGCCCTGGTTTCCCCGGAAGACGAGGGGCTGAATCCATTGGGCCTGCACGCCTGGAATCACAGCGCCTGGATCGAACCCTTCCTTATCACGCGCTTCCATGTTCTTGGCTTCTTCGGCGCGCACCTTATCCACATCCTCATCCAGCACGTACATGTATCCGGGATAGAAATCGAGCCACTGGTTGAGGGTGATCTCGACGTTGATCGTGGAGATATTGTACTGCTTCACCGGAGCCGTGGCCGGACATTTCCCGCCGCCGGTCATCGCCACCGGTTCCACTCGCGGATCGGACACAAGGAGCAGGTCCTGACCGCCTGCTCCATACTGGTGCATCATGGAGGAGGTGTTGTACATCCCGGTGTTGACACCCTGCAGCTGCGGATCCTGGGCCATATGCTCCATGATCCGCTGATGCTGCTGTTCAACCATCGCAGCGCGATTACTCTTTCCTTCTATGGTGTCCTCAATGATCGTCTGACCTTTGAGTTTTTCCGCCCAACCAGGCAGCTGATGGTTCATCGCGACATGCTGCGACGACGTCTGCTCCTCCGGTAAGGGATTCTCAGCCGATACGAGCGGTACCCCGATGAGGGCTATCGCCGCTATCGCGCCGAGCATGCGGGTAAGCACGCGACCCCGTAGCTTATGTATGGACATGGACCGGCCTCCTTAAATGGTAGGGGAAAAACCAATAGCCTATCTAAATCAATACGAAAATTTCAGGCTTAGAAATGATTTGCGATTGTACCGAACCTCCCCGATGATTTGAGCGGGGGACAGCTTCAATAAGTAGGCGGAAGATACTGAACTTCACATAATGCTGTCAACCCCTCGCATAGCCCCTTGCTCTTGCTGATACAGCTCGCCTGTCCGCTCGCGCTAAGTCCCACACCGCTTAGACGCATGCAGCATCCAACCTCTGAGGTCTGAGAGTTTCTTGTTCGATGCACCCATCTTCACCATATGCGATAATGATCGCCATGGTTCTGAAACGCTGGCTAGTCGGTGATCCGCTCAAAAGCACTCAGGCAGCACACCAACGGCTGTCCAAAACCATCGCTCTCGCGATCTTTTCTTCGAACGCGATTTCTTCCGTGGCCTATGCCACGGAAGAAATCTTGCTCGTGCTCATCCTTGCGGGAACCGCCGCCATCGCTTGGTCCATTCCCGTCAGCTTTGCGATTCTGTTTCTCATCGTCATCCTGACCATTTCCTACCGCCAAATCATCTACGAATACCCGGAGGGCGGTGGGGCCTATGTTGTCGCGCGCAATAACTTTGGAGAACAGCCGGCGCTGATCGGCGCAGCGGCGCTGATGATCGACTATGTCCTCACAGTGGCCGTCAGCGTGGCTGCAGGCATCGCGGCCCTGACCTCAGCCGTACCGAGTTTGTTCGAGCATCGCGTCGCCCTCGGGCTCGCCGCCATCATCTTCATTGTCGTCATAAACCTGCGCGGTGTGCGGGAGTCGGGGACATTCTTCGCTTTTCCCACCTACTTTGGCATCGGCATCATCGGAGTGATGTTGATGATCGGAAGCATCCAGGCCTTCTTCGGACAAAGCGCCTCGGTGTCACCGGACCACCAGACGGCGGTCGAAGACCTGACACTGTTCCTGATCCTTCGAACCTTTGCCGCAGGCTGTATGGCCGTGACCGGAATGGAGGTGGTTTCGAATAGCGTGAAAGCCTTTCGCCGGCCAGAGTCCCGGAATGCCTCGGCCACCATGATTTGGATGTCGCTGATTCTGGCGGCGTTATTTATGGGTATCACCTTTCTGGCCTACCACACTGGAATCCAGCCCAAAACGGATGAGACGGTCATTTCTCAATTAGCACGGCTCACCTTTGGGACCGGGAGTCTGTACTACGCGATCCAGATCGGGACGATGCTCCTGTTAGTCCTTGCCGCCAATAGCGCCTTTGCGGCCTTCCCCCAGCTCGCTTCGATCCTGGCGCGCGACCGCTATATGCCCCGCCAGATGGCGACGTTCGGCGACCGCTTGGTATTCTCGAACGGAATCATCGTTTTAGGGCTCATCGCCTGTTTTCTTCTGATCCTCTTTCACGGCGACACGCACGCCTTGATCCCGCTCTACGCCATCGGCGTGTTCATCTCCTTCACGTTGTCTCAATCCGGCATGGTACGCCAGTGGCTGACCAAAAAAGGGCCTCATTGGCAAACGAAACTGATTGTGAACGGCGTAGGCGCTGTCACGACCGGCATTACCCTCATCATTATTACCACCACCAAATTTACGCACGGCGCCTGGATCGTCTTTCTCCTCATTCTCATATTGGTCTCGATGTTCCGTTCGATCCGCTCGCACTACAAAGCCGTCACTGAACAGATCGCGCTCACGCGCGACCATCGGCCTCCGCTTCCGAGACGCAATGTCGTCGTCATTCCCATCAACGGCGTCAATCAAGCAGTCATTCGAGCCGTCGATTACGCACGCAGCCGTCCCGGAGAGATTCATGCGGTGATGGTCGATGTGGACCCACAGGCCACGGCGCGCATACAAATCCAGTGGGCGCAGTGGGGCTGTGGTATCAATTTGATCGCCCTCCCCTCTCCCTACCGCTCCGTCCTAAAATCCTTGCTCGACTACATCGAGAAAATTCTGGAAAAGGAGCCCGACATCTGGGTGACCGTCGTCATCCCGGAGATTCTTCCCGCCCATTGGTGGCAGGGTATCCTGCACAACCAACGAGCGCTGCTCCTCAAAACCGCACTGCTATTCAAAGAGCGCGTCATCCTGATCGACGTGCCCTTCCACCTAAAACGATGAGGCGTGAAACGTGAGACATGAAACGGGGCGGTGGAACGTGGGCATATTCACAATAGCCTTGTGCCTAGGCCTCGCAGCGCAGCACGCGCTCGCATTCACGATCATCGAACCGGCGGAAGGGGCGAAGCTGACATCGGGCACAACCGTCACCGCTCGTGTGGACCTGGGCAAAGATTCCAACATCGCCCAAGTCCGTTACTATTGGTATGGCGAACAGGACGAGGCGTTAGTCGAACAGGAAGACGCCACCGCCACGGGATCGATCGTGGCGCCGGTGGCGCTGATCGGTTCATCCGACCATGATCCACCTTTCGGCGGCTCCTTGTTGGTCCCCAAAGACAGCGTCGGGCCCATGCGATTGCTGGCTGTGGCAGAAATTTCACGCGGACGGCTAGGCACCAGATCCACCTTCGACGAAATTATTGTGCAGGTAGAGCCCGGTGCTGCGCTCACCACAATCGGGTTCGAAACCGACAAACCCTTACAACTCGGACGCGCCGGGCAATCCTCCGCATATGGTCACGTCGATTCCCTGGGCAAGATTTTCGAGCTGCCTGTCGTAGGTGACTTTGCCGATGGCGAGACTCGCCGGATCAGCGCCCCCTCCACGGGAACGAGTTATGAGTCTTCCGATGACAAGGTCATCAAGGTCCTCAAAGATGGCCTACTCCAAATCATGGGCAACGGCAAGATGACACTCACGGTGGCCAACCGCGGCAAACGGGCTGCCCTCGACGTCGAAGTGAATGTGAATGAGGAACAGAATGAACCGCCGGTAGCCGACGCAGGAACAAACCAGACCGTGAAGGCTGGGTCGAAAGTGAAGCTGAACGGATTGAAGAGCCGCGATGCCGAAGGCGAAGCGCTCTACTACTCCTGGAGCCAGGTACGTGGCAGCAAGATCCCCCTGCTGGACGTGGCAAACGCCGAAGCTTCCTTCCTCGCACCGACTCTGTCGGAAAAACGGACTTATCGGTTTAAGCTGAGGGTGACGGATAAGAAGGGGGCGGATAGTGTGCCGGCGTTTGTGGACGTGACCGTCGAACCGTAGCGGCTGCTGAAAACGACATCCAACTGCGTTGTCAGTCGCGCGCCCTCCTCACATACCCTCACCGCGTATGCTCCGGTGGTCCCGCTCCCTGCCGCCTTGTTGGGCTGCCGTTTTGAGCAGCCTCAAATGATACCTCTTTTCGTCACAGAAAGAGAACAGACTCTGGATCTCGTCAACAGGTGGAACGTGCAATTACAAAATCCTGCTGACCCAGGTTGCTCGCCTGGCGCGAAAAAATCCTCTCGATGAATTTTATGAGGCCGAGCGACGTTTTAGCTAACCGGGATTTTGCGGAGGTTGGGATTTGGCTGAGAATGAAATGGAGGCGAAATGCCGACCGCAGCAAAATGTCCGGTTGAGCGAATGGTTAGGCCCCGCCGAGCAACGGCTTTCCATTGACATCGCGTATGAGTAGAAGTTGGTCCATCCTCTGCATGGCGTCGGTGTCGCCAGAGATGTCGGTCATAAATTGCAATGTGCCTTCGGCGAGTTCAAGGCAAAAGACATCGACCTGCAGTTGGAGTGTGTTGTTAGATTGATTACAGTGAACCAAGCATCCTGCTGGGGGAACAACGAATTGAAAGTTGTTTAAAACTTGCCGTGCGTGTTGTTCAGTGATGTCGTCTCGTCCCTCGTGTAGGTAGGCACACCTTAAGGCATAGAAGTCGAATCCATTCAAGAATACGTGCTCAGAAAAGCGATCTGTTGCTGGCCGTGTGTATGTCGGCTGCATATATCTCTCGAACCAGGCAACGCATCTCGCCTTTGAACCCGAATTTGGATCCAACACCCAGCCGCAAATGTCTGGGAGCGCGACTGCAAGTGCGAGGGCTGCGTAGTGGTTCTCGGCCGCAAGGGCATCTTTGAGTGACTGCAGCAGGTGCTTCATTTGAGGGGCCTAACGCTCAGCATCAGCTGCGGCGCGAAGCGCCGTCAGCTGCATGCTGTTGTTAGGCGCCCCCTTCACGCGGACGCCCATTCCCCGGAAAGCAAGGCTGCTTGCTCCAGCACCGTCTGCGTAGCCTGTTCCTGCTTGTCCGGCGGATA
>JBBRRK010000095.1:0-14250 GCA_038200765.1 Nitrospirales bacterium
CGCCGTGGCTGACGAGCTCGGGTGGCCGCTACCGCCTGCGCCGTGCAAGCCCGGGAGGGGCGACCCCGCGCATTGTTGCGGGCCACCTCGCGGCTCACGGTGCTGGGGGCTCGCCCCAACACCCGCCCCAGCGTCCGTAACGACTGGCCCTGAGCCAGGCCGAGGCTCAGGGTCTCACGATCGGTGTCACTCAAGTGCGTGTAACATTGTTGTGTCATGGCAACACCTTAGCCCATCAGGGCCGGTCGTGTTGCACTTGGAGTTAGAACTCAAGGTCCCAATAACGGTTTTCTTACGCCGGCGGACTTTTTCAGTATCCTGTGAGCGAGCGTCAGGGATGTGATCGGCGTTGGGCTTGGGCCAGCAGATCGGCACGCGGGTCCGGATGCTCGAACGTCCTGAGTTTGTCGTACAAGATGCGCTCTGCGTCGGTCGATGAGGGGGGCATCACAATCTGGATTGTTAGGAAAAGATCGCCGTGGCCGCCGGCCGCAGCGGGGAGGCCCTTGCCCTTCAGCCGAAGCTTACTGTCGGCCCGGCTCCCCGGCGGAACTTTCACTCGGACCGGTTCCCTCAGTGTGGGGGCCATCACCTCGGCGCCCAAGGCCGCTTCCCAGGGGAAGACGGGGAGAGAGACATGAATGTCGCTCCCCTGCCGGCGAAAGACGGTGTCAGGAGAGATGGCGACACGCAGATATAAGTCGCCGGGCTTGCCGCCGTTGGCGCCGGCTTGTCCCTTACCGGCCACGCGCACCCTCGTGCCGTCCTGGACCCCGGCGGGGATTCGAACTTCGATCGTATTTGGTTGCAGCGTTGCACCGTGCCCCTGACAGGTCGGGCAGGCTCGTCCACGAATGGCTCCGCTCCCGTGACAGGTGGTACAGGGCACAGGTTCTTGCAGGATCATGCGTTTCGTCACGCCGGTGAACACCTCGGTCAGCGTCAGGTGCGCCTCCGTTTCAAGATCCTCGCCCTGCATGGCCAATCCGCGAACATTGCCGGTTCGCCCTCGCCCTTTGAAGAGATTTTCGAAGATGTCGGAAAAGCCTTCCCCGCCGGGCGCCGCGTTCTGGCTGTACCCACGGGCGCCAGCTTGGCGGCGAGCCTGCTCATAGGCCTCGGCCTGTTCCCAGTTGGTGCCATATTGATCGTACTTTTTTCGTTTATCCGGATCGGAGAGGACTTCCTGCGCCTCGTTCAGTTCTTTGAACCGTTTCTCCATCTCGGCCTTCTTGGCGCCGCTGTGCATGTCAGGATGGAATTGGCGTGCGAGGCGGCGATAGGCTTTCTTGATGTCGTCCGTCGAGGCAGACTTGGGAAGACCGAGAATCTGATAATAGTCGCGTGGTGTGGTCGCCATGGAAGCGGAGATAAGGTTGCTTTGGTACAGGTCAACTATCTGAAACGCAGCTTACGGAGTCGGTCGGGGCTTTGCAAGAGCGGGAGGCCGGATTAGCAGGCAGCGGAAAAATGATGCTGGCCCGCTGGAAATCCGATGGTTCGCATGTCTGGGATAACTGGGCACGACCCATAGGATGCTCAAACGGGCCGTCCAGCAAGGCCGCAGCCGATGAAAGCACCGGAGGCGTAGCCTCTGGGCTACGTTGAGAATGCTTTCGAGGCGAGAACGCCGCTGGCGGGCTGTTTCAGCATCCTGCTTTAGCGTGGGACGACGGTCTTGGCCCGTGCCATCATCTTGCAGTAGGAGCAGACTTCGGCGGTGGTGGGCTGACTGCACGAGGCGCAGGGGTGAAGAACGGCCCGGTCTTTCTCCGTCATGGTGGTTGCCGTCGGCTGCTTCTTGCTCTGCTTTTCAAGAAAGCCCCAATAGAACGTCTGCTTCGTGCCTGGCGACTCGGTCTCCAGACGATTCAAGACCTCCTTGTACTGGAGCATCTTGGAGCCCTTCGCCATGGGGCATTCCTCGACGATGTAATCGATCCGGTTCAAGACCGCATAGGCCGCGAGTTCTCGTTCTGAGAGCCGGTAGAGAGGCTTCACCTTTTTGGCAAACCCTGCCACCGAGGCCGGCAACAACGGGCCCTGCTTATCCAGATATTCCTCCTGCCAATGCAGCACGTTGCCCAGGAGCCTGGCCGCTTCGTCGTCGAGATTGTGGCCTGTGGCCATGACGTCGTAATTTTGTTCGATTGCCACGCGATTGAATTGGTAGCGTTTGATGGTGCCACAGGTGGAACAGGTCGGGCGATGGATGAGCTGAGCCAGTTCCTTGATTCCCGCGCCGGCCTCCTGTTCGACCGTATGGAGGTGCAGCGTGGCTCCATGTGAGGCTGCGACCGCCTCGGCGAACTTCGTCACCTTGGTATGCGATTGCTCAGAATAGGTCCCAATGCCGAGGTCGACATAGAGCCCGTCGGTGCGATAGCCGAGCTTGAGCAGAATGTCCCAGAGCGCCAGACTGTCCTTCCCACCGGACACGGCCACGAGAATCCGGTCCTCCTTGCCAAACATCTTCTCTGACTTGATCGCTCGCGCAACCTGATCGTGAACAAAGCCGTTGAAGCAACCTTTACAGAAGGCCGCATTGTGGCGGGGGAGGCCGATGACCGCTTTGGTTTTACATTTGGTGCAATTCATTCTTATCTCATGAAACGTAAGGCATGAAACGTGGGGAGCCGCCGGAAATCACCGGCCGGATTTCAACCTGATCGCCGTCATACAACATTTCGTCTTCCGTCACCAAATCATCGCCTTTGATCACCAGATGCGCTTCGACCACGAGATTCAACTCGCGCAGGAGGTCTTTCACCTTCTTGGGGCCTTTGATTTCGACGGTTCTGGCTGGATGGCTCAGTTGGACTTGCATGGGGGATCATAAGCTGCCGTGCGTGCAGGGGGCAAGGGGTGAGATGGCCCGGCGGGTCCTCTCCGTTCGCGCGACGCGCGGCCTGAGAAAACCCACGTTGGGCGCGCGCAGTGGGGATTATTCCAGCCACCCCTTAGTAAGTGATCGTTCGATGCGGTCTTGCTTGGGGCAAGGCGTGTTTATGTAGTCTTTCCGCAATCTGTTCGTGATAAGTATCGCATAGGATAGGGGATGGGGCGAGAAGACATCAATGGGTGAGGCAACTTTGGAAAGAGAGATGGTTAAAGTGTTCTGGTACTGGGCGCCAGTAGCGCTCTATGCCGGAGTGATTTTCTACCTGTCTGCCCAGTCGCATCCGGAAGAGCAACTGCCATCATTCTTGCTCAAAGACGTGAGCGACAAAGTCTTGCACGGGGTGGAGTACGGCATCTTGGGCCTCCTCTGCTACCGTGCGTTTCGCTGGGCAGCGGGGCCGGCTGTCGCTCGGCAGGCAGTCGTGCTGGCGATCGTGACAGCCTCGGTCTACGGCCTCACGGACGAAGCGCATCAAATCTTTGTCCCATTCCGTGAGTCGAGCTGGCTGGATTGGTTAGCCGATACGGCCGGCGCAGCCATCGGGGCCCTAAGTTGGCGGGCCATCAGCATCAGGTCGGAATGATGCGCTTCGCACCTTTGCAAGTCGTCCCTGAAGTAAAAAAAGCTGGCACACGGCAGAGAAAATGGGCGGGAGTCGTAATCGCTCACGCGCCATCAAGAAAAGACATCATTCAGCGTTTCATTCTTTCGATACCGGCAGGATCTTTGAACCCTAATGGTTTCGCGATAAAAATCCAGAGCACTGAGCTCACCATGGCCAACGGAAATGAAATCAATGCTGAAAGGATTGGCGTGACTCGCACCGCTCCTAAAACCAACACGGCAAAGAACATTGAGCCTAATAGGTGGTTTAAGCCGATGTATGCGGCACCAAGAACAATTGTCGCACTTAAAAAGCCAATTGAGAACCACGCCAACTCTCGATTAGCGTATGAGACGATTGGCCATGTCGCGCCTGACACAAATTTTTTCCATGTCGAGCCGCTCAGATACTCCGGCTGATCCGCTGACTCTAACTGTGAATGAAAATGGACCATATCAAAACCGGCCCAATAGTACGCAAGAGATAAGGCAATGATGACGTCCACCCATATCACCATGCTAAGGATTCTCCACCTCTGTATTAGAAGCAGTCCGCGTCAGGATATTGGCATGATGTTTCCGTTTATCATGCATGACAGGAACCCTGTGATTCCGAGTCCTGTCCGTCCGAGCCAATGATGGTGTGCCATGCCAACAGAACAATTCCACGTGGCACAACGAAGAAACACACGTATCCCAACGCTCGCTCATTCCTTCCCGTCTTCCCTAATCGCCGCTCGTCCCAACTGAGTGTAAGACGCGCCGATTGCGTTAATCAATTCTCGCAGGTGAGTCGGACCTTCCCTTCTCCTAGGAGCCCAAATCCTATGTCAGAGTCGGCCCAAGGATACATGGGCCAGTCCAAACGACATGGCTACAAACGAATTTTTGATTGCAGAAGAAACTGGGTGCCTGACACCTTTTTCATTCCCCAGCTTTGGGGTTTGGGGTGGAGGGAAGGTGGCCGACACCAGCTCCTTGAGCGAGGCATATACGGGAATACACAAGTGGGCTGCAAGAGCTGGGGGTAGAAGATTGCGAGCCGTGACATCCCTGAGCTGATCAAAGCTCTTGAGCCGCTCGTTCCGCCCGATTCCTCACCATAGCGCCATACGGCTATTCTTCATTTCTTGGCACAGGCCGGCCCTCGACGGGTCTCCGCGCCTCCGGTAACGTCCGCTCCTGCCAGCCTCCTGAGATATCAGGAATTCAGAATGTCCCTGTTTTCTTGTCAGCCGTGCGAGAGTGGGGTAGGGGATTCGAAGAGCGTACAGGCCGAAGGCCTATAGCTTGAAGCGAAATGAGACCGGATGATTTTTGAGAGCATATGCCTGATAGCGTATAGCTTATGGCGCGGAGCAAAGCGGAGCGTTGGAAGCATGAGCGGGGTCACCCGTCGCCATTGGTGGGCGTCCGGTGTGTTGGTGTTGATGCGGGAGGTTC
Organism: Nitrospirales bacterium; assembly: GCA_038200765.1. Lineage (GTDB taxonomy): Bacteria > Nitrospirota > Nitrospiria > Nitrospirales > Nitrospiraceae > Palsa-1315. The sequence goes on from JBBRRK010000095.1 coordinate 4,949, forward strand.
TCCGTTTTTCTAGATGGGCGAAAAGTGGTGAACAATGACTTGTGGAATTTTCTGAAAATCGCGATCGGATGTCAGGATCGGGAGCCCGTGCTGCATGGCGCTGGCGGCGATCCAGAGATCGTTGGCGGCAACCGGGGTGCCGGCCTTCTTCAAACCCACGCGAATGGTCGCATAACGTTCCGATGTCTCTTCGTCCACGATCAGCAGGCGAACGCGCGAGGATTCCAGAAACATTCGTAACTCGCGTTCATTGCCCTCTCGTTTGCTTCCCTGGAGAAAACCCGCGCGAAGCTCTCCGAGGACAATTGGACTGATCCATATCTCTTCGGCTTGCGGGAGGGTCTCGACCACCTCGGGGTGTTTTTTCTTGAACGCGATATATGCGGAGCTATCCAGCAGCAGTCGGGTCATTTCCAGAGCTCCGGATCAATCGTACGTTGCTCGGCAATGAGTTTGTCGAATGCGGCGGCTTCTTTCTCCGTCCAGGTTCCGGCAAGATGATCGAGATCATGGTAGCGGACCGGTGTTTTCTTTTTTACCTTGTCCCCAGCTGATTCTTCCAATAGCTCGATGACTGCCTTATTCACGCTGGTCTTTTTCTGCTTGGCCCGGAGTTGAACGGTACGGGCGACTTCGGGTGGAAGGTTCCGCAACGTAATCGCTTTCATGGTGCCAGCCCTCCATGCATCATAGGTGCATCACAGTGATGCACATTCTACTGCATGAAACTCGGCTCGTCAAACAGATATACACATGCGCGGATGGGGGCGTGGGATTCGAAGGGCGTATGGCTGATAGCCGATGGCGTATGGTTCGAAACGAAACGGGGTTTTTGCGAAGAGCCTGCAGTCGAAGGCCTATAGCGTGAAGCGAAATGAGAGCGGAGGATTGTTGAGAGCATATGGCTGATAGCGTATAGCTCGAAGCAAAACGGAGCGCGGGAAACAAACGCGGGCTCGTCCGTCGCCATCGACGGGCCTACCTTAGAAAAGACTCCCGACCATTTTTATTTGTCCCCCATGCTGCAAAATTTCTTGGGAAGTCATAAGTTCCTCGGTAGAGAGCGTAAGGCCCAACGTCTGAATTCAGCAGACGCCGAAGGCGGTCCGCTGGGAAGATGGGTTGGGCTATTTTTGGATTGAAGCCCAAAATGAATCGATCCAGATAGCATTGTCTGCATAGGACTGCAAATCTGCGGAAACACTGGCATTGAAACCAGCAACCCAGAACTCTTTTTGGAATTCGTCTTTGACATACTCCACGGCAGACTCGAAGTCACCATCGCCAGCAGACAAAATTACTCGGTCATACTTTTTCTGAACTGCGAGCTTGATTAGTAACGTCGCGATTGCAACATCGACACCCTTTTGAACCTCCCTGTCGAACTTGGTATGGCAGCTTGGGCATTCGCAGTGCAGGTTCTTCAGCTTGTAGAGTTGGACTCGCATTTTTGGTCCTTTCGGGGGCGCCATCTTTATCCATGAATGGAAAGCGTCCTGTGCGTCAGTAGCGGGATTGGGCGTTGAGTTTAGATAGAAACTCTCAGTGAATGGCTGACCATTGAGCTTCTCAAGCTCGTTCTTGAGCTTCACGTACTCAAATCGGCCGGGTGCTCCCTTCATCAAGTATGCGCCGTCAACGATCCACACGGTATTCATGACTGCTCCCCTTTAATGTACTAGGCCCAAACTATGTATTATCTGGTCCACATAAGACGCCAATTGCTTTGCAAAGCGGGATAAAACTCTCCCCTGTTGCGTTGAATGGCGTTACGGGCCGTTAGCTGGACTCCGTACACCACGCGGGTCCTCGAAATGAAGAAGCCTCGCTCATAAATTCATCTGGACCTACTGTTATAACAACACCGTTCTTTTTATAGGCTCACAGATCTTGCCACGGCATGTCAAAAACAACTGTTTCTAAGCCATGGGTTCAGATTTCATCCGGCCTGTCAGTTGGCTTATAAGGTTCGGCTAACGGCTTCCCATTAGCCTCTAGCTGTTGCCAAGCCTGCTTCCACTGGTCGTCCGCGATGAACGAACCATCGAGGCATTCGTTAAATAAGCGCAAGGTGTTTGCATGGATCCCAATGAGGGTAATCAGATTGACTTCAATCGTTCCCTGGTCGGAGGTAAAGTAGCGAAGTTCAATCCTCGCCTCGCTTCGGATCCAGTGCTGTGAACCAAAGTATTCAGGAGTGAAATGAACAGAGGAGTCAGACAGAATACCAACCTGCTTATCTAGTTCGGTTAGGATTGGATGGTCGCGTGGTAAATCAAGTTTCGGTGATAATGGCTTTGGTTTTTCACCTCTATCCCTGGCTTGCCACCGTTCCATCCTCTGTTCATAAGCCGCCCATTTTATAGCATTATCAGGATTTCTCCTCACAGCTAAGGCAAGTCGAGCCGCTTCGATAGCCCTTCGGCTAATTGGACCAGCGTCGTCTGGCTGGGCCTGACCGATCAAAGTAAGTGCTGACAAAAATGACCTATGGCAAATAAGGAGAAGTTGACCAAACGGCGGTAGAGATGATTTAGGCACAAGGGTAACGGCACGTTCATAAAGTCTATCAGTGAGATCGCCGAGTATTAAAAAATGGGGGAGCTGACTGATCGACGTAATGTTAGCTCTTTGGGCAGCAATGTAGTCTTGGATGCTCATCTAATTGAGGTCGATTATGGAGTGACTGTTTTCCACAAGCCTTAGACCAGAAGGATTTGGTTTTGAACCCGCTAGAAGGCTACGCCGAAGTATAAGAAAAATCTATTGATGGACCAAGGAAACGTGGAGGTGAAGGTGTCAGACACCGTTTCTTGATCCATAGAAAAAGGCCACCGCTTCGGTGGCCTTTTCTTTATTCCCTCTCCATTGTCTGGCAGGAGTGGTGCGGGGTGGTCCACTTGCGCGCATCGGACGAGCACATTCTGATCGTGCGCGTTCTGCGAGCATAGGGACCACCCCGCGCTGCTCCGTTCCTTACGTGCCCATCTCCCAACTTGCCAGATACTTCACCTGCTCCTTCGTCAGCGTATCAATCTTCATCCCCATGCCCGCGAGTTTGAGCCGGGCGATTTCTTTGTCGATCACCGGTGGGACCGGATAGACCTTCTTTTCCAGCTTCTTGTAGTTCTTCACCAGATACTCCGCCCCGAGCGCCTGGTTCGCGAAGCTCATGTCCATAACGCTGGAGGGATGGCCCTCGGCCGTTGCTAGATTCACGAGGCGTCCCTCGCCGAGCAGACTGACCCGACGGCCGGTCTTCAGCGTAAATTGTTCGACGCCCGGTCTAATGAGGCGTTTCTTGCGGCTCAATTTCTCCAACGCGGGGATGTCTAGCTCAACGTTGAAGTGGCCTGAGTTGCAGACGATGGCGCCTTCTTTCATCTCGGCGAAGTGCTCACCGCGGATGACCTTGAGGTTGCCGGTGACCGTGACGAAGAAATCTCCCACGAGTGCGGCCTGTTCCATCGGCATGACGCGGAATCCGTCCATCACCGCTTCAATCGCCTTAACCGGATCGATCTCGGTGACCACGACGTCGGCGCCCATTCCTTTGGCACGCATCGCGATGCCGCGCCCGCACCAGCCGTAGCCGGCGACGACGAAGGTGGTGCCGCAAATCAGTCGGTTGGTCGCGCGGATGATGCCATCGAGCGTGCTCTGGCCGGTCCCGTAGCGGTTGTCGAACAGGTGCTTTGTGTCGGCGTCGTTGACGGAGATCACCGGGAACTTCAGCACTTTCTTCTCGGCCATGCTGCGGAGCCGGATGACGCCGGTGGTGGTTTCTTCCGTGCCGCCGATCACATGCTTCAGTAAGTCTTTGCGCTTGGAATGGATCAGGGAGACGACATCGGCACCGTCGTCCATCGTGATTTGCGGCTTGTGGGCGATCGCCGATTGGATGTGCTTGTAGTAGGTTTTGCTGTCTTCGCCTTTGATCGCAAAGGTTGGAATGCCGTCATGTTTGACGAGTGCCGCCGCGACCTCATCCTGTGTACTCAGCGGATTGGAGGCGCAGAGGCGGATATCGGCTCCGCCGGCTTGGAGGGTTTTCATCAGATTCGCAGTCTCGGTCGTCACGTGGAGACAAGCTGTGACGCGGAGCCCTGCGAAGGGCTTCTCGCGCAGAAACCGCTTCTTGATGAGGCGCAGCACCGGCATGGTGGCTTCGGCCCATTCGATCTTGAGTTTGCCTTGGTCTGCTAACTCCATATCCTTCACATCGTATTCCACAAAACCCTCCTTCTAACAGGGTGCTGAAAAAGCCCGCCAGCGGCGTTCTCGCATTGCTCAGATCCTCAACGTACCCCAGGGGGTACGCTTCCGGTCTTCACTCGCTGCGGCCTTGCTGGACGGCCTTTTTGAGCACCCTGATGCGTTGTTGACATGAGTGTCAATATGAAAAATTCCAACGGTGCATTGTGTATAAACTGAGTTTTCTACTGCCTGCTCTAGAACGTCAATGATCATTGGCAGTCAAGAAAAAGGGGGCGGGTTGGGTACCCCGCCCCCTTTTCTATCGGCTTATTGTTGTGTCAACTAGAGGCCTGCATCTTTTCGCAGAATTTTGGCCTTGTCGGTCTTTTCCCAGGTGAACTCCGGTTCGCTTCGACCGAAGTGCCCGTAGGACGCGGTCTTTCTGAAGATTGGCCGGCGGAGCTTAAGGTAGTCGATGATGCCGCGGGGCGTCAGGGGGAAGTGTATCCGTACGAGCTTATCCAGGTTCTCGACGTCGACCTTTTCTGTCCCCTTGGTATCGACCAACACCGAGACGGGATCGGCCACGCCGATGGCATAGGCAAGCTGCACTTCGCACTTCTGGGCTAATCCGGCGGCGACGATGTTCTTCGCGATGTAGCGGGCCATGTATGACGCCGACCGGTCCACTTTCGTGGGATCCTTGCCGGAGAAGCAGCCGCCTCCATGGCTGCCGTGGCCACCATAGGTGTCGACGATGATCTTGCGGCCCGTCAGCCCAGTGTCGCCCATCGGTCCTCCGACCACGAAGCGGCCGGTGGGATTGATGTGGTGTTTCACGCTCGCCGGGTCGTAAAGTCCTTTCGGCATCATGGGCCTGATGACTTTCTCCATGATGTCGCGTTCGATCTGCTTGTTCGTGACGTCGGGGCTGTGTTGCGTCGAGACGACGATGGTGTCGATCCGCACCGGTTTCCCGTTCCGGTATTCCACGGTCACTTGGGATTTTCCATCGGGACGGACCCAGGGTAGGATGTTCTTTTTCCGGACTTCTGCCAGCCGCTTGGTGAGCCGATGGGCAAGGACGATCGGCATCGGCATGAGTTCGGTCGTCTCGTTGGTGGCATAGCCGAACATCAGTCCCTGGTCGCCGGCACCGCCGGAATCCACGCCCATAGAAATATCGCCCGACTGCTGGTGAATGGCGGTGAGGACGGAACAGGTGTGGTAGTCGAATCCCCAGGAGGCGTCGCAGTAGCCGACATCCTTAATGACTTCGCGAATGATATCGGGAATCTCGACATAGGCCTTGGTGGATATTTCACCAGCCACGAAGGCAAGCCCAGTCGTCAGAATCGTCTCGCAGGCCACGCGGGCGTATTTGTCTTGGGCGATGATGGCGTCGAGGATTCCGTCAGAGATCTGGTCGGCGATCTTATCCGGATGCCCCTCAGTGACAGACTCAGAGGTGAACAAATAATTGTTTCTCATATGGTTCCTCAGGGTTCGGTGGCGGCGACCTCACGAATTGCCGGGCGATATTAGTATGAGCACCCACTCTTTGTCTAGCGGACATTTCGGTGCATGCCCGATCTGGCGTCTCGGCCGACTTGCTTGACACCCATTTTCCAGCACTTGTAAGATGACTCTATTCTTTCAGCTCTCGCCTCGGTTGATGCGTTACAATCAGTTAGGCTTTCCTTCACTGGCCTTCAGTACCATACGTGGGGCGGTACGGGGAGATTATGTCTTTGGGCCGTTGCAGGAGTGAATCTCAAGCGTAAGACGTCGGTGCTCCAACGAGTGAGATGGGGATGATGAGACCCTGGATTATTGGAACGGCGCTCTGTCTGATGGCTGCCGCGCCAGGCTTGGACGGTGTGTCGGCACAGGATATGTTCCCGGTCGCCGGGCGCTACGCGGTCAAGCTGGGTGAGCCGGCGCCGAACTTCCGGCTCCAGGATTTGGACGGTCGATTCGTGGCACTGTCGGACTTGCGCGGCAAAGTCGTACTGCTGAATTTTTGGGCCACCTGGTGCGGCCCCTGCCGGGTCGAGATGCCGGCGATGGAAGAGCTCTATCGGATGTTTCCGCGGAAGGATTTTGAGATACTCGCTGTGTCGACCGACGCGGAAGGTGTGTCGATCACGAGGCCGTTTCAGAAAAAGAACCGCCTGACATTTCCCATTCTTCACGATTCGGACTATCGTGTGGGATTGACCTATGGCGCCCGGAGCCTTCCGATGACCTTTATGGTCGATCGACAGGGTGTCGTCCGTCACCAGATCTTCGGTGCGCGGGACTGGAGTGCGCCTGAGGCGCTGCAGCTCGTGCAGATGTTGATGAAATCCTAGCAGAATGCTGAAAAAATCCGCCAGCATCGTTCTCGCATCGCTCAGAGGCTCAACGTACCGAACCGTACGCCTCGCCTCTTCGCGCGCTTGCGGTCTTGCTTGGGGCTAGGCGCGTCTCGGCGCGCCAGGGTTGGGCGGGTGAGAAGTCTGGACTTTTTGAGCATTCTGCATGGTGTTCGCCTGTTGCCCCAGACCTGCGGATCAGTGAAATGCCAGCGTGCCTGCAGAGTTTTTCCGAAGTCTGCTAGGAGCCTGTCCGACATTGTCGCAATCGGTGACCAACATCTCTCTCATCGCGGCCTTTTCGGCTGGGTTGCTCTCGTTCGTCTCGCCCTGCGTGCTTCCGCTGGTTCCTTCCTACATTTCCTATGTCACAGGGCTGTCCATCGAACAACTCACCGATTCGACGGTGCGGTCGAAGTTAAAGAAAACCATTGTCGTGAACGCCCTGTTGTTTATCGCAGGATTTTCAGCGGTCTTTATCTCATTTGGCGCTTCGGCCAGCTTCATCGGGCAGGCGTTGGTGATGTATCAAGATTACGTTCGACGAATCGGCGGGATCGTGATCGTTATCTTCGGCCTCTATTTATTGGGGATCTTGAATATCAGCTTTCTGAAAATGGAGCATCGGTTTCAATTTAGAAATCGGCCGGTTGGGTATGTGGGATCGTTCTTGATCGGCATCGCGTTCGCCGCCGGGTGGACACCGTGTGTCGGGCCGGTGCTGGGGACCATTTTGTTGTATGCCAGTACCACCGAGTCGATGATGAACGGGGTGCTATTGCTGACGAGCTATTCATTGGGACTGGGGGTGCCGTTGTTTCTCACGGCCTTGGGGGTGGATCGGTTCCTCGCCTATTTCAAGCAGGCGCGCGTCTACTTGTGGGGCGTTTCCACGGTGAGCGGGGTGATGCTCATTGTCGTGGGCGTCATGATTTACGCCAATAGCCTCACAATGATTACCGGTTTTTTGGAGCGGTACGGGATTGGCTGGTATTTGGGGCAGTGATCGTAATGCTCAATGTGTCCTGTCGAATGTTCAATTGAACATTTCTTTTAGCGTGTAGACTTCCTACTCCTTCCCATGCCCACGTTGCCAGACGTCAAAGCCTACGATGCCTTGGTGGTCGGTATGGGGCCGGCCGGCGCCACTGCCGCCTACCAGTTGAGCCGAGCCGGCCTGTCCGTGCTCGGGCTCGACAAGGCCACGCATCCACGGTACAAGGTCTGTGGCGGCGGGTTGTCTGCCCGCATCGACCGTATTTTGGAAGACGATTACAAGTCGGTCGTTGAGCATACGATTTACGGCATACAGTTTTCCTACCGCGGTGCGGATCCCTTCTTCCTTGATTCCTCTAGCCCGATCGCCTACATGGTCATGCGCGATCGGTTTGACCATTTTCTCGTGGAGAAAGCAAGGCGAGCAGGCACCGAGGTGCACGAAGACGAGCCGGTGACGTCATGTCGGCAGCTTCACGACGGCATTGAAGTGACGACGGATCGAGGCCGGTATCTGGCCAAGGTTTTGATCGGGGCGGATGGGGCGAACAGTGTGGTGGCGCAGCAGTTGTTCCCGGGACGTCGGAGCCGCCGGATGGCGACTCTGGAGAGTGAAGTCCCGATCGGGCCTGTACCCCATTATCCCGGCACCGGTCGTGCGCTCATCGATATCGGCGCGACGCCCAAAGGCTACGCCTGGATTTTCCCGAAGCATGAACGGCTCTCGATCGGCGTGGGGGATCTTCGCGGAGGTCTCGCGAGTCCGAAGAAGATTTTCGATCAGTTCGTGCGGGGTGAGAAGGGATTAGCTCCATGGAACGTCCCGCATCCGGTCGGCCATCCACTTCCGCTCTTTAGTGAGCACAACCTAACCGAGGACAATCGGGAGTCAATTGAATTGGTGAATGGCCGCGCCTTGCTGGTGGGAGACGCCGCGCATCTTGTCGATCCCCTGTTCGGTGAAGGCATCTATTACGCGGTAAGGTCTGGACAGTTGGCTGCAGAATCGATTCTGAATCATGTCAATGATCAGGCGCGATCGTTGGATGATTACGAAAGGGCTGTCCGGCAGGAGATCTACGAGGAATTTCGGGTGGCGGTTCGCATAGCGAGCCTCCTCTATTCGTATCCGCGTTTCTGTCATAGCCTGATACCCCGCTATCATCACATCGTCAAGCTCTACTACGACGTACTCCGTGGGCATGAGACCTACCAATCGTTCTATGTTCGTGCGAAGAGTATGATCAAAACTTCTTTCAAGGAACTGCTTCTCGAAGCCGTTTCGCTCCGTTGAACCTAGCAGGCTCCTGAAAAAGCCGCTCTTCTCACCCGCCAGACCCGGGCGCGCTGAGACGCGCGTTCCTTCATGCGTCGTTCTCGCATCGTTCAGATTCTCAACGTACCCCATTTGGAGAACACGCTGTCTTGGCAGCTTGGGTGGGCGGGTGAGAAATGCTACGCCTCCGGTCTTCGCTCGCTACGGCCTTACTGGACGGCCTTTTTGAGCAGCCTGTAAGAATATTTCCCTCTTGCGTCACATATGCACCAGCGAATCCGCGATTGCAGCAGAATCGCTCATGATGAATGCGGCTTAGGAGCCTGTCCGACAGAGGGGGACCCGGAAATTCGGACAGTATGATAAGTGGTAGCCTTGCCTAACCGACGCCCCCGAAGGAGGGCGAACCAGAGGAGCGAGGCGATGAAGCGAACGAGACGCCATCACGGGGCGGCATTCAAGGCGCAGGTGGCCGT